>DASYBY010000653.1:0-10922 GCA_036500525.1 Baekduia sp. | reverse complement strand
AGCGGCCTCAAGGGCGGATACAACGGCATTGCCTTCGGCCCCGACAACCGCCTCTACGCGGGCGTCAGCTTCCGCGAGAAGTTCGATCCGGGCGGAGACCCGTCGCCGCACGCCCAGTCCGTGATCTCCATGACCGCGACGGGCAAGAACCTCAAGACGGTCGCCGAAGGCCTGCGCCAGCCGTTCCAGCTGTACTTCCCGAAGGGCAGCAAGTACCCCTACGTGGGCGTGCTCGGCCAGGAGAAGGGCAAGATCCCCGAGGACGCGATCGTCGTGGCCAAGCCCGGCGACGACTACGGCTACCCCAAGTGCCAGTTCGGTTTCGCGAGTACCTGCAAGGGCTTCACCAAGCCGCTGATCACGCTGCCCAAGCATGCCTCGCCGATGGGCATCACCTCGATCGGCTCGACGCTCTACGTCTCGCTGTTCGGCGGCATCGGCGACGGCAAGCCGGTCGTCGCGACGCTCCCGGTCAAGGGTGGCAAGCCCAAGCCGTTCCTGACGGGCTTCGCCGCCCCCGTGATCGCGCTCGGCCAGAACGCCGGCAAGATCTACGTCGGCGACCTCACGGGCACGATCTACGCGGTCGACGCCTGAGCGACCCGCAGCCGCGGCGGGCCCGCGAAGGGCCCGCCGCGCCGCGCGGCTCACACCGGTCCGAGGGCGGCGGCCGTCGGCGCCCCGCCCGCGGGCTCGGCGGCCACCTCGCCCCGCGTGTTGGTCGCCCGCAGCGCCACGACCGCCGCGGCCACCAGGAACAGGCTGCTGGCCAGCAGCGCCCGCTGGAACCCGGAGGTCAGCGCCTCGGCCGGCGGCGCGTGGGCCGCGAGCCGCGCGTCGGTGTGCGACGTCGCGATCGCCGAGAAGATCGCCAGGCCGAGCGCGCCGCCGACCTGCTGCGAGGCGTTGAGCAGCGCCGCCGCCAGCCCCGCCTGATGCGCCGGCACGCCCGCGTTGGCCGCCGTCGTGACGGCGACGAACACCGCGCCGAGCCCGACCGACGTGATCAGCAGCCCCGGCAGCAGATCGGCGACGTAGGACCCGTCGACCGGCATCCGCGACAGCCACCAGACGCCGCCGGCGGCGATCAGCGATCCCGCGACGATCACCGGCCGCGTGCCGGTCCGGCCCAGCAGCTGCGAGGCGACGCCCGCCGCGATCGCGACGCCGAAGCACAGCGGCAGATACGCCAGCCCCGCCTGGATCTGCGACCAGCCGAGCACGTTCTGCATGTACAACGTCAGGAAGAAGAACATGGAGAAGAACCCGGCAACGGCGATCAGCTGCGCCGTGTCGGCCGCGGCGAGGCCCTTGACGCGGAAGATCGAGAGCGGCAGCAGCGGGTCGTCGCTGCGCGCCTCGTTGGCCACGAACGCCGCGAGGAGCGCGAGCGCCAACGCCAGTCCGCCGAGCGTCCGCGCGGCGCCCCAGCCCACATCCGGCGCCTTGACCAAGGTGTAGACCAACAGCAGCATTCCGCCGGTGGCCAGCACGGCGCCGCGGAGGTCGAAGCGCGCGAGCGTCGCGCGGGCGCGCTCGCCGCCCGGGATCAGCCAGAAGATCCCGCCGAGCACGAGCAGGCAGACCGGGAAGTTCACCAGGAACACCCAGCGCCAGCCGGGGCCCTCGGACAACACGCCACCCGCCAGCACGCCGACCGCCGAGGCCAGCCCGGCGACCGCGCCCCAGACGCCCAGCGCCGTGTTGCGATCCTTGCCCTCGGCGAAGGTCGTGGTCAGCAGCGAGAGCGCGGCGGGCAGCATCATCGCCGCGCCGAGTCCTTGCACGAGCCGCGAGGCCACCAACATGCCTTCGCTGCCCGCCAGCCCGGCGCTCAGCGACGCGAGCTCCAGCACGATCGTGCCTGCCACCAGCACGCGGCGGCGCCCGAGCAGGTCCGCGGCGCGGCCGCCCAGCAGCATGAACCCGCCGTAGGTGAGCAGGTAGCCGCTCGGGACCCACTGCAGGCCCTGGACGGAGAAGTGCAGGTCATCGCGGATCGACGGCAAGGCCACGTTGACGATCGACCCGTCGATGAAGTCGAGGAACGCGACCGCGCACAGCAGCAGCAGCGTGAGCTTGCCGCGGGGCGTGGCGAGGAAGGACGGTTCAGCGGATGCCGGCGCCATGGGGGAGACCTCCGAAGTCGGGGAGAAGAGGGGCCGCGGACCGCGGCGGTCACACTGACGCCGCGCGATCCGTCACTCCTTTGACGGACCGCGACGAGAGGATGTGACACGTGACCGACGATGGCCTGCTGGCGACGGAGTTCGAGGAGCACCGCACGCGGCTGCGCGCGGTCGCCTACCGGATGCTCGGCTCGCCGTCGGAGGCCGAGGACGCGGTCCAGGAGGCGTGGTTGCGGCTCAGCCGCTCCGACGCCGAGGCCATCGACAACCTGGCGGGGTGGCTGACGACCGTCGTCGCGCGCGTCGCGCTCGACATGCTGCGCGCCCGCAACGCGCGCCGCGAGGAGTACGTCGGCAGCTGGCTCCCCGAGCCGGTCGTGACCCCGGCCGCCGAGGGCGCCGCGACGCCCGAGCAGGAGGCCGTGATGGCCGATTCGGTCGGTCTCGCGCTGTTGGTGGTGTTGGACACGCTGGCGCCGAAGGAGCGGCTCGCGTTCGTCCTGCACGACATGTTCGGGGTGTCCTTCGGCGAGATCGCGCCGATGATCGACCGCACGCCCGACGCGGCGCGGCAGCTGGCGAGCCGGGCGCGGCGCCGGGTGCGCGGCGCGCCCGCCGTCGAGACGGACCTGGGGCGCCAGCGCGAGCTGGTCGACGCGTTCCTCGCCGCCGCGCGCGAGGGCGAGTTCGACGCGCTGGTCGCCGTGCTCGACCCCGACGTGGTGTTCAACACCGACGCCGGGGCCGACTCCCGCCGCGCGCAGGAGCCGACCGTCGGCGCCGAGGCGGTGGCGCGCAGAGCGCTCGCCGGCGGCCGCCCCTTCCTCCAGCACGCGCGGCCGGCGATCGTCAACGGCGCGGCGGGCGTGGTCGTGGCGCCGCACGGCAAGACCATCGCCGTGATCGGCATCACGAGCGCCGGCGGCAGGATCGTCGAGATCGACCTGGTGATCGACCCCGCGAAGCTGCCCTAACGCCGCTTGGCCTTCTCCACCGTGAACGCGGTCCGCACCGCCGCGCCGGCCGCCGGCTGGGCGACCAGGCGGTAGGCGCCGGGCTTCAGCGTGGTCTTGCCCAGCCGCCCGGTGAAGCGCAGCGTGTTGGTGCCCTTGGCACCCTTCTGCGACACCTTGCCCGCCAGCACGACGTACCGCGTGCACTTCTTGCCCTTGCCGTGGGCCGCGCACGCGGCCCCGCTCCGATGGCCCGTCTCGGGCCGCTCCACCCGGAACGTCACGGTCGCGGCGGCCGACAACTTGTAGGTCAACCGCGTGCCGAGGTGGGCGTCGGTCCCGGCGCGGAACGCGCGCGGGCTGAAGGCGAGCGCGGAGAGAACGGGCTTGGCCACCGTGTTCCAGGTGAGCGGCGCCGGGACCGTCGGCGCGACCCCGGGCGCCGCGATCGGCGCCGGTCCCGTGCCGGGCGGCACGACCGACGGCGCGGCGGGCGGCTGCACCTCGAACGCGCCCGGGTCGCGCGCCGCGCCGGCCAGCCGCGGGAGGCCGTCCGCGTCGGTCGTCGACTCGCCGGCGTCGAGCGGCCCGGGCGTCCCGGCGTCCACCAGCGGCGAGTTGGCCCGCAGGTGCCAGTCGCCGCCGGCCGCGTCGACGAACCCGGGCGCCGCGGTCAGCAGGTGGGTCGCCGCGGGGGCCGGCGGCGTGACCGCGCTGCTCGTGCCGGAGCGGAAGACCGCCGCGGCGTCGTAGCTGGAGTAGCTCGTGGTCAGCGCCGCGGTCGAGCCGCCGCCGTCGGCCGCGAGCACGATCGGCCGGGAGAAGGTTCCGTCGATGACCGAGTCGCGGAGCGTCGCCGTCGAGGCCTTGCCGCCGTTGCTCGAGACGACCAGTCCGCCACCGGTGCTGCCGCCGTTGACGATGGTGAGGTGGCGCAGCACGGCGGTGGAGTCGCCGTTGCCGTTCGCGTTGGCGAAGACGCCGATGGCGGGGTGGCCGCCGAGGTCGATCAGCGTGTCCTGGACGACGAGCGTCGAGTAGTAGGTGAGGATCCCGTACGAGACGGCGCGGATCCGCGAGCGCAGCACGGTGTTCAGGCCGGCGCTCCCGTCGATGCCCTGGTCGGCCACGATGGTCGAGTCGGCCACCGTGGTGTTGGCCACCATGCCGACGCCGGCGCCACCGGGGATGGTCACCGTCGCGTGCGTCAGGGTCGCGCCGGTGTGCTCGTTGACGCCGAAGGCGAGCTGCGCGCTCAGCGTGCTCGAGACCGTGAGGCCGTCGGCCTGCCCGTACAGCTCGACGCCGGTCATCCCCGAGGCGCCCGGGACCACGATGGCGAGGTCGCTCACGCGGGAGCTCGCATCGACGCTCAGCACCGGGCTCGAGCCGATCGCGTCGCGGGTGAGGACCGTGGCCGGCCCCGCGCCCTGGACGATGACGCCGTCGGCGGCCACGAACGCCGCCAGCGCGCCGGTCCCGACGTGGTTGTAGGTGCCGGGGCCGACGAGCACACGGTCGGGGCCGCCCACGTCGGCGTGCGCGTCGGCCGTGGTGAGCGCCTGCAGCAGCCCGGTCGTGCCCGTGCCCTTGTCGACGCCGCCGCCGGTGACGCAGGCGGGGTTGGCGACGCAGTAGTCGGTGGCCGACGCCGCGGCGGGGAGGGCGAGGGCGACGGTGATGAGGGCGGCGGCGAGCCGCAGGGAGGTCCGGGTGCGATCCATGGCGACCGGCAGTGAACCAGAGCGATGGCCGATTTCGGCGAAAACGGCACGACTCGATACCAACATGAGACCGGGGTGGGCCAAGGTGTGGCGGGCGGGGCCGCGGGGAAGCCCTGCTGGGCACGCGATGAGCGACGCAGCCGCCACGAGCGAGACGGACCGCAAGCGCCACGCGCTGACGCTGTTCGCCGGGCTGCCGCGGCACTACGACCGCGTCGGCGCCGCCCTGAGCTTCGGCCAGGATCCGCGCTGGCGGCGGGCGATGGTCGAGGCGGTCGGCGCGCGCCGCGGCGAGCGGGTGCTCGACGTGGCGACCGGCACGGGGATGGTCGCCCAGCGGCTCGTGCGCCGCTACGGGTGCGACGTCGTCGGCCTGGACCAGAGCACGGCGATGCTGGACCGCGCCCGCGAGCGGCTCGCGCGCGACCCGGAGCTGGCGCGGCACGTGCTGCTCGTCGAGGGCGAGGCCGAGCGGCTGCCGTTCGACGACGGCGAGTTCGACCACCTGACGTTCACCTACTTGTTGCGCTACGTCGACGACCCGGTCGCGACGCTGCGCGAGCTGGCACGGGTCGTCAAGCCGGGCGGCCGGATCGCGTCGCTGGAGTTCGCGGTGCCGGCGGCGCCGGTGTGGCGCGCGTTGTGGATGGCCTACGTGCGCGTCGGGCTGCCGGCGCTCGGCGGGATCGTCTCCCGCGAGTGGCGTGAGACCGGCGCCTTCCTGGCGCGTAGCATCCCGGAGTTCTACACGCGGTACTCGCGCGAGGACGTCGCCCGGCTGTGGGTGGAGGCCGGGATCGAGCCGGTGCACGTGCGGCCGATGAGCCTCGGCGGCGGCATCGTGATGTGGGGCACGCGAGCCGATGAGCGCTCCGGACCGGCTTGAGCGCCCGGCGTTCTACGCGCTGCGGCCCGGCGGCTGGCGCGACGTCCTCACGCTGCTCCACCCGCCCTACACGGCCTGGCACCTGAGCTACGTGGCGTTCGGGGCGGTCGCCGCGCCGGAGCTGCACGGCGACCGGCTGCTCGCGACGCTGGCGGCGTTCTTCCTCGCCGTCGGCGTCGGCGCGCACGCGCTGGACGAGCTGAACGGCCGGCCGCTGGGGACGCGGCTGTCGGATGGCGTGTTGATCGGGTTGGCCGTGGCGTCGGTGGCGGGCGCGGTGGTGCTCGGGGTCGTGGGTGCCGTGTCGGTGTCGGTGGGGCTGGTGCCGTTCGTGGTCGTGGGGGCGTTCATCGTCACGGCCTACAACTTGGAGCTCTTCGGCGGACGGTTCCACTCGGACTGGTGGTTCGCCGCGGCGTGGGGCGCGTTCCCGGCGCTGACGGGCTACTGGATCAACGCGGAGGACTTCCACCCGCAGGGGCTGTTGGTGGCCTTGGGCTGCTTCATGCTCAGCGGCGCCCAGCGGCGGCTCAGCACACCGGCGCGGCGGCTGCGGCGGCGGACGGTGGGCGTGTCCGGACGCCAGGAGCTGACCGACGGGAGCGTGATAGAGCTGGACGCCGCGGCGCTGCTGGAGCCGCTGGACGGGGCGCTGCAGGCGAGTGCGCTGGCGCTCGTGCTGCTCGCGGCGGGGCTGGTGGTGGCGCGGCTGTGAGGCTCAACCCTCGCAAAGGGGTCTGACCCCTTTCGGAGGGTTGAGGGTTGGGGCGGGTGGCCCGGCGCGGTTGGCGCGCCGTGCGGTGCGTGGTCGCGGTGTGCAGCGTGGTTCGTCGGCGATGACGAGTGCGTTGGCGGTGGCCGCGCGCTGGTCTGTCCTCCGCGGGGCGTGGGTGGTGATCGGGTGGGCGTCCGCGCGATGGATGGCACTTGGCCGTTGTATCTCAACGTCCAGGTGCCATCCGTCGGCGCCGGCGGGCTGCGCGGCACCTGGGGGTCGATATGCGACCCCTGGGTGCCAGGCGACCCCGCCCGAACGCGCGCGGAGGACGGACGGCATGCGCGCCCACCGCCAACCTCCCCGTCATTGCCGACGGACCGCGCTCCGCGCCCCAACGCGCGCCGCGAGCGGAGCGCCAGCCCCACCGCACCTCACCGCCGTCCCGCCCGCGCCACCGCGAGATTCAGCGGCTCGCTTCCCACCAGCCCCTGGAACGACGAGATGAACGGCTGCAGTCCGCGCAGGTACAGCCCCGCCCGCCGGTCGACGGGCGCGATCCGCACCTCGCTCACCAGCGCGGCGCCGCCGCCCGCCACCGGCTCCGCCCAATCCGCGAACAGCACCCGCACCGTCCCCGGCACCTTCCACTCCACGAACTCCTCCGGCCGCGCGAGCTGCGCGAAGTCCCGCCGCACGGTCCAGATCCGCCCGCACAACCCCGACAGCGTGAACGTCGGTCCCTCCTCCAACAGGTTGAACGGCGGACTCCGGAACAGCTCCGCGAAGGTCAGGCTCGCCTGCAGCCCCGGGATCCGGGCGCGGATCAGCCGCCCCAGCACGCGGCACTCGCGCAGGCGCACCGTCCGCGCCGCGGCCCACAGCTCCTCCGCGCTCACCGCCGCCTCGCGCCGGTACCGCGTGCGGACGGTCGGCGAGCCGAGCCACCGATCGAGATCCGGAGCCGCCCCGCTCACTCCGACGACGCCACCGCCAGCGACCGCTCCGCCAGCGCGCCCAGCGTCATCCAGTTCGCGCGCGCCGCCGAGGCCGCGCCCGTCGCGTCGCCCGCCGTCGCCCGGGCGATGAGCGCCTGGTGCTGCGCGACCGACCGCCCGCCCGGCAGCTGCAGCGCGCTCAACCGCTCGACGCGATGCAGCGACGGGGTGAGCCGCTCCAGCGCCTGGGCGATGTGCGGGTTGCCGGACCGTTCCACGAACACCGCGTGCAGGCGGTCGTCGGCGGCGAACGCGTCGTCGCGGCGCCGCGCGTGCAGGTGCTCCATGAACTCGTCGTTCCACCGGTTCAACGCGACCAGGTCCTCGGCCACCAGCAGCGGCACCGCCAGCTCGGTCGCCAGCCCGTGCAGCACGGCGAGGACCGGGAACGCCTGCCGCGCGTCGGCGAGGCGCAGCGGCGTGACCCGCGTGTAGCGCTGCGGCGCCGTCTCGACCAGCCCCTCGTCCTCCAGCCGGCTCAGCGCGTCGCGCACCGGCGTGCGGCTGAGCCCCAGCCACGTGCACAGCTCGCCGTCGTGCAGCTGCTCGCCGGGCATCAGCGTCCCGGCGACGATCGCGTCGCACAGGCGCGAGTAGGCCGTGTCCCGAAGGAGGTGCCGCTCGACCGTCGCCCGATGCTCAGGAACAGGCATCTGAGATTCCAGTAGATCACCAGGGTCAAGTTTCTTGCACCCCTCGGGTGACCCGGTGTAGACCACATCGCGGGTTGGAGGCCAGCCCGTCCCGACGGAGGGAGAGGGGTCATGTGCTTGGCCATTCCGGGCAGGGTCATGGAGTACGTCGACGAGGCCAACCGGTTGGCCCGGGTCGACGTGGCCGGGGTGCGGCGCACCGTGAACGTCGGCCTCCTCGACGCCGAGGGCACCTCGGTGCAGCCGGGCGACTGGGTGCTCATCCACGTCGGCTTCGCCCTCTCCAAGGTCGACGAGGCCGAGGCCGCGGCCACGCTGGAGCTGCTGCGCGGCATGGGCCGCGACTTCGAGCAGGAGCTCATGGAGCTGCGCGCGAGCGTGATCGAATGAGCTGCGGCGACGGCCACTGCATCACCTGCAGCGACGAGGGGACGCCGATGCGCGTCGTCGCCGTCGACGCGCGCCGCGACCTCGCCCTGTGCGAGGACGGCGACGGCGCCCGCAGCTCGGTCGAGATCGCGCTCGTGCTGCCCGTCGCGGCCGCCGACGTCCTGCTCGTCCACGCCGGCACCGCGCTCGCGCGGATCGAGGCCGCGGCATGACCATGCGCTTCGTCGACGAGTTCCGCGACGCCGAGTTGGGGCGGACGCTGGCGCGCGAGATCCGCGACACGGTCGACCCCGGCCGCCACGTCAAGATCATGGAGGTCTGCGGCGGCCACACGCACTCGATCTACAAGTACGGGGTCGACGACCTGCTGCCCGCCAACGTCGAGCTGGTCCACGGGCCGGGCTGCCCGGTGTGCGTGATCCCGATGGGCCGCGTCGACGACGCGATCGCCATGGCCCACGAGCCCGGCGTGATCTTCACGTGCTTCGGCGACATGATGCGCGTGCCGGGATCGCGCGGCTCGTTGTTGGAGGCCAAGGCCGCGGGCGCCGACGTCCGCATGGTCTACTCGCCGCTCGACGCCCTGCGCATCGCCAAGCAGGAGCCCGAGCGCGAGGTGGTGTTCTTCGCGATCGGCTTCGAGACGACCGCGCCGTCGACCGCGCTGACGCTCAAGCGCGCCCGCGCCGAGGGCGTGCCGAACTTCTCGGTCTTCTGCAACCACGTGACGATCGTGCCGCCGCTGCGCGCGCTGCTGGACTCGCCCGACCTGCGCCTCGACGGCTTCGTCGGCCCCGGCCACGTCTCGACCGTCGTCGGCGCGCGCCCCCTGGAGTTCATCGCCGCCGACTACGGCAAGCCCGTCGTCGTCTCCGGCTTCGAGCCCGTCGACATCCTGCAGTCGGTCCTGATGATCCTCACCCAGCTGCGCGACGGGCGCTGCGAGGTCGAGAACCAGTACAAGCGCGTCGTGCCCTACGAGGGCAACCTGCGCGCGCTGGAAGTGATGGCGGAGGTCTTCGCGCTGCGCCCGCACTTCGAGTGGCGCGGCCTCGGCTTCATCTCCCAGAGCGGCCTGCGGTTGAGCGATGACTACGCGCCGCTCGACGCCGAGCGGCGCTTCGCGGTGCCGGGCGTGCGGATCGCCGACCCCAAGGCGTGCCAGTGCGGCGAGGTGCTCAAGGGCGTCATCAAGCCCTGGGAGTGCAAGGTCTTCGGGACCGCGTGCACCCCGGAGCGCCCGATCGGCACGTGCATGGTGTCGAGCGAGGGCGCGTGCGCGGCGTACTACAACTACGGGCGGTTCGCGCGAGAGCGGGAAGTTGTATGAGTGACATCGTCCGGACGTCCGAGCTTGCGAGGACGGGAGGCCGAAACACCGTGTCTCGTGAGGACCGCATCCTCGGCATCATCGAGACCGCGCGCGCCAAGCGCCCCAAGTTCCGCGACGCGCGCATCACGATGGCCCACGGCGCCGGCGGCAAGGCGACCGCGGCGCTGATCGAGGGCCTGCTCGTCCCCGCCTTCGCCTCGGCCGAGCTCGACCGCCTCGCCGACGCCGGCAGCCTCACGGTCGCCGGCGCCGAGCTGGCGCTGACCACCGACAGCTTCGTCGTCACGCCGATCCGCTTCCCCGGCGGCTCCATCGGCGAGCTCGCGGTCAACGGCACGGTCAACGACCTCGCGATGGCCGGCGCCCGGCCGCTGGCGCTCACCCTGTCGCTGATCCTCGAAGAGGGGCTGGACGCCGAGGTACTGCGCGAGGAGGTCGAGGCGATCGCCGCCGCCGCGCGCATCGCGGGCGTGTCGATCATCGCCGGCGACACGAAGGTCGTCGAGCGCGGCCACGCCGACCAGATGTACATCTGCACGACCGGCCTGGGCCACCGCGACGCGCGGGCGCGGCTGGCGCCCGACGCGTTGCGGCCCGGCGACCGCGTCCTCGTCTCCGGTCGCATCGGCGACCACGGCACGGCGATCATGCTCGCCCGCGGCGAGTTCGACCTCGGCGCCGAGATCGCGTCGGACACGCGCTCGCTGTGGCCCGCCGTCGACGGCCTGCTCGCCGCCGCCGGACCCGGCCTGCGCTGCCTGCGCGATGCGACGCGCGGCGGCGTGGCCTCGGTGTTGAACGAGCTGGCGCGCGCGTCCGGGGTCGCGATGCTCGTCCGCGAGGCGGCCGTGCCGGTGCACCCGGCGGTCGCCGGCGCCGCGGAGATCCTGGGGATCGACCCCATGTACGTGGCCAACGAGGGCGTGCTGGTCGCCGTCGTCGCGCCCGAGCTGGCCGAGCAGGCGCTGACGGCGCTGCGGGCGGTCGAGGGCGGCGAGGAGGCCGCCGTGATCGGCGAAGTGAAGACGGAGCCTCCCGGCATGGTGCTCGTGGAGACGTCGTTCGGTGGCAGGCGGGTCATGGACCAGCTGGTCGGCGACCCGCTGCCGCGGATCTGTTGAGAGGAGTCGGAGATGGCGTC
>DASYBY010000652.1:0-19495 GCA_036500525.1 Baekduia sp. | reverse complement strand
CCACAACATGGCCGGCATCGCCAGCGCGGCGACCTCGCTGGCGATCGGCTTCGTCGCCGAGGGCACGAGCACGCTGCGGGTCGGGGCCGGCGGCATCATGCTCCCCAACCACGCGCCGCTGGTGATCGCCGAGCAGTTCGGCACGCTCGACGCGCTCTACCCCGGCCGCATCGACCTCGGCGTCGGCCGCGCGCCCGGCAGCGACCAGCCGACGATGCGCGCGCTGCGGCGCGACCAGACCAGCGCCGACACCTTCCCCTCCGACGTCCAGGAGCTGCAGGCGCTGCTCGGCGATCCCGCCCCCGGCCAGCACATCCAGGCCGTCCCCGGCACCGGCTCGCACGTGCCGGTGTGGATCCTCGGCTCGAGCCTGTTCGGCGCGCAGCTCGCCGCCGCGCTCGGGCTGCCCTACGCGTTCGCGTCGCACTTCGCGCCCGCCGCGCTCGTGCCCGCGCTGCAGACCTACCGCGAGACGTTCCGGCCGTCGCCGCACCTCGCGCAGCCGCACGTGATGCTCGCGGCCAACGTCATCGTCGCCGACACCGACGACGAGGCCCGCCGCCTGTTCACCTCGATGCAGCGCTCGTTCATCGACGGGGCGTTCCGGCGGCAACGGTCGCTGCTGGCACCGCCGATCGCGTCGATCGAGGAGTACTGGCTGCCCCACGAGCGCGCCGAGCTGGAGCGCATGTTCACCTGCTCGTTCATCGGCTCGCCCGACACGGTCCGCGCCGGGCTCGACGCCTTCGTGGCCGAGCACGCGCCCGACGAGCTGATCGTCACCACGAGCGCCTACGACCAGGCCGCGCGGCTGCGGTCGCTGGAGCTCCTCGCGGGCCTCGGCATCGGCGCGGCGGTCGCCCGCGCGTGACGCCGTTCAGCGTCGAGCCGGCGACCGAGCACGCCGAGGTGCGCGCGGCGCTGTACGAGCTGGTCGGCCGGTTCCTGATCGACTTCGAGCGCTCCGCGCAGGCGCACGGGCTGACGCTCGCCCAGGCGCGCGCGCTCGGCTTCGCGGCCGCGGAGCCGCTCTCGCAGCGGCGGCTCGCCGAGCAGTTCGGGTGCGACCCGTCGAACATCAGCCTGCTCGTCGACCGGCTCGTGGAGCGCAAGCTCGTCGAACGCCGGCCCGACCCGCGCGACGGGCGCGTCAAGCTGGTCGCGGCCACCGACGCGGGGCGCGACGTCGCGATGCGCTGCTGCCAGGACCGCGAGTGGCTCGGGCCGGCCCTGGACCGGCTGGAGCCCGATCGGCTGGAGGCGGTCCGCGACGCGCTGGCGGTGCTGCTGGACGCCTGAGGCTCAGCAGGCGTCGTACGTGTAGCCCGGCGCGCCCATCGGCACGACGTCGCGGTCGCGGTAGATGATGGAGATGCTCGCGCCGCGCGCCGCGCAGGCGGCCTGGAAGTTCGCTGGGCCGCCGTTGTCGGTGTACTCGATCTCGTAGACGCGGTCGCCGAACGGCGCGGTGTAGCTGCCGCACTCGTCGTAGACGTTGCACTCCTCGGCGATGGCGAAGTCGAACCCGAGGGCCTGGCCGGCGCTGCCCAGCTCGGCACCGTTCTTCTGGGCGATCGCCAGGCCCGCGGCGTGGGCGCGGCGGATCAGCAGCGAGGCATAGGCCTTGGTGTCGGCCATGGTGAGTTGGTGCTGCGAGCGCGTCCACGCGTCGAGGTTGTCGGGCTCGATCGCCTGGTAGCCGGCCCGGCGGCAGCCGTCGATCCAGCGGCCCACGATGGCGGCGAGCGCCCGCCGCTTGGCGGCCGTCGACGGGTCGAGCAGCATCTCGTTCCAGGCTGAGTCGGTGACGTACTTCCCGTTGCGCCGGAGCAGCAGGTCTCGGTGTTTCGCCTTCCACCAGCGGGCGGCGCCGGGCTGGGTCTGGAACGCGTTGATGTAGCACACGTTGTACGCGCCGGCCGCGGGCGCGGCGGTGCGATCCCGATCGACGATCCCCACGCCCGGGGCCGGCGGATACGCGCCACCGATCTGGTAGTCGAACGGCGCGCCGGCGGGCGGTGGCGTGACGGCGCCCGCCGCCGGGGCCGCCCACACGCCCGCGGCCAGCAGGGCGATGGCGAGTCCGGCGCGGACGAGGGTCGCGATGGTCATGGCGTCGGACGAGAGGCTGAGGGCGGCGCGCGCCGGAGTCAAGGGTGCCCGCACCGTCCGGCGCCGGACGGCGGCCGTCACGCCACCGCCCGCCCACCCGTTTCCCATGGCATGTCCATCACCAAGATCCCCACGATCGTCGCGCTGTCGGCCGTGCTGCTGGCGACCGGTGTCGCGGGCGCGTCAGCGGCGGGCGGCCCCGACCACCGCGGCAGCCGCGCCGTCTGCGAGAACGCCTGGGTCGAGCACGGCCCGGCCGACCACCCGACCGCACCCGCCTACCGCGGCGACCACTTCCGCATCACCCGCGCCACCTACGCGCACGTCCACCGCACCAACGGCGCCGACGGTCCCTACGACCAGCTCTGGGCGCAGGGCGTCCTGACCCACCGTGAGACGAAGGGCCACAAGACGTTCGCCTACCGCGGCTGGATCCGCGTCGCGGCGCTCGGCCACGGTCAGCACTGCTGAGCATTTCGAGCGCGGGGTGTCCGGTTGCCTGGGTATCGTCGCGCCGACGTGCCCCGATCCCTGCTGCTCGCCCTCCTCGTCGTTCTCTGCCTCGGGGCCGGTGCGCAGGTGGCAGCCGCCGACCCGAGCATCACCGTCGACGCGCCGGCCCCCAATGCGCTCGTGCGGCCCACGTTCGCGATGCACGGCACCGGGGCGGCCGACACGCTGCTGACGGTCACCGACGACGACGACCGCGAGATCGGCCGGACCACCGTCGGCGAGTGCGGGTGCTGGTCGCTCACGACGACGGCGGCGCTCACGGACGGCCCGCACACGCTGACGCTCAGCCAGGACGTCGACGGGACCCCGCAGACGGCGACGCTCGCCGTCACCGTCGATCCGGACGCGCTCGCGCTCACCTCCCCCACCGGCGACGATCCCGTCCTCGCCGCGGGCCTGCACTTCACCGGGCTCGGCGCGCCCGGGGCGACGATCGCCGTCTACCAGGATCCGGACGACACGACCCCGATCGTCACGGGCACCGTCGATCCCCAGGGCGCGTTCGACGTGGCCGTCGACGTCGCGCCCGGCGTCGGATACTTCATCGTCACGCAGACCCCGGTCGGCGGTTCCGAGAGCGACCCGATCGCGGTCAGCCTCGTCCTGCTCCTCCCGCCGCCGACGATCACGATCGACGGGCCGGCCACGGTCGCGGCCGGCGATGCGATCGCGCTCTTCGGCGACGGTGCGAGCGCCGGGGCGCACGTCGTGCTCTACGACGACGGCGACGGCATCACCGACGTGACCGCGGACCCCGACGGCGACTGGGCCGCCACGATCCCCGCGCTGGACGGCGACAACGCGATCACCGTCGCCCAGGTCGACGCGACGATCCCCGCCATCTCCGATCAGAGCGCTCCGGTGCACGCGACCGGCGTCGGCGCCGTGGCGGTGACCGACCCGGCCGCCGGCAGCCAGGTCGCGAAGACCCTGCGGCTCGCGGGCACCGCGCTCCCCGGCGCCGCGATCGCGGTTAGCGAGGGCGTCGCGGTGCTGGGCACCGCGACCGCCGATTCGGGCACCGGCGCCTGGTCGCTCACCACGACGGTGCCGCTCGCCTACGGCGACCACACGCTCGCCGTCCGCCAGACCGTCGCCGGCGTCACCGGTGCCGACACGCCACTCGCCGTCACGGTCGTGCCCGACGCGCCCACGGCGACGCTCCCCGACCACAGCACCGGCGGCCTGCGCGTCACCGGCACGGCCGACCCGAGCGCGACGATCGACGTCTTCGTCGACGGCGCCTCCACCCCGCTGGGCAGCGGCTCGGCCGACAGCACGGGCGCCTTCGCCTTCACCCTCGCGCAGCCCGCCGGCACCTACTCCGTGCGGCTGTCCCAGCACGTCGGCGCCAGCCTCTCCGGCCCGCTGAGCCCCGCGGTCACCGTCACCGTCCTGCCGGAACCGGCGCCGCTCCCCGGTCCGGTGGAGGTCCCGACCGCGCCGCCGGCCACCCCGACGGCAACGCCGCCCGCCCTACCGCCGCACACCGCGCCGGCCCCGCTGAGCGTGCCGTTCACCATCACGAAGAAGGCCATCAAGAAGACGACGGTCACGCTCCTGCTGAGGATTCCCGGCGCCGGCCGCCTCACCGTCACCGCGACCATGAAGGTCGGCGGCAAGCGCGTCACCTACGCGACGGCCAAGGCGTCCCTCCGCGCGGCCACCGCCGCGCAGCGGCTCGTCCTCCGGCCGAGCCGCAAGGCGAAGGCGGGGCTGAAGAAGCTCGCCAAGGCCAAGATCACGATCACCGCCACGTTCACGCCCACGCACGGCAAGGCCATCCACAAGACCGCGACCGTCTCGGTCCGGGGCACCCGCCACCGCTGAGGCTCACGAAGTCGGCCGCGTGAGCCGACAACAACCATGACGGCAACGTCACCCCGCCCGGCTCGGACAGCCCTCAAGCCCCCTTTGGAGGTGCTCGTCCATGTCCGGTCTGCCGTCGTGGTCCTCTCGCCCGGTCAACGCCGTACGCCGCCGCGGAGCGCTTGCCGCGTGTCTGCTGCTCGCCGGCCTCGGGATCGCGGCCCCGTCCGCGCTCGCCGCGCCGGCCGATCCGGTCGATCTCGGCCAGGCCGCGAGCTACGCGGCGCTGAGCGGCGCCTCGGTCGGCAACACCGTCAGCGCCCCCGGCGCCTCGCACACGACGCTGCGCGGCGACCTCGGCGTCAAGGCCGACAGCCAGCCGACCGGCTTCCCGCCCGGCATCGTCACCGGCGCGACCCACGTCGGCGACGCCGACGCGACCCAGGCTCACGCCGACCTCGTCACCGCCTACGACGAGGTCGCCGCCCGCACCGGCGGGACGACGATCCCGGGCGCGCTGGCCGGCACGACCATCACGCCGGGGCTCTACACGATCGCCGGCGCCGTGTCGAACACCACCACCGTGACCCTCAACGCCGGCGGCGACCGGGACGCGATGTTCGTCTTCCAGGTCAACGGCGCGCTGGCCATGGCCGCCGCGAGCCGTGTCGTGCTGGCCGGCGGCGCCCAGGCGTCCCACGTCTTCTGGCAGGTCAACGGCGCCGGGGCGATCGGCGCCAACGCCTACTTCGCCGGCACGCTCATGGCGCTCGACGCCATCGGGGTCGGCCACGCGACCGTCCTCAACGGCCGGGCGCTCGCCCGCAACGGCGCCCTCACGCTCGACGACAACGACATCTACAGCACGCCGCCCGTGATCACCATCGACGGCGGCGACACGGCCTCCACGACCGACACCTCCCCGACGATCAGCGGCACCACCGAGGTCGAGGGACCGGCCTTCGTCACCGTGACCGTGGACGACCAGACCCTCACCGCCGTGCCCGTCGACGGCGTGTGGTCGGTCAGCTCGGCGCTGCTGTCCAACGACACCTACCCCGTCGTCGCCTCGGGCACCGACGGCGCCGGCAACTCCGGCGACGCCACGCAGCAGCTGACCGTCGACACCGTGCCGCCGGTGGTCACCCTCGAGGGCGGACCGTCGATCACCACCAACGACTCCACCTCGACCATCGGCGGCACCAGCGACGTCGCGCCCGGCACGACCGTGCAGGTCACCGTCGGCACGCAGGCGCTCGTCGCGGTCGTGCAGAGCACCGGGATGTGGAACGTCACGCCCGTCGCGCTGGACGACGGCAGCTACACGGTGGACGCGTCGGTCGTCGACCCCGCCGGCAACCCGGGCACCGCCAGCCAGGCGCTGATCGTGGACACCAGCCCGCCCGCGGTCACGATCGCCGGCGGATCTGACGCGCTGACCGACGACGCGACGCCCGACATCTCCGGGACCGCGGACGTCCCGGCCGGCACGGCCGTCTCGGTCACCGTCAGCGACGAGGTGCTGACCGGCGTGGTGCAGGCCGGCGGCGCGTGGTCGGTGACCGCCGCCGCGCTCCTCGACGGTCTGCATCGCATCACGCTGGACGTCACCGACGCCGCCGGCAACCCGGCGAGCTTCGTCCAGATCCTGACGGTCGACACCGTCGCGCCGGCCGTCGCGATCGCCGGCGGGGCGACCGCGACCACCACCGCCTTCGCCCCGACCATCACGGGAACCTCCGACGCCGCACCCGGCACGACCGTCACCGTCACGATCGCCGGCCAGACGATGACGACGCTCGTGCAGCCCGACGGTACGTGGAACGCGACCCCCGCCACCGTCGGCGAGGGCACCTGGACCGTCATCGCCACGGTTCCGGATCCCGCCGGCAACGTGGGCAGCGCCGGGCAGTCGCTCACGATCGCCGCCGCGGGCGGTGGCGGTGGCGGCGGCGGCCCCGCGCCCGCGCCGACCACGCCCGCGAGCACGCCGACGCCCGCCGCCCCCGGCCGCGCCCCCACCGTCGCCAAGACCACCCTGGCCACCATCGCCCACAGCACCAGCCAGCGGCTCACCGGCTCCTCGCTGACCATCGGCACGAAGGTCACCGCGCCCACCGGCGGCCGCGTCACCGCGACCGCGCGCGGGACGATCACCATCAAGGGCGTCAAGGCCACCATCAAGCTCACCACCACGACCACCAAGCTCGCCGCCGGTCACAGCGCGACGCTCAAGCTCAAGCCCAACGGCACCAAGAAGTCCGCCAAGGCAGCCTTCGCGAAGCTCAAGGCGGCCACCAAGGCCCACAAGTCGGTGACCGCCACGATCACCATCACCATCACCGACGCCACCGGCCGCCTCCGCACGCTCAAGCGCACGGTCAAGCTCACCTGACGGCGGGTTCTCGTCGTACTGCGGTGCGTCGTCGCCGATGACCTCCCACGGGGCCTTGTACGCGACCTGGCAGGCGCCGTTCAGCGTCTCGCTCATCGCAACTCCTCCGGACTGGGGCGCGTCGCAGCTCCTGCAGCTCAGGGCCCGTGGCGCGTCCCGCCGCGATCGTGCATCCGGGTGTGGAGCGTCTCCCAGCGGGAGCGGGCCTGGGCGGTGACCTCGTCCCACTGCCGGCGGACCTCGTCCTCGGCCGGCTTCTCGCCGCGCTGGATCCGGTCGAGCTCGTCGTGGATCTCGCGGCCGGCGGCGGCGGAGGCGACGGTGATGACCATGATGATGAAGAACGTCGAGATCATCGCGAAGACGGCGCCGATCACGCCGTAGCGGGTCGCGTAGGTGTCGAAGAGATGCGGGACGTACACGGTCGCGCCGACCGAGTAGGCGCCGAGCAGGACCGCGCCGACCACGGCGAAGGGGATCAGCACCGGGCGCGCGAGCCGCTTGGCGGTGAGGACGTAGCCGCTCCACAGCAGGAACGCCGCCGTCACCGGGATGGTCAGCAGCGCGGCGGAGAGCTCGAGGCGACTGCGTCCGAGGATGGCGTGGAGGAACCCGCTGACCGCCAGGTAGAGCACGAGGCCGACGATCCACAGCAGGCCGTTGAAGGTGTTGCGGACGCTGAGGGCGTCCAGCTCCCAGGTCTGCTCGAAGAGGCGCTGGACCGCTCGGGTGAAGCTCAGGAGCGCGACCATCAGGAACAGGAACCCGATGATGCCGAGGCTCGTGCTCACCCCGGTCGGCGGCGCGAAGATGTCCCTGACCGCCTCGGCGCCGCCTCCGGTCAACTTGTAGCGGTCGATGATGCGGTCGGCCGTGCCCTTGCCGCCCAGCTCGGAGGCGAAGCTGCTGGTGACGATCGTCAGCGGGATCGTCGCGGTCAGCGCCCCCGAGGCCAGCGCGATCGCGCGGTCGAAGCCGGCCAGCCGCTGGAACCGGCTGACCACGCGCAGCACGAACTCGGGCCGCAGCCAGAACGTCAGCGTGCGGGCGACGCGCTCGCGACGCACAAGCCGCCGCTTGAGCTCGGGGGGATCGTCGCCCGCCATGGCCGGCCCGACCGTACGGGTGCGCGCCCCCGGACCGCATCACCCGGCGTGGGTGATCCGGCGGGCGGTCACACTGCACGGACGGCATGCCCCGCCCTCACCCCGACCCGACCGCCGCCGTCCTGCGCGCCCGTGGCCTCGTCAAGGTCCACGGCTCCGGCCGCGGCGAGCGGCGGATCCTCGACGGCGTCGACCTCGACGTGGCGCGCGGCGAGCTGCTGGCGATCGTCGGGCGCTCCGGCAGCGGCAAGTCCACGCTGCTGCAGATCCTCGGCGGGCTGGACCGCGCCGACGCCGGGACTGTCGAGGTCGCCGGCCGGCCGCTGGCCCGCCCGGGCGACGCCCCCTCCGAGCGCGCCCTCAGCGCCCTGCGCCGCGAGGAGATCGGCTTCGTCTTCCAGTTCTTCCACCTGCTCCCCGAGCTCGACGGCGAGGCCAACGTCCTGCTGCCCTCGACGCTGCCGGGCGCCGACGGCGCCGCGGTCGCCGCGCGCGGGCGGGCGCTGATCGCGCGGCTCGGGCTCGGCGCGGTCGCCGGGCTGCGCCCCCACCAGCTCTCCGGCGGCGAGCAGCAGCGCTTCGCCCTGGCGCGGGCGCTGGTCGGCGACCCGTCGCTCGTCCTCGCCGACGAGCCGATCGGCAACCTCGACGCGGGCGCCGGCGACGTCGTCCTCGACCTCCTGCGCGGGATCGCCGACGACGGGCGCGCCGTCGTGATGGTCACCCACCAGGCCGAGGCGACCGCGCGCGCCGACCGCGTGCTGCGCCTGGCCGACGGCGTCCTGCTCGACGAAGGCGACGGCCGGCAGGTGCACGCGACCGGATGAGCCCGACGGCGCCGGCGAGGCGACAGCGCGTGCGGCGCGGCCCGCCGTTCGCCGCCCGGACCGCGTGGGCGTCGCTGCGCGGGCGGCCCGGGCGCGCGCTGCTGACCGCCGCGGGGATCGCCGCCGCCGGGCTCGTGCTCGGCGTCGCGCTGAGCGTCGCGTACGCGCTCTCGACCGGCTTCGACCGCGCGGCCGACCGCGCCGACCTCCCGACGATCGTCGCGCGCTTCGCCCCCGAGGACCCCGCGAGCGTCGACCGCGCCGTGCGCGACCTGCCCAACCTCGCCGCGGCGTCCTACCGCTACGAGCGCACCGGCCTGCGGCTGAGCGCGCCCGGCCACACCACCGGGCAGGGCGTCCTGCAGATCGTGCCCGACGGCCGCCGCGGCTACGCGATCGTCGCCGGCCGCGACCTCGCGCCGGGCGCGCGGGGCGCCGGCGAGGTCGTGATCGAGCGCGGCCTCGCGCGCGCGTGGAACCTGCGGGTCGGCGACACGCTGCGGGTCGGGCCGCTGGGCGCGCTGCGCGTCGTCGGCGTGTCGGTCGCGCCCGACAACGTGGCCTTCCCCCTGGCCAAGACCGCGCGGGTCATCGTGAGCGAGCCCGCGCTGCTGGCGCGCTTCGGCGCGCGGCCCGGCCAGCGCTTCCCGGTCAACATGGTGGCGTTGTGGGCGCGCGACCCCGCGCGCGCCGACGTGCTGGTCTCCGCCGCGCGGCAGTCGTCGTTCGGGCTGCGGCAGCTGCGGTTCCTGACGCGCAGCGGCGTGCAGGCCCTGATCGGCCAGGCCGCCGGGATCGTCGTGGCGTTGTTGGTGGCCTTCGGGATCGTGGCGACCGGGCTCGCCGGCGTGCTGCTCGCGGCGGGCGCGCAGTCCGAGGTCCAGCGGGCCCTGGACCGCATCGGCCTGCAGCGCGCGCTGGGCGTGACCCCGGGCGCCGTCGTCGCGGTGCACGCCGTGCGCGGGGCGCTGGTCGCCGCGCCGGCCGCGGCCGTCGGGCTCGCGGCCGGCGCGATCGTGGCGCGGGGACCGATCGCGAGCGTGTTGTCGTCCTTGAACGAGCTGGCGCCCGGCGCCGGGACCGAGGCGCTGCTGCTCGGCGCGGTGTGGGCCGCGGCGGTCGCGCTGGTCGCCGCCTGCTCGGCGCTGCCGGCCTGGCGTGCCGCGCGCCGACCGCCCGCGACGCTGCTGCGCGGCGGCGACGTCGCCGATCCGCCGCGCGCCCGGCGCCGCGCGCGCGGCCACCGCGGACGCACGCGCGGCGGGCTCGCCACCCTCGGCGCCCGGCTGGTCCTCGCGCGCCGCGTGCGCTTCGCCGCGGTCGTCGCGGTCCTCGGCACGGCGGCCGGCGTCGTCCTGCTGCTGCTCGCTCTGGCCACGACGCTCGAGGCGTTGCGCGACGACCCCGCGACGCTCGGCAAGCGCTACCAGCTGACCGCGCGACTGCCGTCCGGGGAGGCGAGCACCGTGGCGGCGATCCCGGGCGTCGCGGCCGCCGCGCCGCGGTTCTCGCTCCCGGCGGTGAGCGCGTCATCGCTCGGCTCGCCGCTCACCGTCATCGCCTACCCGGGCGACCACACGCGCTTCGAGGCGCCGCCGCTCGCCCTCGGCCGCCGGGTGCGTGGGCCGGGCGAGGCCGAGGTCGGGCTGGGCCTGGCCGACGCGCTCGGCCTGCGCCCGGGCTCGACGCTGGCCATCCAGCCGGGCTCGCCGCGCGAGGCGCGCTTCCGCGTCGTCGGCGTGGTGCGCGCGCTGCAGGACGAGGGCCGCGTCGCCTACGTGCAGCCGCCACGGCTGGAGGCGGCGGGCGTGGCGCTGAGCGGCCCGATCGTCCTGCGGCTGCGCGCCGGCGCCGACCGCGCACGGATCGTGAGCGGCCTCCGGGCGCTCGGCGCGACCGCCGATCCCGTGGCCGGCGCGACCGGCGACGACGGCGCGTTCCTCGGCGTGCTCGCCGGCCTGCTGCGCGTCGTCGCGCTGAGCGTGGCGCTGGTCTGCCTCCACGCGCTGCTCAGCGCGCTGGCGTTGACCGCGCGCGAGCGGCGCGGGGCGGTCGCGACGCTGCGCGCCGCCGGGGCCGACGCGCGCGCCCTGCGGCGGCTGCTCGGCGGTGCCGCCGCGGCGGTCGTGGCACCCGCGCTCCTCGTGGCGATCGTGTTGGAGGCGTTGGTCCTGGCGCCGCTGGTCGCGCGGCTGGCCGCGGGCTACGCCGAGCTGCCGCTGGGCGCGAGCGTGGGCCAGGTGGCGTTGGTCGCCGCCGCGCTGCTCGGCCTGTCCGCCGTCGCGGCGGCGCTCACCGGGCGGCGGCTGACGCGCGAGCCGATCGTCGCCGGGCTGCGGGAGGAGGCGTGACGAGGCGCGCCACCCGCCGCGAGCTGCTGGCCGGCGCGGGCGCGACCGCCGCCGCGTCGCTGCTGGCCGGCTGCGGGGCCGGGGCGGTCGGGACGCCCGGCTCGACGCTCCTGCGCACGCTCGTCGACCCCGACGGCGACGGGCTCCTCCAGCGCGGGCCGGGCCTGCCGCTGGCCGACCGCACCGAGCTGGCGCCGCGCGCGGCCACCGGCCGCGTCCTGGCCGCCGTCGCCCAGGTCTCCGACCTGCACGTGCGCGACGCCCAGTCCCCCGGCCGCGTCGCGTTCCTCGACCGCCTCGGCCCGCCGTTGGGCGCGGCCTTCCGCTGGCACGAGGCCCTGACCGCGCAGACCGTCGCCGCGACCGTGCAGGCCGTCAACGCGGCCCGGCCGCAGGCCGTCCTGGTCACCGGCGACCTCGCCGACTCGGCCCAGCGCAACGAGCTCGACTGGGCGCTGCGGCTCCTGCGCGGCGGCACGGTCCGGCCGGACTCCGGCACGCGCGGCTACCAGGGCGTGCAGGCCGAGTCGATCCCCGATCCCCTCTACTACCGGCCCGACGTCGACGCCCCGCGCCACCCCGACCTGCTGCGGCGCGCGGTCGCGCCGCTGCGCAGCCCCGGACTGGACGCGCCGTGGCACACGGTCCTGGGCAACCACGACATCCTGGTCGCCGGCGAGGTCGCGCCGTCGGCCGCGACCCGGGCCGCCGCGACCGGCGACCGCCTGCTGGTGACGCCGGCGCCGGCGCTGCTGCGCGAGCTGCGCGGCGCGCGCCCGACGCGGGCGCAGATCGACCGGCTGCTCGCCGCGGGGCTGGAGGGCGACGCGATCCGCGTCGCGCCCGACCCGGCGCGCACGCAGCTCGACGCCGCCGACGTGGTCGCGCGCCTGCGCCCGGGCGCGACGGGCCGGCTCGACTACGCGACCGGCGTCGGCGGTGCGCTGGCGGTGATCGTCCTCGACCTCGTGCGCCGCGACGCCGGCTCCGGCGGGATCGTCACCGCCGCGACCCTCGCGGCGCTGCAGCGCGAGCTCGCCGCCGCGGGCAACCGCTACATCATGGTCGCCGTCCACCAGCCGCTCGGTGCGACCGCGGGCGGCGACGCGATCTTCGACGTCCTCGACGCCGACCCGCGCGTCGTCGCGGTGCTCGCCGGCCACACCCACCGCAACGCGATCGCGCCGCGCCGCTCGCCGGCCGGCGGCTACTGGCTGATCACCACCGCCTCGATCGTCGACTGGCCCCAGCAGTGGCGCACGCTGCGCCTCGTCGCGACCGCAGGCGGCGGCGTCGCGATCGAGACCTGGATGGCCGACCACACCGGCCGGTCCAACGACGAGGGGTCGCTCGCCGGCATCGGCCGCGACCTCGCCTTCCTCGACCCGCAGGGCGGCCGCCCCGTCCACGCCGCCGGCCCGCCGGCCGCGCGCAACGTGCGCCTCCACCTTCCCGCGGGCCGCGCGCCACGCCCGCCGCGGCGCCCCGGCGTCCCCCGCGCGCTGCCGCCCGAGACCGCGCCGCAGCGGCTCGGCGCGGGCGACTCGATCGCGGGCTGAGCGCGCGCGGCGCCGGGCTCAGCGGATCTGCAGCACGGTCTTGCCCGACGAGCCGCCGGCCATCTTGTCGGCCCACGCGGACTGGCCGTCGCGCAGCGGGACGCTCGCGCCGACGACCACGCGCAGGTCGCCCGCGTCGACCAGCCGGCTGAGCTCGGTCAGCTGCGCGCGGTCGGGGATGACGACGAAGTACAGCGCCGTCACGTCGGCGGCCTGCGCATCATCGGGCGCCGACGGCGGCTCGGCGACCGAGATGAGCCGGCCGCCGGGGCGCAGCAGCGGCCAGGAGCGCGCGAGGACCGAGCCGCCGACCGTGTCGAAGACGACGTCGGCCGTGCCGGCGTCGCCGAGCGGGCCGTCGCCGAGCTGGTCGAGGTCGACGAAGGTGTCGGCGCCCAGGTCGACCGCGACGTCCGCGGCGTGCGCCCGGCCGGTGGCGATCACGCGCGCGCCCGCGTTGCGCGCGAGCTGGACGGCGTAGGTGCCGACGCCCCCGCCCGCGCCGTGGACGACCACGGTCTGGCCGGCCTGCAGGTGACCGTGGTCGAACAGCCCCTGCCACGCCGTCAGCCCGGCGAGCGGCACCGCGGCCGCCGTCGCGTGGTCGACGCTCTGCGGCTTCGGTCCGAGGTTGTGCCCCTCGACCGTGACGTACTCCGCGGCGCCGCCGTCGCGGTACCAGTCGAGGAGGCCGATGACCTCGTCGCCGATCGCGGGCGCCACCGTTCCCCATCCCTGCGCGACGACGACGCCGGAGATCTCGTGCCCTGGGATGACCGGGGTGCGGTCCAGCCCGCGGCGGTCGGTCCACGTCGACGGCCACTCCAGCTCGGTCGCCGTGAAGCTCGCCGCATGGACGCGCACGAGCACGTCGCCGGTCCCCGGCTCCGGCGTGGGCGCCTCCTCGTACCGGAGGGTCTCGGGGCCGCCGCTCGTGTGCGCCCGCAGCGCCCACATCGTCGGCGCGGTCTCGAGGTCGGTGCTCATGGGTTGTGCTCCTGGGGTGTGCGTTGGATGGAGATGAAGTGCTCGGGCCTGCCGTGGTCCTGCCCACCTGGATCCGTAGCGCAACGTGCGCGGCTCCACGCCTCGCCGTGGGCCGGCGTGACGCGCACCTCGGTGGTCTCGGCGCGATAGAGGTTGTACGGGCGCCCCGGGCCGTCGGGCTCGGTGTGGATCGACGCCTGCTCGGTCGCGACCAGGTACTCCAGGTAGCGCCGCGCGGTCACCCGGGCCAGGCCGGTGCGCGCCGAGACCTCGCTCGACGTCACCTGCGTGCTGTCGGCCAGCACGGCGCGGACGGCGTTCACGCCCTGGCAGGTCAGGCCCTTGGGCAGCCAGCGGCGCTGCACCCGGCCCGCCGCACAGACGCGATCGATCGCCTCCTGTTCGAGCTCGCCGTCCCGCAGCGCCGCGGCGCGGTTGAGGAACAGGCCCAGCGATTGACGGAGGCGCTCGACCGCGAACGGCTTGACGATGTAGTCGAGCGCGCCGTGCTGGATGACCGCGCGGACCGAGGTCGCGCTGCACGAGGCGGTGAGGGCGATCACGTCCACCAGGATCCCCGCGCTGCGTAGCCGCCGCAGCAGCGGCAGCCCGTCCATGCCGTCGAGCTGGAGGTCCAGCATCATGAGGTCGATGGGCCGATTGCGGACGATGTCGAGCGCGGCCTCGCCACTGCCCACGATGCCCGCGACCTCCAGCCGGCCGACCGCCTCGACCGTGCGCGCGTAGATGCCGGCGACCCACGGGTCGTCGTCGACGATGAGCACCTGCCAGGGCATACGGACCGGCACGCTAGGCGTGCGTACCCCGCGCCTGAGGGTTGCGGTCACGGCCGCCGACCGAAACGCGCAGCGCGGGTCAGCCGGCCGGGACGACCGCCGCGCCGGCGGTGGCGCGGTAGAGGTTGCGCGGGCGCCCCGGGCCGTCGGGCTCGCTGTCGACCGTCGCCTGGCCGATGGCGACCAGGTACTCCAGGTAGCGCCGTGCAGTGACGCGCGCCATGCACGTGCGGCCGGCGACGTCGGTCGCCGACGACCCCGCGACGGGGTCGAGCGCCGCGCGCACCCGCTGCACGCCGCCGTCCTCCAGCCCCTTCGGCAGCCACCGCCGCGCCGGGCGGCCGGACGCGCAGGCGCGGTCGATCGCCGCCTGGTCGAGGACGTCGCCGCTCAACGCCGCCGATCGGCTGAGGAAGAGCCCGAGCGCCTGGCGCAGGCGCTCCAGCGTGAACGGCTTGACCAGGTAGTCGATCGCGCCGTGCTGCAGCAGCGCCCGCACCGACGCCGGGTCGCAGGAGGCGGTGAGCGCGATCACCTCCACGGTGCGGCCGTCGGCCCGCATGCGCCGCAGCAGGGTGAGCCCGTCGTCGGCGCCGAGGTGCAGGTCGAGCAGCACGAGGTCGACGGGGCGCCGGCGCAGGAGGTCGAGTGCGGCGGTCGCGTCGCGCGCCACCCCGGCCACGGCGAAGCGCGGCATCGCCGCGATCGCACGCACGTAGACGCCGGCGACCGCGGGCTCGTCCTCGACAATCATCACCCGCCACGGCGTGGCCACGCCGCGATCGTCCCCGCGGCCCACGCCGGCTAGACGCCGTCCGGGGACGCCTCATGCGGCAGGCGGATCACGAACGCGACGCCGTCGGCGTGGTGCTCCACGCAGACGTCGCCCCCTACCGCGGCGACGCGATCGCGCAGCAGCGCGAGCCCGATGCCGCCGTGGCCGGGCTTGCGGGAGAACCCGAGCGTCAGGACGTCATCGACGTCCTCCGGCGCGACGCCCGCGCCGAAGTCGCGGACCGCGATCGTCACGCCGTGCTCGTCCTGGTCGACCCGCAGGACCGCGCGACGACGCCCGGGCGCGTCCATCGCCGCCGCCGCGTCGATCGCGTTCTCCACCAGGTTGCCCACGATCGTCACCGCGGCGACGTCGTCCACCCGGCGCGGCAGGGCGGCGAGCCGGCTGGCGGGATCGAGCTCCAGCGTCACGCCGCGCTCGGCCGCCAGCGTCATGTGCATCAACAACAGCCCGGCCAGCGTCGGTGGCTTGATCCGGCGCAGGACCGCCCCGACGCCGCGGTGGTGCAAGGACGTCACCTCGGTGACGAACGCCCGTGCCTGGCCCGCGTCGCCCAGCTCCAGGAGCCCGGAGATCGCGTGCAGCCGGTTGGCGTACTCGTGGCTCTCCTGGCGCAGGGCCTCCGTCAGCCGTCGCAGCGCGGCCGCCTCGCGCCGGCGCTCGTCATCGGCCACCGCGAAGGCGAGCGCCGACGCCGCGTGCTCGGCGAACTCCCCCGCCAGCCCGATCTCGCCGCGCGCCCAGGCGTGCTCGCGCCGGCGGTAGAGGTTCAGCGTCCCGAGCACCTTCGTCCCGGCCACGAGCGGCACCGACAACACCGCGCCGAGCCCCGCCCGCGCCGCGTGGGCGCGGACGTCGGCGAACATCGGCTGGTCCTCCTTGTAGTAGGCCGCGATGTCCGGCACGGCGACGGTACGCCGCTCGGTCACCGCCGCCGAGGACGCCGTGCACTCGCTCAGGAGGAACGAGCGCAGGAACAGCAGGAAGTCCTCGGGCATCCCGTCGGCGGTGGCCACCCACAGCCGGCCCGCGTCCGACGCCCGCACGACCGCGGCGGCATCGGTGCCGCTGGCCGTGCGCGCCACGCACGCGATCGCGTCGAGCACGGCATCGGGCGCCCGGTCGCCGGCCAGCCCGGCGGCGAGCGTCCGCGAGCCGTCCCAGTACGAGCGCAGCAGGCCGTTCTCGGAGGTGGAAGACGGGACCATGTAGTCCGCTCAGACGGCGAACAGCGCGGCCTGGGTGAAGCCGGGCGCGCCCTCGATCAGCAGGGCGACGATCTCGTCGACCGCCTCCAGGACGAAGCCCGGGGCGTCCGGATGCTCGGCGAGTGGCATCCCCTCCACCCCGCTCCGGCGCGGCATGGCGACGTGGTCGATCCCTGCCTCGGTCCAGCTCAGCCCGACCGTGCCCAGGTCCGTCGTGAAGGTGAGCATGCGCATCAGGGTAGCGCGACGAGCGGCGCGATCGGGACTCTTTGGTCCCGTTCAGGTGAACGTGCGGACGTGCTCGATCGCCATGTCCAACGCGACCGCCATGGGCTCGCTGCCGCGCCGCGTCTGCGCGAGCAGGTACCCGCCCTGCAGCGCCGCCATCATCCCGACGGCCAGGGTCCGCGGATCGGCGTCGGCGCGCAGGACGCCCTTGTCGCGCATGCGCTCGAAGCCGGCCGCCAGCAGGTCCTCCCACGCCTGCAGATGCCCGGCGAGCGCCACGCGCGCCTCCTCGTCGGCGTCGGCGAGCTCGTTGGCCAGCGACCCCAGGACGCAGCCGTACGCGCCGTTGCGCAGCGTGTTGCCCTGGACGATCGCGTCGCGCCACCGCTCCAGCCCGCGCAGCGAGTCGAGGTGCGCGAGCCGCCCGGTCTCGCGGATCAGGATGCGCGTCCCCTGCAGCTCGATGACCGCCTGCACCAGCTCCTCCTTGGTGTGGAAGTACCGGTAGAGCTGGCTCTTGCTCGTCTGGCTGCCCGCGCGCACCGCGTCGAGCGTCGTGGCGCTCACGCCGTTGGCCCGCATCAGCTCGGCCGCGGCCTCGACGATCCGTCGCCGCGTCGCCGCGCCGCGTGCGGTGATCTGCGCCGGGCGCTCGCGCGTGTCGGGGTCGGTCGCCACCCAGCCCAGCGTATCCGCGGCCCGCGGGTTGTGGTCGCCGCGATGATCACAACCATCGTGCGCGGCTCCGCCGGGCGGGAGGCTGCCCGCTCTTTTCCCCAATGTTGGAGGCACCGCGTGTCCACTCCCGAGACGACGACCCCCGCCCCGTCGGCGCCGGATCGGCAGGGCCTGCTCGACTTCCTCGTCACGCAGGAGCAGTTCGGCGTCGTCGCGGTGGGCGCGGCGATCGAGCGCGCCCCCGGGACGCCGTCCGAGGCGTTCCTGCCGGTCCTGCGCAACGCCGTGACCGCCGAGTACCACCACGCCGTCGCGCTCGAGGCGCTCGGCGGCAGCGCGCTGACGACGCGGTTCTGGATCCCCGACGCCGCGTTCGGCGACGGCGGCCCGGGGCTGTTCGCGACGCTGGAGGCCGTCGAGACGATCGAGGTCAGCATGTACGGCGTCGGCATCGACGACTTCGCGCGCAGCGCCGACCCCGATGCGGCACGGCTGTGCGCGCAGGCGCTGGGCGTCGAGGCGGTCCACCGCGCGCTGTCGCGCTTCGCCCAGGGCCAGCTCGGCGGCAAGGTCGAGGTGCCCAACGACGTGGGCTTCGAGAACTACGACTGGCCGTCGATCGCCAAGGTCCGCGAGGCGCTCGAGGGCCTCGGCATCGGCTACGGCGTCGAGGGCGTCGGCCCGGGCCAGTTCTACGAGTACGGGGGCGACCCCGTGGCCGCCGGCGTCGGCACGCCGGTGACGCACCCGACGCCGGCCTAGCCGCGGCGTCCGGCCTGCGCGGCGCGCCACGTCCACAGCTGGCCCGCCGCGTAGGACCGGTACGGGCGCCAGCGCACGGCCCGCTCCTCCAGCTCGGCGACCGTGCAGGACGTCGCGCGCCCCTCCAGCTCGGCGAGGGCCGCGCGGAGCCCGACGTCGCCGGCCGGGAACACGTCGGGCCGGTGCAGCTCGTGCATCAGGAACACCTGCGCCGACCACGGCCCGACGCCGCGCAGGTCCAGCAGGGCGGCGCCGGCGGCCGCGTCGTCGAGCCGCGCGATCGCGGCGAGGTCGACCTCCCCCGCCGCGATCCGCTGCCCGAGCTCGACGAGCGCCCGGCCCTTGGCGCGCGCGAGCCCCTGCTCGCGCAGCGCGTCCTCCGTCGTCGCCGCCAGGCCGGCGGCGGTGATCGCCCCGCCCACGATCTTTTCCACGCGCGCGTACATCTGCAGCGCCACCGCGACGCTGAGCTGCTGGGAGACGATGTGCAGCACCAGCCCGCCCAGGGGATCGCCGCCGGCGACCCGGATGCCGTCCCAGTTGTAGGGGTCGATCGGCCCCTGCTCGGCGGCCAGCGCCGCCAGCGGCGGACCCGACGCCAGCAGGAACCGGTGCGCCTCGGCGCGCTCGTCGTGGAGGGTCATGGCGCGAGGATCCCGGCGGCGGCGCACGGTCGCGGCATTGGCAGTCGCCCCGGGGACCACAAATCGGCCGGCCGCGCCCTCCGGCCTGCTACAGGTCTTGTCATGGACGGCTTCCACCCCGGCGAGATCGTGGCGCAGAAGCATGCGGGGGTGGCCGGCCAGGCCGCGGCCATGGCCCACTTCCGCGAGACGTCGTTGCCCGAAGGCATCGACTGGTTCCTCGCCGAGCAGCCGTGGATCGTGGTCGGCGCGGCCGACGACGAGGACCGCATGTGGGCCACGATCCTCTACGGCGCGCCGGGCTTCGTCTCCGCGCCCGACGAGCGCACGCTGCGGATCGCCGCGCGCCCGCCGGCCGGCGACGCGCTGGAGGCGCCCCTGGCCCGGCCGGCGGACGTCGGCGCGCTCGTGATCGAGACCGCGCGGCGGCTGCGGCTGCGCCTCAACGGCCGGTCCGAGCCGGCCGACGGCGGGCTGCGGATCGCGTTGGAGGAGGTCTACGGCAACTGCCCCAAGTACATCACCGGGCGCGCGGTGGCCGACATGGTCGACGCGCCCGCGCACCCGCGGCGGACCACCGACGACGCGCTGGACGACCGCGCCCGCGCGCTGCTGGCCGCCGCCGACACGATGTTCGTCGCGACCCGCGCGCGCCAGTACGGCGCCGACGTCTCGCACCGCGGCGGCAACCCCGGCTTCCTCCAGGCCTCCGCGCACACGATC
>DASYBY010000651.1:0-6482 GCA_036500525.1 Baekduia sp. | reverse complement strand
GCTCAAGCCCGCGGAGCAGTGGTTCTCCGACACGTTCAGCTTCCTGCCGTTCGTCGGCGGGACCGTCGCGGGCCCCAACTACTTCATCGCCGGGCTCATCCTCGCGATCATGATCCTGCCGATCGTCTCGGCGATCTCGCGTGAGGTCATCTCCACGGTCCCGCCGGACCTCAAGGAGGCCTCCCTGGCGCTCGGCGCCACGCGCTGGGAGATGATCAGGATGGCCGTGCTGCCGTACTCGCGCTCGGGGATCACCGGCGCCGCGATGCTCGGCCTCGGCCGGGCGATCGGCGAGACGATCGCCGTGACGCTGGTCATCGGCAACTCGCCGACGATCGGCAAGGAGATCTTCGACCAGGGCTACACGCTGGCCGCGGTCATCGCCAACGAGTTCGGCGAGGCGGCCAACGACAAGGTCCACGCCGGCGCGCTGATCGCCGCGGGCCTCGTACTCTTCATCCTGACGTTGGCCATCAACTTCGCCGCCCGGAGCCTGGTGCGGCGCGCGGAAATGCGTCCCACCCGCCCCACGAAGGTCAAGGCCGTGCCCGGAGGTGCCGCATGAGCGCGCTCGCGCAGCTGACCCCGCGGCGCCGGACGACCGATCGCGTCATGCGCGGCGTCCTCGGCCTCGGCACGTTCATCGCGCTGATCCCGCTGGTCGCCGTCATCTACTACCTGCTGAGCAAGGGCCTCGGCGCGTGGTCGTGGGACTTCTTCACCACCGACCCGACCGGCAACTTCCTCGGCGACCAGGGCGGCGTCAAGAGCGCGATCCTCGGCACGATCGAGATGGTGGCGTTGGCCTCGGTCATCGCGATCCCGTTCGGGTGGGGCGTCGCGCTCTACCTGGTGGAGTACGGCCGCACGGGCCGCTTCGCCGCCGCGGTGCGCTTCTTCGTCGACGTGATGACCGGCGTGCCGTCGATCGTCTTCGGCCTGTTCGTCTACGTGACGATCGTGCTCGCCGGCTGGGGCGGGAGCTCGTTCGCCGGCTGGAAGGGCTCGGTCGCCCTGGCGCTGCTCATGCTGCCGGTCGTGACGCGCTCGGCCGAGGTCGTGCTGCTCCTCGTGCCCGACGGCCTGCGCGAGGCCGCGCTCGCGCTGGGCACCCCGCGCTGGCGCGTGACGATGCGCGTCGTGCTGCCGACCGCGCTGCCCGGCCTCATCACGGGCTCGCTGCTGGCGGTCGCCCGCGCGGCGGGCGAGACCGCCCCGCTGCTCTTCACGGTGGCCGCCGTCAACGGCACCAGCTTCAACCTCGGGCAGCGCATGAACTCGCTGCCCGTGCAGATCTACACCGACGTCTCGTCGCCCAGCGACGCACTCGTGCAACGAGCCTGGGGGGCGGCGCTGGCGCTGGTCTGCCTCATCCTGCTCACCACCCTCGTCGCGCGGCTGGCGTCGCGCAGGAGCCGTCTCTCGTGACCGACCAGGACCTCAAGACCATGGACGAGCAACGCATCAGCCGCGACGCCACCGGCGCCTCGGGCACCCCGCTCCGCTCCACCGCGGGAGCCGTCAACGCGAGCGGCGCCCCCTCGCGCCCGGTGGAGCACGCCGCGCCGGGTGTGTCGATCGGCGGCCTGGACGCCTACTACGGCGCCGGCCACGCGATCAAGGACGTGTCCATCGAGTACGCCCCCAACAAGGTGACCGCGATGATCGGGCCGTCGGGCTCGGGCAAGTCCACCGTGTTGCGCTGCATCAACCGCATGCACGAGGAGATCCCGGGCGCCCGCGCGACCGGCAAGGTCATGCTCGACGCCGACGACATCTACGGCGCCGGCGTCGACGTCGTCGCCGTGCGCCGCGCGATCGGCATGGTCTTCCAGAAGCCCAACCCGTTCCCCACCATGTCGATCTTCGACAACGTGGCGGCGGGCCTCAAGCTCAACGGGATCAAGGGCGTCGACCTCAAGGAGCGCGTCGAGAAGTCGCTGCGCGGCGCCTCGCTGTGGGAGGAGGTCAAGGACCGCCTCAGCCAGCCGGGCATCGGCCTCTCCGGCGGCCAGCAGCAGCGGCTGTGCATCGCCCGCACGATCGCCGTCGAGCCGCAGGTCATCCTGATGGACGAGCCCTGCTCGGCCCTGGACCCGATCGCGACGCTGAAGATCGAGGAGCTGATCGACGACCTCAAGCGGCGGTTCACCATCATCATCGTCACGCACAACATGCAGCAGGCCGCGCGCGTGGCGGACACGACCGCGTTCTTCCTCGCCGGCGAGCTGATCGAGCACGCGCCGACCGACCAGGTCTTCACCAACCCGGGCGACGACCGCACCGAGCAGTACGTCACCGGGAAGTTCGGCTGATGGCCACCGGTCCGCGCCAGCACTTCAGCGAGGAGCTGCGCCGCGTCGAGGCGCAAGGCCTCGGCGGCCTGGATCTCGTCATCGGCCAGCTCGACCGCGTGCTGGAGGCGCTCGAGCACCAGGACGTCGAGCTCGCCGCGATGGTCATCGGCAACGACGACCTGATCGACGGCCGCTACCTCGAGGTCCACCAGGGCCTGCTCTCGCTCTTCGCGCTGCAGGCGCCGGTGGCGGGCGACCTGCGCGTCGTCGCGGCGATGCTGCACGTCATCAAGAACATCGAGCGCATGGGCGACCAGTGCGTGAACATCGCCAAGACGATCCCGCTGACCGGCCACGAGCCGCCGGTCCGCGAGGAGGTCCTGGAGCGGATCCTGCGCATGGGACGCGCGGCGCGGACCGAGGTCGCCCAGTCCAAGACGGCCTTCGCGACGCGCGACGTGGCGCTCGCCGAGGACCTCGTCCGCCAGGACCGCTGCATCAACCTGCTCAACCGAGAGATCTTCCAGCTGGCGATCGACGTCGGGACCGATCCCGACACGCGCGAGTGGGCGATGCACATGGTGATGGTCGCCCGCGCGATCGAGCGCATCGGCGACAACGCCGTCGACGTGGGCGAGCAGACCGCGTTCGTCGTGACCGGGCTGTTCCGCGAGTTCTCCGACTCGTCGCATCCGCAGCCGCTGGTCTAGGCACGGGCGGGTGGACGGGGGCGCTGAGGAACCCTGCCCGTCCGTTCGTGCCGAATGGCTCGAATTGCCCGCTCCGTGCGGGCTTTCGGTTGTGAACATCCGGTGACCAGAGGGCGGTTTCGGGCGACGAACGTCGATGCAGGTCCGTAGACTCGACCCTCGACATGACGACGGAACGCGGCACCTCGGCGCAGCCCCTCCGGCTCGCCGTCATCGACACCGACTCGGGCTTCCTCCAGGTTCTGGACAAGCGACTCGAGCGCCTCGGCTGGGAGCACCGGACGATGGCGTCCGCCGTGCCCGTCGAGACCATCGTGGCGATGCGCCTCAGCGCGCTCGTGGTGGACCTCGCCATCCTCGGCCCCGGCGGCTGGGACTACCTGCATCGCGTCTGCTCGGAGCTGCCGGGCCTCGGGGTCGTGGTGTGCACCGGGCAGTCGACGGTCGCCCAGCGCGTCCGCGGCCTGCGCCTCGGTGCTGACGACTGGCTGACCAAGCCGTGCCATCCCGAGGAGCTGATCGCGCGCGTCGAGGCCGTCGTGCGCCGTCGCCGCCGGTCCGACGCCCGCCAGGAGCGCGGCCCGGTCGCCGCCGGCGAGCTCGAGATCCGGTCCGATCGCTTCCAGGCCTTCGTCGACGGCACCTCCGTCGACCTCACCCGCCGCGAGTTCGAGCTCATCGAGCTGCTCGCCGGCTCCGAGGGCCGCGTGCTGGAGCGCGAGGAGATCTACCAGCGGGTGTGGGGCTACGCGATGGCGCGCGGCGACCGCTCCGTGGACGTCTTCGTCCGCAAGCTGCGCCAGAAGCTGGAGAAGGCGTCGCCGGACTGGCGCTACATCCACACGCACTTCGGCGTCGGCTACCGCTTCGCCGCCGAGGCGGTCGACGGCAGCGAGCCCGCGCGCCGCGAGGCCGAGGCCGCCGCGGCCGAGCCGGCCGACGGACCTGCGCCGGCCACGGTGCGCTTCGGCCCGGGCGATGGCGACGTCGTCGCCGCCGAGCTGCGCGCGCTGACGTCCTAGTCAGCGCCCGCGGCTGCGGTACTCGCTCCTCCGTCAGCGAGGGGCGAGCGTGAAGGCGGCGACGAGCTCTTCCAGCTCGGTCGCGGTCTGGCTCAGCTCCTGCGCCGAGGCGCTGATCTGCTGCGATGACGCCGACGTCTGCTCGGTGGAGGCGCTGACCTCCTCGGTCGAGCTGCTGGCCTGCTCGACGACGGCGGCGATCTCGTTGACGTCGGTCTCGACCTGCTCGGCGCTCTGCGCGATGCGCTGAGCGACCTCGGCGATCTGGCCGACGCGCGTGGTGACGTCGTCGACCGAGGCGCCGATGAGGTCGAAGGCCGACCGCGTCTGCTCGACGGTGGCCGCGCCCTCCTCGGTGCGCTTGGCGCCCGCCGCGACGGCGGCGACGGTCTGGCTCGTCTCGTCCTGGATCTGCGTGACCAGCGTGCCGATCGACTGCGCGGCGCGCTGGGACTCCTCGGCGAGCTTGCGGACCTCCTCGGCGACGACCGCGAAGCCGCGGCCCTGCTCGCCGGCGCGCGCGGCCTCGATGGCGGCGTTGAGCGCGAGGAGGTTGGTCTGGTCGGCGATCCCGGTGATGGTCGCGACGATCCCGCTGATCTGCTCGGACTTGCCCGACAGCGACTCGATGGCCTCGGTCAGGCCGCGGCTGGAGTCGCGGACGGCCTCCATCGCGTGCGAGGCCTGGTTGGCGGCCTCGACGCCCTCGGTCGCCATCGCGCGGGCCTGGTCGGCCGCGGTCGCGGTGTCGCGGGCGGCCGCCGCGCTCTCGCGCACCGACTCGCCGACCTGGCTGACGCCGTCGCGGGCCGAGGCGATGCGGTGGGCCTGGGACTCGGCGCCGGTCGCGACGTCGCCGACCGCGCGGGCGATGTCGCCCATCGCGCGGCCGGACTCCTCGGAGACGGCCGCCATCTGGCGGGAGGCGCTGCCGATGTGCTCGGCGCGGTCGGCGACGCCGCCGATCATGCCGTTGAGCGCGTGGCGGGTCTGCTCGTAGGCCTCGACGCTGGCGACGGTGCTGTCGACGAGCTCGTTGAGCGTGCGGCCGGCGTCGCCGATCTCGTCGGAGTTCAAGTGCTCCAACTTGGTGTCGTCGGCGGTTGCGTGGACCGTGAGGTCGCCCGTGGCCATGGCCTCGATGCCGCGGCGCAGGCCGGCGACGTCGTTCTCGCGCAGGCGCTGCAGACGCGCGACGAAGACCTTGATCGGCTTGGTCAGGCGGCCGGCGATGAGCGCGACGGCGAGGCCGAGCAGCAGGAGCGAGATGAGCGCGACGATGATCAGCAGGCGGCGCAGCTGGTGGACGGGCGCGAGGATCTCGCTGTTGGGGACCGAGACCACGAGGCCCCATCCACCGGTGTGGACCGGGGACCAGAACATCTGCACCGACTTGCCGGTGATGGGGTCGGTGGTCTCGAGGCGGCCGGTGTGGCCGCTGCGGATGCCGGCGGCGATCTTCGTGAGGTCGTCGTTGTTCTTGGACTTGGCGAGCCCGGCGAGGGTGGCCTTGCCGACGAGCTTGGGGTCGGGGGCGCTGGCCAGCAGGCCGCCGGGCGTGACGAGGAAGGCGTAGCCGGTCTTGAGGACGCGGATGTCGCCGATGGTCTTGTCGAGGGCGGTGAGGACGTAGTCGTCGCCGGCGATGCCGATCGACTTGCCGTTCTTGATCACGGGGGAGACGAAGCTGGTGAGCAGCTTGCCGTCGTAGAGGTAGGGCTCGACGACGACGTCGCGCTGCTGCTGCATGGGCTGCGTGTAGTAGGCGCTGGTGTCCATGTCGGCCAGGGGCTCGATGGCCGTCGTGCCGGCGAGGCGGTTCCAGTACGGGATGTAGCGGCCGGACTTGTCGGTCGTGCCGTCCTTGGCTCCGGCGAAGGCGGCGTCGCGGCCGTCGAAGGCGTTGGGGTCGTAGCCGACGTAGGTGCCGGCGACCGTCGGGTTCTTGACCAGGACCTGCTTGAGCTGCGCGCTGACCTGCGGCCGGGTGGCCGCGGTGTTGCCCTCCATGAACTCCGCCATCGTGCGGGCGAGCGACTGGCGCTGCTGGAAGTCGGCGTCGACGTGGTTGGCCTGGGCGGCGGCGGTCTGGGCCGTCCGCTCGAAGATCTGCTCGCGCTGGTCGTGGCTGGAGCGGGAGACCGCGACGTAGCTGAGGGCGACGATCGCGAGGGCGCCGATGGAGACGATCTGGACGATCATCTTCACGCGCAGCGAGCGCAGGTGGGGAAGGTGCATACCTCGGGTGGTCGGTCGGGTCGGGGCGGGCTGAAGGTTTGGTGTTCGTCCCTTTCTTGGGGCGGTAGCCTCTGTGGCCACGTGAGCACGAAGACGATCCGCAACATCCTCATCATCGTCGCCGTGGCCGCCGCGGTCGCCTTCCTGCCGGGCGGCGGCGAGACCGCGGGCCTCGTCGGCGGCCTGCTGAGCATCGGCATCACGGTGATCTTCGT
>DASYBY010000650.1:0-1944 GCA_036500525.1 Baekduia sp. | reverse complement strand
GCGGAAGTCCTCGCTCTTGAGCGACAACTCGCCGACCAGCTCGGTCAGCTGCGGGTCGTCGAGGTCGGAGCCGACCGACGCCCGCAGCGACGCCACCGTGTCGGCCGCGTTCTTGTCGAAGTCCATGTACAACTCGCGCACCGCCGGGTCCAGGAAGGTCGCCCGCACGATGTTCATGCCGACGACGCAGATCGGGTTGAGCGCGGAGGCGACCGCGTTGGCGGCCAGCACGTCCATCCGCCGGCCGATGATGAGCGCCGGCGTCTGTGGCCAGCTGTCGAGCAGGCGCAGCATGCCCGGGCGGACGCGCTCGGTCCGGGCGCGGGCGCGACGCCGCCGCGGCGCGGGCGCCGCCAGCTCGTGCAGGTGGAGGGTCGCGTCCTCGTCGAGCTGCAGCGCGCGGGCCAGCGCGTCGAGCACCTGGGCCGACGGATGCTGATCCCGGCCCTGCTCCAGCCGCACGTAGTAGTCGGCCGAGACGCCGGAGAGCATCGCGAGCTCCTCGCGGCGCAGGCCGGGGACGCGGCGGCGGGTGGGCGGGGACGAAATCTGGATGCCGACGTCCTCGGGGCGGACCTGCTCGCGGCGGGCCCGCAGGAAGCAGCCGATGCGGTTGTCGGACTCCATGCCCGACACGGTAGAACCGCGGCGCGCCGCGAAGGTGGCCCTGACAACCCCAGGGCCGCGACCCCGAGGGTCGCGGGGGCTCTGGCTACGCCCGCGCGGTGCCGTCACGGTGCAGGCATGTCCACCACCGACACCGACCCCACCACCACCTTGAACACCGACCTGCCCCTCACCGGTCGCGTCGCCGTCGTGACCGGCGCCAGCAGCGGCATCGGCGCGGCGACCGCGCGGCGCCTGGCCGCGGCCGGCGCCTCCGTCGCGCTGCTCGGCCGCCGCCAGGCGCGCCTCGACGAGCTGACCGCGGCGCTCGGCGACACCACGCTCGGCATCTCCGCCGACATCACCGACCCCGCGGCCATCACCGCCGCCGTCGAGCAGATCCGCTCGACGCTCGGCCGCGTCGACCTCGTCGTCGCCAACGCCGGCGCCATGCTCGGCGCGCCGTTCGAGACGGCCGAGGTCGAGGAGTGGGACCGCATGCTCGACCTCAACGTCCGGGCGCTGTTGCGCACCGGCCGCGCGTTCGCCGGCGACCTGCTCGCCGCGGGGGCCGAGGGCCGGCGCGCCGACCTCGTCTTCGTCGGCTCGGTCGCCAGCCAGCTGGCGCACCCCAACTACGGCGTCTACAGCGCCACGAAGGCCGCCGTCGCGCACCTCGCGCGCAACCTCCGGACCGAGCTCGGCCCGCGCGGCGTGCGGGTCAAGAACGTCGAGCCGGGGATGACCGCGACCGAGCTGGGCGACGACATGGCCGACGACGGCGGACGCACGATGCTCGCGGCGATGCGCGAGCAGATCCCGTCGCTGGAGGCGGGCGACATCGCCGACGCGATCGCCTACGCCGTCGCGGCGCCGGCGCACGTGAACATCGCGGAGATGATCGTGGTGCCGACGGCGCAGGGGTAGCTTCAGCCGAGCGGCTCGATCTCGCCGCGGAACGCGATGACCTCGCGCTCGACGGCGAGGTCGTCGCCGCGCATCTGGCGCAGCTTGCCGATGGTGTCGGCGAGCGCGCGGGCGCGGGACTCGATGGCGCGCAGCAGCACCGGATCGTCGAGGTCCTCGGGCTGGACCTCGGCGAGCGCGCGCAGGTGCGTGTCGAGCCAGAGCTCGCGCTCCAGCTCGCGGCGCTGCGTCCAGGTGAGGCGATCGCCAGTGTCCATGAGCACGCTCGAGTCTAGTGTCCTGAGTCGCTAATTCGCGGGCAGTCTGCGGGCGCTCGCCGCCGCCTGACGGCCGCCGCTGACCTCGATGAACGGGGGTTCACCTTCGGTCATCGGCGACCGTCAGCCGGGGCCGAGCATCCCGCATACTGCA
>DASYBY010000649.1:0-3455 GCA_036500525.1 Baekduia sp. | reverse complement strand
GACCAGAAGGTCGACGAGGTCTTCCAGGCCGACGACGGCGTCGTGGCCAAGATGATGGCCAAGCACTTCGCCGACGAGTCGTCGACGGCCGTGCAGCACAAGGTCAAGGCGGTGCTCGACGCGGTCGCGACGCAGATGCGCGACGACGTGCGCAAGTCCTTGACGTCCGACTCGGTGGACAACCCGATCGTGGCGATCCAGCGCGCGTCGCTGAAGGTCATCCGCGACAACGCGGACCAGCAGGCGACGAACCTCCGCGAGATGTCGGCGCGGATGGAGGCCATGCGGGTCGAGGTCGCCGGGCTGCGGGCCGAGAAGGAGAAGCTCGTCGAGGTCGCGGCCGAGCGCGAGAAGGGCACGGCCAAGGGCCGGACGTTCGAAGAGGTCGTGCACGAGGCGCTGGACCGGATCGCGCTGCCCCAGGGCGACGACTGCGAGGCGGTCGGCGACTTCCTGGAGGGCACGGGCAAGAAGGGCGATGTCGTCGTCGGCATCGGCGCCTGCCACGGCCCGGCGCGCGGGCGGATCGTCTTCGAGGTCAAGACCACCAAGTTGTCGCGCCCCAAGGCGCTGGAGGAGCTCGAGGGCTGCAAGGCCGAGCGCAACGCGGACTTCGCGGTGCTCGTCGTGCCGTCCGACGAGAAGGTCCCCGCCAAGATGCTCCCGCTGCGGGAGTACAACGGTGACAAGCTGATCGTCGCGTTCGATCCCGACGAGGGCTCGGCGCTGGGGCTGCAGGTCGCCTACGCCCTGGCCCGGGCGCGCGTGCTGATGGCCAAGGGCGGCGGCGACGGGGTCGACACCTCGGCGGTCCGCGACGCCGTCGAGCGCGCGGTCGGCCTCATGGAGGAGGTGCGGCGCATCAAGCAGCAGCTCACCGCCTCGAAGACCTCGATCGACAAGGCCGCCGAGATCGTGCAGACGATGGCCGACGGCGTGCGCGGGCAGCTCGCGGAGATCTCGGGGCTGATCGACCGGGCGGAGGCTGCGGCCGCGTCGGGCGAGGAGGCGCTGCCGGAGGAGTCTGACCCCGCCCCGGTTGCGGCGGACCCGCCGCCGGCGGACCAGGGGCCTGACCCCGCCACGGAGCCTGACGATGTCGAGCCCGAGCCCGCGCCCGCTCGTCCCACCCCCGCCCCCCGCCTCCGCGACGAGCTCGCCGCCGCCCTCGGCAACGGCGGCCAGTCCTCGCTGTTGTAGGCCTACGCCGCGGTCGCGGCGAGCGGGAGCGGCCAGTGCACGCCGGTCAGCTCCTCGGAGAGGTCCCACAGGCCGCGGGCGCTCTCGGCGTTCTGCGCGGCCTTGGTGCGGCCGACGAGCTTCGGGTGGCCGCGCTGCTCGGCCAGGCCGTCGGGGCCGACGAAGGAGCCGCCGGGCACGTCCTGCGTGGCGGCGTAGAGCGTCGGCAGCGCGCCCATCGCGGCGCTCTGGGCCAGGAGCCGGTTGCCGACCGCCAGGACGAAGCCGTTGACGGCGCTGCCGCTGTGGGTCTGCAGGTCGGTCGACGCGTAGCCGGGGTGCGCGGCGATCGCGCGGATCGGGCTGCCGGCCGCGTCGAGCCGGCGCTGCAGCTCGAGCGTGAAGAGCAGGTTGGCCAGCTTGCTCTGGCCGTAGACGCGCCAGCGGTCGTAGCGGCGGCGCTCCCAGTTGAGGTCGTCGAGGTGCATCTTGCCGATGCGGTGCGCGCCCGAGGAGAGGGTCACGACGCGCCCGGTGACGTGCGGCAGCAGCAGGTTGGTCAGCGCGAAGTGGCCGAGGTGGTTCGTCCCGATCTGCGACTCGAAGCCGTCGGCGGTCTTGCTCTTCGGGACGGCCATGATCCCGGCGTTGTTGATGAGGAGGTCGAGGTCGCCCGTCCAGCCGTCGACGAAGGCGCGGACGGAGGCGAGGTCGGCGAGGTCGAGGCGGCGGACCTCGCGGTCGCCGTCGATGGTGGCGGCGACGCGCTCGCCCTTGGCGGTGTCGCGGACGGCGAGCACGACGTGCGCGCCGGCGCGGGCCAGCTCGCGGGCGGTGACCGTGCCGAGGCCGCTGGAGGCACCGGTCACGACCACGGTGCGCCCGGAGAGGTCCGGCAGGTCCGCGGCGGTCCACTTGGAGGAGGGCATGCGGAGCAATGTAGTCGCTGCCGACAAAGGTGTCAATGACAACAATGCTGTCAGCGTCTACTCGGACCGATAGCCTGGGGGCCGTGACCGTCGCCCGCCCCTACCACCACGGCAACCTGCGTGAGGCGCTGCTGCAGGCGGGCGAAGACGCCCTGGAAACCGGCGGCGTGCAGGGCCTTTCACTGCGCGAGCTGGCCCGCGAGGCCGGCGTCAGCCACGCCGCGCCCCGCCGCCACTTCCCCGACCGCCAGGCGCTGCTGGACGCGCTGGCGGAGTCCGGCTTCGCCCGCCTGGAAGCGGCGCTGGCGGAGGCCGTCTCGGCGGCCGGACCGGACTTCGCGGCGCGCCTGGCCGGCCTCGGCCGGGCCTACATCGCCTTCGCGACCGCCCGCCCCGCGCTGACCGGTCTGATGTTCACGGCCAAGCACCAGGACGACGCGCCACCCTCCCTCGCCGCCGCGGCCGACCACGCCTTCGCCCCCGCGATCACCGCCGTCGCCGAGGGCCAGACCGCCGGCGAGGTGGTGGACGGCGACCCCGAACGCATCGCCCTCATCGCCTCCGCGGCGCTCCACGGGATCGTCGTGATGGCGGGCAACGGGATGATCGGCGACACACCGACGGACGAGATGGTCGACGACGTCATCACGCGGCTGGTGTTGGGGCTGCGGCCGCGGTAGGGGGCGCGCGCCGCCGGTGGCGCCCCGCCCAGGCGCGCTCGGAGTGCGCGGCGTGGTCTGTCGGCAATGACGAGTGCGTCTCCGGGGTCGCGCGCGCTCATCTGTCCTCCGTGCCGCCGGGGGCCGGGTTGTTCGCGCGTGAACGGTCGCCGCGGGAACGGATGGCACCCCGGGGTCGCCGATCGACCTCCAGGTGCCATCGATCTCCCGGCTCACCGACCGATGGCACCTGGACGTTGAGATGCAACGGCTAAGTGCCATCCATTGCGCGGACGCCCGCCCGAGGCACCAAGCGCGCCGCGCGGAGGACAGACCAACGCGAAGGCCACCGATCACGCACTCGTCATCGCCCCGAACCACGCCCCGCCGCGCCCTAGGCGCAGTGGGCTGCGCGCCTACCGCCCCGCGTCCTGCACCAGCAGCGCGATCTGCACGCGGTTGTCGAGGTCGAGCTTCGCCAGGAGGCGGGAGACGTGGGCTTTGACCGTCGCCACGCTCATGTGGAGCTCGGCCGCGATGTCGGCATTGGAGCAACCGCGGCCGACGGCGAGCGCGACGTCGTGCTCGCGGGCGCTGAGGGAGGAGAGCTGGGTCCGGGCCTCGTCGTGGCGGACGCCCGCGTCAGTGTCGCCGGCGACCAGCGCGATCAGCCGCCGCGTGACGGCCG
>DASYBY010000648.1:0-7651 GCA_036500525.1 Baekduia sp. | reverse complement strand
CCGAGCGTCACGACCGGCGGGTCGTGGTCGGAGATCCCGGTGGGCGAGGTCGTCTCGTTGCGCTCGTAGTAGTCGTTGTCGAAGTGGACGTACTGCAGGCCGAGGACCGTCGTCGCGAGCTTGCGCGTCACGAAGATGTGGTCCAAGGTCTGGAGCTGCCCGGCGTAGCTGTAGGAGTAGCGGTCGGCGGCCGGCGCCTTGTTCCACAGGTTGCGCAGCGTGGTGTTGCCGGAGACGAGCTCTCCGGTCAGCGCCGGCGAGTCCTCGAAGTCGTTGAGGTCGCCGAGCACCATGGCCGATCCGCCCGAGGCCTCGAGGCCTCGGACTTGGTCGTTGAGGAACGCGGCCTGCGCCTGGCGGCACGGCTCCGGGTGGCCCTGCGAGGCCCAGTGGTTGGCGATCAGCGTGAACTGCGTCTTGCCGTCCTTGATGCCGATCGACAGCGGCGGGCGCTCGAAGAGCTGCGGGTTGGAGCTGGCGTCGTCGTTGCAGCCGGTGACCGTGGTCGTCGCCGTGGCGCCGAGCTGGCGGACGTCGGTGACCTTGATCCCGTCCTTGACCAGGAAGCCGACGGCGACGTGGCGCGCGTCGTTGGACGTGTGCCAGATCGCGGTGTAGCCGCCGAGCTTGTCGGCGACCTGCTGCAGCGACGCCTGCGCGGCGACCTCCTCGGCCGCGACGACGTCGGGCTTGCGCAGCAGCTTGATGGCGTTGGCGATCCGCGTGGTCTTGGCGTCGATCTCGGCCTGGGTGAACGTGTGGCCGTCGTCGGTCATGCCGACGCCGAACAGGTTCTCCATGTTGAACTGCGCGACGCGCAGCGTGCCCGGGGCGGGCGCGGGCGCCTGCGGCGGGTAGGCGGTCGGCCCCTTGGTGACCGTCGGGCGCTGGCCCGGCTGGGGGAGCATCTGGTACTGGGAGAACGCGAAGCCGAGCGGGCCGACGGCGTTGGTGACGCGGTCGAACAGGTCGGCCTTGACGCGCGTCGTCGACGTGGGCGTCTGCGACGGGTTGGCCGGGTCGACGTCGGCCGAGCCGGCGTCCTGGCCGAGGTTCAGCAGCGCCGGCGGGCCGGCGGTCTGGCTCGGGTCGCGCATGATGCGCTTGCGGACCGTGCCGGGCTGCAGGAACAGCTCGCCGAACTTGTCGGTGCCGCCGGAGTCGGCGGTGCCGACCGCGAGGCTGACGCGCATGCCCTCCAGCGACTCGTAGTACGGGCGCGAGCCGGAGGCCGCGACGGTCTGGGCCTGCGCCGAGGCGGGATCGATCTGCACCGGTGCGGGCAGGTTGGCCTGCTTGGCGGTGCCGGTGAACATCGGCGTCTGCCCGGTGGCGTCGAGCGTCGTCAAGTTGAACAACTCGGTCACCGTGCCGCTGACCGTGACGGTCTGGCCGATGTGCGAGGCGGCGCGGTCGGCCTGCGTGAGGCCGCCGACGAAGATCCCCTCCGAGGTCGTCGTGTCGTGGTCCTGAGCGATCGACGGCGTCTCGACGTAGATGCCCGCCTGGCGCGGATCGAGGTCGACGTAGTTCGACACGCCCTGCTGGTTGTCGACGCCGATCACCACGCCGGTGATCGAGACCTTGCGGCCGGTGAGCGAGCTCGTCGCGCCGCTGCCCTGGATCGCGTCGATGGCCGTGGCGGCGGCGGGTGCGGAGCAGGCCTCGCCGCACGCGGTGCCGGGATCGCTGCCCGACGGCGCGCCGAAATCGGCGACGTTGTCGTCGGTGTCCTGGAGCGCGGTGCCGTCGCCGGCCTTGCGCGTAAAGGTGTAGTCGTTGCCGGTCGCCGGGAAGGTCAGGCCCGAGCCCTCGGCGCACGCGGTGCCGGGGGCGCCGACGGCGTCCTGCACCGTGCCGCCGTGGTCGCGCAGCTGGAAGCCGCCGTCCTCCTTGACCTGGAAGTTGTAGGTCGCGTCTGAGGCGCCGGTGTAGTCACCCGCGTCCTTGCCGAAGACGAAGGTCTGGCCGGCGGGGAGCTTGGTGCCGTCGGGGAGCGGGTCGCCGTCGGTCCCCACGTTGGCGGTGCCGCCCGAGGTGTAGCAGTCGTACAGCCGCCAGCCGGAGAGGTCGGCGGAGGCGGTGCCGGTGTTGGTGATCTGCAAATACTCGTCGTACTGCGACGCGGCGGTCCGCGTGCGCAGCTTGGAGATCACGACGCCCGACGGGGACGCCGAGGCGCTGCCGGCGAAGGCGAGCAGGCCGGCCGCGACGGCGGCGAGGGAGACGAGGCGGGAACAGCGCAAGAGGCTCTCCGAGCGGTGGAAACTGGACGGGGCGCAACGTTGCCCGCCAGATGCCCATCCGCTGTTGTCCTGCTGTGACCGGTGTCCGAGCGCGAGCCGGCAAACGTGCGCAACGGTGTCCATCGGTCAGCGTGAGGACCGTCCGATGCCGCTCGCGCCCGGGTGGGTCGGTGGGTCAGCCGTCGCTGCCGTGGTCGTCGCCGGGCGGATCGTCGTTGCCGTGGCCGCCCTGATCGTCGCCGGCCGCACCGCCCGGCTCCACCTTGCGGGCGACCCAACGCCCGTCGACCCGATTGGCCTTGACCTCGACGGACCGGCCGCGACGCAGGCCGGACAAGCCGCCGCCGACGCGCTCGAGCTCACTGGGACTTAGGTCGGGGGTGGCGCGTCCTGGGGCGGCGTCGGGAGCAGCTCTGCGCTACACATTCTCGGGCTCCTACGCTACAAATCCTCGGCCCGCGAAACCGACTCGACCCATGGCCCTCATGGGGCCGTTTCTCGAGTCGGTCCCGTGTCCGTGTCGAGTTAAGGGCCTGTCACCGCCCCGAACCACGCCGCGCACCACCCAACGCGCGCGCACTGAGCGCCCCGTCACCCCCACGCTCCCCGCGTTCGTATAGTCCTTTGGCGTGAGTGACCTGCGGGATATCGAGGATCGTGCTGACTGCGAGCGGTTGGTGCGTGGGTTCTACGGGCGGGCGTTGGATGATCCGATCATCGGGTTCATCTTCACGGATGTCGCGCACCTCGATCTCGAGGAGCATGTGCCGGTCATCGCGTCGTTCTGGGAGACGATGTTGCTGGATGCCCAGACCTACGGCGGCGGTGCGTTCCGGCCGCACGCGGAGCTGCACGCCAAGGTGAAGCTGCTGCCCGGGCACTTCGACCGGTGGCTGCACCTCTGGCGCACGACGGTCGACGAGCTGTTCGCCGGTGAGCGCGCCGAGCTGGCCAAGGCGCACGCGACGCGCGTCGGGCAGGCCTTCCAGCGGCGCCTCGCCACCCTGCCCGCGGCGGGCGACCCGGTGCCGTCCGGCCTCGGGCTCGTCGTCACGCAGCACGGGCACGCCGACTAGCGGCCCTTACGACGGAGCGAAGCGCTCCCAGCTCAGCGCGGTCGTCAGCGCGATCGCCGCGACGACGAGGAGCGCGACGAGCTGCGGTGCACCCGCGGTGCCGTGCGTGACGATCAGGCTCACGGGCAGCGTCCCGAGCACGACCGCCAGCAGCGGCCACGCGACGATCCACCCGATGATGATCGCGCCGCTCATCCCGGTGGTGTCGGTGTTGGTCACCGACATGAGGCTCGCCGGGAGCTGGCCGCCGCGGCGGCTGCTCAGCCCGGCGCACAGGGTGATCGCCGGCGTCGCGAGGACCGCCAGCGCCGCGGCGCTTCCGCCGTGGTCCGGCAGCGCACCCGCCACCGCGCAGCCCACCGCGGCCGCCAGCGCCGCGACCACGACGACGACCCCCGGGACGATCGCGTGCTGCACGAGGATCCGTCCCATCGGCGCGCGCAGGAGCACGCGGGCGCGGCTCGGCTTGTCGGTCTCCGCGCGCAGCGGCTCCAGCAGCCGCGCGGCACCGGCGTAGGTCGCCAGCGCGCCCGCGGCCACCGCGGCCGGATGGTCGGCGTTGAGCAACGCCACCAACGTGCCGCCCGCGGCCAGCACCAGCGCCTCGCCCAGACGCTGAGGCGTGCTGAGCGCCGCCACGGCATCGCGCCAGGCGATCGCCAGCCGGGGCGAGCGCGGCGTCCGCAGCCAGGCGCGGCGCCCGCCGGTCGGCCCCGCGTTGACGCCGGTCAGGCTCCGCCCCACGTACCGCGCGTTCAGCGAGTACATCGCCGCGACCGCTCCCCCGCGCGCCTCGGCGCGCAGCATGTGGCGCTCGGTCGAGCAGTGGCCCCGGCGCACGACGGCCAACACGACGACGCCCGCCGTCACGACCGCCAGCAGCGCCACGGCGATCGGCCACGCGCCGCTCCCGCCCGCGATCGGCTGGACCGCCCAGCCCCACGGCCCGCACCACAGCGCGACATGCCGCCCCGTCGTCCCCGACGAGCTCACGTACACCAACGCGGCGGCGATCAGGAAGATCGGCCAGGCCGCGCGGCGCGTCGCGCCGTCCCAGCGCCGCGAGCCCTGCACGAGCGACGAGCCCGCCACGCCCAGCACGCCCAGCAGCGTCACCGCCACGATGAAGCCCGCGCCCCGCCCCGCGGCGATCCCGCGATGGTCGCTCGCGATCCCCACCAGCGCCAGCGCGCCCACGACCGCCGCGCCGCCCGCGCCGTAGAGCAGGCCGCGCACGAGCCGCGAGAGGACCAGGTCGGCCCGGCGCAGCGGCGCGCCGAGCAGCTGCGCGACGTCGGGCACCGAGAAGACGACCGGCCCCTGCACCGCGCCCCAGCGCATCAGCGCCAGCAGGCCGGCCAGCGCCAGCGACGGTCCCCAGATCGCCACGGCGCGCGGCGTCGCGACCTCCGAGAGCCCCGTGCTCGCGGTCCCGTAGAAGAACGGCCCGAGGAAGACGAGCGTGAACGCGACGTAGTAGACGGGCTCCAGCCGCTTGAGCAGGCTCGGCGACGGGTGCACCGCGCGCCACCACGTGCGGACCTCGCGGACCTGGCGCCGGTGGTCGCCGACGACGGCCACGGGAGCCTCGGTCGCGCTACTGGCCATCGCCGGGCAGCCAGCCGCGCTTGGCCGCACGGGCGCGGACGTCGCGCCACGGCCCGCGATCGAGCACCTTGCCCTCGCCGAGCAGGATCGCCCGGTCGGCGACGCCGTCGGCGAAGCGCATCTGGTGCGTGGTCAGCAGGACGGCGGCGCCGCGCTCTTTGGCGTCGACCAGCAGCTCGGCCAGCAGCGTCTGCGACGGCGGATCCAGGCCGACGACCGGCTCGTCGAGCATCAGCAGCTGCGCCGGGCGGATCAGCGCGCAGGCCAGGCCGGTCTTCTGCCCCATGCCGCGCGACAGCTCGGCCGGCAGGAAGTCCGCGCGGGAGCTCAGGCCCAGGCGCTCCAGCAGCTCGTCGATGCGGTCGGGCACGCCCTCGTCGACGACGCCGTGGGTCAGCGCGACCAGCTCCAGGTGCTGGCGGACGGTGATGTCGTCGTACAACAACGGCGTGTCGGGGACGAGCGCGAGCGCGGCGCGGGCCAGCTCGGCGTCGGGCTCGACGTGCGGGTCGTGCCCGCAGATGCGCACCGAGCCGTCGGTCGGCTCCAGCAGCCCGGCGATCGTGCGGACCGCCGTCGACTTGCCGCTGCCGTTGGCGCCGATCAGCGCGACGCACTCGCCTGCGCGGAGGTCCAGGTCCAGCCGCTCCAGCCCGACGAGACGCCCGTAGCTGCGAGTGAGCCCGCGGACCTGGAGGAGAGGATCGTCGGGCACCCATGCAGTCTGACGGTCGGGGCGCGGAGACGCGCCACGGGGCGCGTTCAGGCCAGGCGCCGCGCCGTCACCGCGGCCGTCGTGTACACGAGGTCGAAGCCCCCGCCCAGCGCATCGGTCGCCTCGGCCACCGCGGCGAGCAGGGGTGCGCGCCGCGCCGGGTCGAGCGTCTGGTGGTCGCTGTGGCTGAGGAGGTGCTCCTGCCACTCCGCGGTCGTGTAGCGGCGCGTCCAGGTCCAGCGGTGCTGCTCGGGCTCGGTGAACTTCCCGGTCTCGCGCAGGCCGGAGGCGGCGATCTCCAGGCGGTCGTCGCGGCCGTGGCCGAGCAGGACGGTCGCGGCGCCCAGCTCGGGCTCCACCCGGTCGTAGACCGCGTCGAGCGCCTTCAGCGCCGCGGGCTCCGGCGTGCCGAAGTTCCAGAAGATGCCGACCCGCCCGTCGGGGCGCACGCACTCCGCCGCCTTCGCCGACCCGCGCGCCGGGTCGATCCAGTGCCACGCCTGGCCGCAGACGAGCAGGTCGAAGCGCCGCCCGGCGGCGTCCCAGTCCTCGAAGCCGCCGACCTCGACGGTCAGGCCGCGCCGGCGGGCGACCTCCGCCATCCGCGCGTCGGGCTCGACGCCGAGCACCTCGCACCCGCGCGCCGCGAAGAGCGCCGAGGCGATCCCGGTGCCGCAGCCGACGTCGAGCACCGCCGGCGCCGGCTCGGCCAGCAGATGGTCGATCAGCGCGTCGGGGTAGCTCGGGCGCACGCGGTCGTAGCGATCGGCGTCGGCACCGAACGAGCCGGCGCGCCGGCGGTCTTCGTGAAGCATCGGGCCATGGTGACACGATGCACCGGTGCTGTTCGCCGAGCTCGCCACCACGTCGGTCGCCGTCGCCGACACCTCGTCGCGCAAGCGCAAGGCCGAGCTGCTGGGCGAGGCGCTGCGGCGGCTGAGCGCCGAGGAGGTCGAGCCCGGCGTCGCCTACCTGAGCGGCGAGCTGCGCCAGCGGCGCACGGGCATCGGGTGGGCGGCGCTGCGCGACGGACCACCGCCCGCGGACGAGCCCACCCTCACCGTCGGCGAGGTCGACGTCGCGCTCGAGCACATCGCCGGCCTGTCGGGCGCGGGCTCGCAGGCGGCCCGGCGCGAGGCGCTCGCAGCGCTGCTGCAGCGTGCGACCGCCGGCGAGCAGACCTTCCTCGGCGCCCTGATCGCCGGCGGCGTCCGGCAGGGCGCGCTGGCCGGCGTGATGGCCGACGCGGTCGCCCAGGCGACCAGCATCCCGCGCAAGATCGTTGATCGTGCGACGATGCTGCGCGGCGATGCCCGCGTCGTGGCCGAGGTCGCGCTGCGCCAGGGCACCGCCGGGCTGGAGGCCTTCCGGCTGGAGGTCGGCCGCCCGCTCGGCCCGATGCTCGCCTCCCCCGCGCCGTCGCTGGAGGAAGCCATGGAGCGCGTCGGCGAGGGCGCGGTCGACTGGAAGCTCGACGGCGCGCGGATCCAGGCGCACGTCGACGGCGACGACGTCGCGATCTACAGCCGCTCGCTCGACGACCTCACGGCGCGGCTGCCCGAGGTCGTCGCGGCGCTGCGCACCCTGCCGATCCGCCGCGCGGTCCTCGACGGCGAGGCGATCGCCCTGCGCCCCGACGGCCGGCCCGAGCCGTTCCAGGTCACCTCGTCGCGCATCGCCTCGGGCGCGCCCGGCGTCACGGCGGTGCTCTTCGACATCCTCCACCTCGACGGCGACGACCTCCTCGACGCGCCCATGGCCCGGCGTGCCGACGCGCTCGCCGCCGCGGTGCCCGAGGCGCTGCGGGTTCCGCGCGTGGTCACGGCCGACCTCGCCGTCGCGCAGGCGCACTTCGACGCCGCACTGGCCGCCGGGCACGAGGGCGTCGTGGTCAAGGCGCTCGACGCGCCCTACGCCGCGGGCCGCCGCGGCGCCGGGTGGCTGAAGGTCAAGCCGCGCCACACGCTCGACCTCGTCGTCCTCGCCGCCGAGTGGGGCCACGGCCG
>DASYBY010000647.1:0-5454 GCA_036500525.1 Baekduia sp. | reverse complement strand
GCCGGGACGGTGTCGCGCCGGAACGGCGGCGTCCCCGTCAGCGCCGTGAAGAGCACGCAGCCGAGCGCGTAGACGTCGGCGCGCGCGTCGGTCGGCTCGCTGCGCAGGTGCTCGGGCGCCATGAAGTCGACGGTCCCGATCCAGTTGCCGCTGTCGGTGATCCGCGTCTCCGACGACTGGACCCGCGTGATCCCGAAGTCGCTCAGGTAGGCGTGGTCGTCGCCCGCGATGAGGATGTTGGCCGGCTTGACGTCGCGGTGCACGAGCCCGGCGGCGTGCGCGGCGTCGAGCGCGTCGCCGACCTGCGCGACGATCGACGCGGCGCGCGCCGGCGCCAGGCGGCCGTCGCGGCGCAGCAGCGCGTGCAGATCGGTGCCCGGCACGTAGCGCATGACGAGGTAGAGGTGGCCGTCCTCCTCGCCCGCGGCGTAGACGGGCACGACGTTGGGGTGCTCGATCGACGCCGTCATCCGCGCCTCGCGCTCGAAGCGCTCGCGCACGTCGGGGTCGTAGGCCTGCTCGGTGGCGATGAGCTTGAGCGCGACCGGACGCCCGAGCCGGAGCTCGGTCGCGCGGTAGATGACGCCCATGCCGCCCCGTCCGAGGATCCCCTCGATGCGGCAGCCGGCGAACACGCTGCCTGTCTGCAGGTCGGCCATGCGCTCTCTATTCTGCCGCGCCGGGCGCGACGGCCCGTCCGGTGGCGTGCAGCAGCGCTACTCGCACCGTTCGCCAATCGGCGTGGACGCGCGGTTCGCGACCCCGCACGATGGGCCGATGTCCACCACCACCAACTCCTCCGTCCTCCACGTCACCGAGGACAGCTTCACCGCCGAGGTCCTCGAATCCGACGTCCCGGTGCTCGTCGACTTCTGGGCCGCCTGGTGCCCGCCGTGCCGCGCGATGCATCCGATCCTCGACCAGCTGGCCAGCGAGCGCGACGACCTGCGCATCGTGAGCATCGACGTCGAGGCCAACCAGTCGCTGGCCGCCCGCTACGGCGTGCTGTCGATGCCGACGTTCCTCGTGTTCCGCGGCGGCGAGCAGGTCCTCCAGCTCGTGGGCTCCCGCCCGCGCCGCCGCCTGGAGGAGGAGCTGGCCGCGGTCCTCTAGGACGACGCCGATGGCCCGGCGCCCAGCGTCGCGCGCAGATGCTCGTGGAGCAGGCGCGCGACCGGCGCCAGGGTCCCGCGGCGCGACAGCAGCCACAGGGCGTGGCGGCCGGGCGCGCCGGCCCCGGCGACCGTCGCCACGCCGACCTCCGGCCCCGGCACCGCCAGCCACGACGCCGGCACGAGGCTCACGCCCAGCCCGGCGCCGACGAGGTAGCGCACCGCCGTCGGCTCGCCGATCTCGAAGAGCGGCACCGGCCCGAAGCCCTGCTCGGCGCAGGCCGCGAGGACCGACTCGCGCAGCGCGGTCCCCGGCTCGCTCAGCACGAACGGGCGGTCGCGGACGTCCCAGAGCTTCACGTCGGACGCGCCGGCCAGCGGATCGTCGGGCGCGACGAGCAGCACGAGCGGCTCGTCGCCGACCGCGACGGCGTCGATCTCGTCGCCCAGCACGCCTGCCGCGGCGCCCGGCAGCGCGGCGACCGCCACATCGACCGAGCCCTCGGCCACCAGCTCGACGACCTCGCCCGGCGCGCCCTGGCGCAGCGCGATCCGCACGCCCGGATGCTCGGCGCCGAAGCGGGCGAGCGCGGGGGCGAGTCGCAGCGCGTCGCCGGTCGTCGCCGCCGCGCGCACCCCGCCGCGCAGCGTCCCGGCGTGCTCGTCCATCGCCGCCCGGGCGCCGGCGACGTCGGCCAGGATCGCGTCGGCGCGCGCCAGCAGCTCCGCGCCCGCCGGCGTCACCTCGACCGGCGGATGCGCGCCCGGACGGCGCCGCAGCAGCTCGACGCCCAGCTCGGCCTCCAGCCGCCGCACCTGCTGCGAGACCGCCGACTGCGTCACGTACAGCGACTCGGCCGCGCGGCGGAAGTGGCGATGGCGGGCGACCGCGGCGAAGTACTCGAGCTGTCGGAGGTCCATTGCGGTGCATTCTGCCCGCCGGTCCATGCCCACGCGGTTGTGACCGGGCTAGCGTGCCTGCCCATGGACGCCACCGACGTCGCGCTGCTGGAAGAGCTCGTCCACGATGTGCTCAGCGAGCAGTGCGGCACCGCGTTCGCCGACACCGTCGGGTGGTTGCACGCCACCGCCGCCCGCGTGCGCCAGGGCGACGACGAGGCCGCCGCCGCGCTGTTCGCCCGCCTGCACGAGCTGCCCGAGGACGGCCTGGAGCCCATCATCCGCGCCTGCTCGCTGCAGCTGCAGCTGGCCAACATCGCCGAGGAGCGCGAGCGCCTGCGCCGCCGCCGTGGCTACGACGTCGAGGGCGCACTGCAGCGCGAGTCGCTGGCCGAGACCGCGCAGCGGCTCGCCGACCGCGGCGTCGACGGCGTGCGGGCGCTGCGCGAGCTGCACGTCGAGCTCGTCCTGACCGCGCACCCCACGGAGGCCGCGCGCCGCTCGGTGCTCGACCACCAGTGGGAGGTCTCCGAGCTGCTGGACCGCGCCGAGGATCCGCGGACCGGCCGGTCGCGCCGCCGCGCGCTGCTCGCCGAGCTGCGGGAGGTGCTCACCGTCTGGTGGCAGACCGACGAGGTCCGCCGCGTGCGGCCGCGCGTCGACGACGAGGTGCGTCGCATGTTGTACGTCTTCGAGTCGGTGCTCTACGACGCGGTCCCGGCCGTGCTCGACGAGCTGGAGCGCGACATCGCCGAGCTGCCCGCGACGCCGGTCCTGGAGTTCGCCTCCTGGCCCGGCGGCGACATGGACGGCCACCCCGAGGTCGGGGCCGACACGGTCACGCGGACGATCGAGCTGCACCGCGGCGCCGCGCTCGGCCTGCTGCGCGCGCGGGTCGCCCACCTGGCCGGGCGCTTCGCGCAGTCCGAGCGGCGGCTGACGATCAGCCCGGAGCTGGCGGCGTCGATCGAGCGCGACGGTGCCGAGCTGCCGACCGCCGAGGTCCTCGGCCGCCCGCACCACGTGTGGGAGCCGCTGCGGACCAAGTTGGGGTTCATCGAGCACCGGCTGCAGAACACGCTCAGCGCGCGCGGCGGCGAGCCCGGCTACGAGGGCCCGGCGCAGCTGCGCGAGGACCTCGAGCTGGTCGCCGGCTCGCTGGGCTCGGCCCATGTTGCGCACGGCGCGATCCGCCGGCTGCTGCGGCAGGTCGACATCTTCGGCTTCCACCTCGCCGGGCTCGACCTGCGCCAGAACGCGACGGTCATCGACGCCGCCGTCGAGGCGCTGCTGCCCGGCTACGCCAATGCGCCCGAGGCCGAGCGCCAGGCGCTGCTGGCCGAGGCCATCGCCGCCGACCGCACCGGCCTGGAGCGCCGCCCGCCCGGCACCGCCGGCGAGCTGGTCGCCGCGCTGGACGCTGCCGCGCTGGCCGCCGAGGCCTACGGGCCGCAGGTCGTCCGCTGCCTGGTCGTCTCGATGACCGAGCAGCCGTCGCACGTGCTCGGCGCGCGGTGGCTGGCCCAGCGCGCGACCCGCCGGACGCCGGGCAACCTGCAGGCGCTGCCGCTGCGCTTCGTCCCGCTCTTCGAGACGCTCGCCGACCTGGAGCGCGCGCCCGCGACGATGGCCGCGCTCTACGCCAGCGACGCCTATCGGGCGCTGCTGCGCGAGCAGGGCGACCGGCAGATCATCATGTTGGGGTACTCGGACTCGGGCAAGGACGGGTCCTTCGTCGCGAGCCAGTGGGCGCTCCGCGGCGCGCAGCGGGAGCTGGCGCGCCAGGCGACCGACGCGGGCCTGGAGTTGGAGCTGTTCCACGGTCGCGGCGGCTCGACCTCGCGCGGCGGCGGCCCGACCTACCGCGCGATCGTCGCCCAGCCCACCGGCTCGCTGCGCGGGCGCATCCGGATCACCGAGCAGGGCGAGACGATCTCGGCGCGCTACGGCCATCCCGAGCTGGCCGAGCGCTCGCTGGAGCAGACGCTGAGCGCGGTGCTGATCGCCTCCAACATCGACAGGCCGCCGGCGCCGGACGCGTGGCGGGTCGCGCTCGACCGCATGGCGCAGCGCTCGCGCGAGACCTACCGCGCGCTGGTCTACGACGATCCGGACTTCGCGCGCTTCTTCGGCCAGATCACGCCGATCGACGCGCTGAGCGAGCTGAACATCGGCTCGCGGCCGCCGTCGCGCAGCGGCGACGGGTCGATCGAGTCGCTGCGGGCGATCCCGTGGGTGTTCGCGTGGACGCAGAACCGGATCCTGCTGCCGTCGTGGTACGGCGCGGGCACGGCGCTGGACGAGGGCGACCTCGCGCTGCACCGCGCGATGCACGCCGACTGGCCGTTCTTCTCCACGCTGATCTCGACGCTGGAGATGGCGCTCTTCAAGACCGACCTCGGGGTGGCGGAGCGCTACCTGCAGCTCGTCGACCCGGAGCTGCGCGACCACTTCTGGCCGCAGATCGTCGCCGAGCACGAGCGCGTCCTGGGGCGGGTGCGGGCGATCACCGGCCACGACCGGATGCTGGCCGGCGCGCCGCGGCTGCGCGAGCGGCTCGCCCACCGCGATCCGTGGGTCGACCCGCTCTCGCACCTCCAGGTCGAGCTGCTGCGGCGCACGCGCGCCAACCCGGCGCTCGACCGGCAGGCGCTGCTGGGCACCGTGACCGGCATCGCGTTCGGGCTGCGCAACACGGGCTGAGCCGGGCGGGGCGGCCGGCACCGGGGTGGGCGCCGGCCGTGGGCCGTCGGTGGACGGGCTCGCTCAGGTGAGGACGCCCGGGACCTCGTCCCGCATCCCCGCGCGGATCTGCTCGCGCAGCTCCGGCGTGTCCTCGTGGCCGTGCGCCGTCACGGCGTGGGTCACCGCGGCCTCCACGAGGTGCTCCTCGCTGCCGGACATCGCGAGGTCGCACCCGCTCTCGCTCGGCATGTCGCGGCAGTCCATGTACTTGCGTCCCATCGGGGACCTCCTGACTTGCGGCGCCTCCAAGCGCGAAGCTACGCCGACGGCGGAGCGGCTATGCGCCAGGTGCTTCGGCGCCGGTGCCGAGGACGGCCTGCAGCGCGTCGGCGCGCAGCGAGGCCATCGGATCGACGAGGGCGGCGACGAGCGGATGGATCGCCTCGTCGTCCTCGCGCATCCAGCCGCGGTCGGCCATCGTCTGCAGCCACTCGGCCAGCGCGTCGTGCAGGGCGACGAACCGTGCCAATTGCAGGACGACCGTGCCGTTGGCGCCGTGCTCGGCGAGGCGGTGCAGCTCGTCGGAGAGCCCCGTCAGCTCGCGCAGGGCGAGGACGTCGTCGGTGCTCAGCTCGAGGTGACGGTGTCGTTCGAGGCGGATCGCCTCGACGGCGCGGGCCGCTGCGGCCAGCTGTGCCGCCGAGAGATCGAACGACACGTTGCAGACGGGCGTGCCGTCGGCGTCGTGCAGCGTGTG
>DASYBY010000646.1:0-2506 GCA_036500525.1 Baekduia sp. | reverse complement strand
GAAGACCGGCGTGCCGAGCGCGACGGCCTCGCGGTTCATCGTGCCGCCGGCCGACACCACCAGGTCGCTGTAGGCGATCAGCGACTGGGCGTCGATGGCGCGCTCGGGGACGATGAAGCCGCCCGCGCGCTCCAGCTCGGCCCGCTGGTCGGCGACGCGGGGAAGGACGACAACTTGCGCCTGTTCGCGCAGCGCGAGCAGGACGTCGCCGAAGAGGTCGTTCTCGAAGCGGTGGTAGAGGCTCACGCTCGGCGGCGTGCGGACGACCGCGAGCGGCTGCGTGGCGTCGAGCCCCAGCTCGGCGAGCACCGCGGGGTCGGCGGTGAAGTCGGAGAGGTAGTACTCCTCCTTGAGCCCCGCGTAGCGCTGCACCTTGCCCTTGGCGCCGTAGCGGTCCAGGCGCTCCGGCGGGATCGCTTCGGGCACGACGACCGCCTGGCACAGCCGGCAGTTGACCGTGTGCTGGACGGTCGCCCACTCGTAGTCGAACATCGTCGAGCGCGGGATGCGCAGCGCGAAGGCGGCGACCGTGATGTCGTTGGAGCCGTGGCCGATGGCCAGGTCGAACTTACGGCCGCGGGCGAAGCGCGCCAGCGCGTAGGACCGGTCGACCAACCCGATGGCCTTGGCCCCGAGCTTCGCGCCGCGGTGACGGCCGATGACCTCGCAGTCGATCCCGAACCGCTCGCACAGCGCGACGGTCTGCGCGAAGTCGCGCGCGGTGACCGCCACCTCGGCGCCGTCGGCCTGCAGCGCCTCGATCAGCGGGCGCAGGACGAGGACGTGCGGGGAGTTGGTGAGGTCGAACCAGACCTTCAACGCGGTGCCAGATCGGCGTCGCGGATGGCCGTGGCCACGGTCTCGATCTGGTCGGCGCCGAGCGCGGCCGACATCGGGAGCGCGAGGTGCGTGCGCGCCGCCTCGGCCGTCCCGGGCAGGGCGTGGGCCGGCGCATAGGGCGCCATCGGCGGCTGCTCGTGGATCGGGGTGCGGTAGTAGGCGCGGGCGCCGATCCCCTGCGCGCTCAGCGCGGCGAGCAGCGCGTCGGGCGCGGCGTGGCGCACGACGTACAGGTGCCACGCGGGGAGACTGCCGGCGGTGGCGCGGGGCAGCGCGACGAGGCCGTCGAGCAGCTCGGCGTAGCGGTCGCCCGCGGCGACGCGGGCCGCGGCCCACGTGTCGAGGTGCGGCAGCTGCACGCGCAGGACCGCGGCCTGGAGCTCGTCGAGGCGGCTGTTGTAGCCGACCTCGACGTAGTCGACCTTGTCGGCCGAGCCGTGGAAGCGCAGCGTCCGCACGCGCTCGGCCAGCGCCGCATCGTTGGTGGTGATCGCGCCGCCGTCGCCGAAGGCGCCGAGGTTCTTGGAGGGGTAGAACGAGAAGGTCGCGAGCGTGCCCAGCGCGCCGGGGCGGCCGTCGACCGAGGTCGAGCCGGCGGCCTGCGCGGCGTCCTCGATCACCGGCACGCCGAGCGCCTCGATCTCGCGGATCGGCGCGACGTTGCCGAAGAGATGCACGGCGATGACGGCCTTGGTGCGCGGCGTGAGCGCGGCCTTCACGGTGTCGGCGGTGACGCACAGCGTGTCGGGGTCGATGTCGCAGAAGACGGGCGTCGCGCCGGTCGGCGGGATGGCCTCGGCGGTGGCCCAGAAGGTGAACGAGGGGACGACGACCTCGTCGCCCGGCCCGACCCCGAGCGCCCGCAGCGCGATGGTGATGGCCTCGGTCCCGTTGGCGACGCCGACCGCGTGCTGCGCGCCGAGGTAGGCCGCCCACTCGCACTCGAACGCCTCGACCTCCGGGCCGAGGATGAACTGCCCGCTGTCGAGTACGCGGTGCACGGCCGAGCGCAGCTCCGCGCGCAGGGGGCCGAGCGGCGAGGTGGGGTCGAAGAGGGGGACGGGCACAGGCGAAGCCTAGCCGCGGACGGCGAGGATTCCGCGGGCGCGCCGCGAACTCCCGACGGATGCCCGCACCCGCCGCCGCGCTCCCCGACGCCCGCTTCTGGGCCGGGCGCCGCGTGCTCGTGACCGGCGACACGGGGTTCAAGGGCGCGTGGCTCTGCCTCTGGCTCGCGCAGCTCGGCGCCGAGGTGACGGGGTTCGCCGACGGCGTCCCGACCGACCCCTCGCTCTACGCGCTCGCCCGCGTCGCCGACGCCGTCGAGCACCTCGCAGGCGACGTCCGCGACCCCGAGGCCGTCGCCGCCGCGGTCGCCCGCGCGCGCCCCGAGATCGTTCTGCACCTCGCCGCGCAGCCGATGGTGCGCCGCTCCTACGCCGAGCCCGTCGCGACCTACGCCACCAACATCATGGGCACCGTCCACGTGCTCGACGCGATCCGCCGCAACCCCGGCGACGTGCTCGCCGCCATCGTCGTCACCTCCGACAAGTGCTATGAGAACGACGGCCGCCCGCGGGCGCTGCGCGAGGACGAGGCGATGGGCGGCCACGACCCCTACTCCAGCTCCAAGGGCGCCGCCGAGCTGGTCACCGCCGCGTACCGC
>DASYBY010000645.1:0-9621 GCA_036500525.1 Baekduia sp. | reverse complement strand
CTGGCCGACGATCGCCAGCGGCACGCCGTCGTAGGCCTCCAGCGGCGCGGCCTCGCCCCGGCCCGTCACGCCATCCTGCGCGGTGATCGTCAGGACGTACGTGCCCCGCCGCTCCACCTCCCCGTAGGCCGTGCGCAACGGCGTGCGCAGACGGTGGGTGACCTGCTCCAGGGCGACGTCCACGGCGCGGAGCCTGCCACACCCACCGGCGGGCGGGCCCGATCTGCGTGCCGCCCCGCCGCGCCTGACGGCCGCCACCGGTTTGACGGGCTGGCGCCCGCCTGCACTCGCCGGCGACCGTCAGCCACGACGGTGCGGCCCGCAGATCGCACCCGCGGGCGTCCGCTAGCTCAGCAAGAGCCCTGCACCCAGCAACACGCAGAAAACCAGCTGCAGCATCCCCGTCTTGGCCAGTGCGCCGTTGAGCGTCGGGCCGTCGTCGTGCTGGCGCACGGTCCGCACGAGCGGCACGGCCAGCGGCAGCGCGAGCCAGGTGAGGAACATCCACGGCCCGACGTCGCCGCCCGCGCCCCACACGATCGGCGGGATCAGGAACGCGAAGTAGATCTCGATCGCGTAGATGTCGCGCGCTCGCCCGCGGCCCAGCCGCACGGCCAGCGTGCGCTTGTCGACCCGCGCGTCGGTCGGCGCGTCGCGGATGTTGTTGACCGCGAGGATCGCCGCGGCGATCAGCCCGACCGGCACCGCCAGCGCGAACGACTCCCACTCCAAGTGCTCGACCTGCGCGTAGTACGAGCCGGTCACGGCGACGATGCCGAAGAACAGGAACACGAACACGTCGCCGAGGCCCTCGTAGCCGTACGGCCGCGGCCCGCCGGTGTACAGCACGCCCGCCAGGATCGACGCGGCGCCGATCGCCAGGATGACCCAGCCGGCGATGATGATCAGGTAGACCCCGCACGCCACCGCCAGCCCGAAGCTCACGTACGTCGCGGTCAGCACCTGGCGCGGCGGCACCAGCCCGCCGGCGGTCACGCGCACCGGGCCGAGGCGATCCTCGGTGTCGGCGCCGCGGCGCGCGTCGGAGTAGTCGTTGGAGAGGTTCGCGCCGACCTGGATGAACACGGCGCCGAGCAGCGCCGCGATGAACGCGCCCACCCGGAACGTGCCCTCGTGGATCGCCAGCGCCGTACCGACGAGCACCGGCGCGACGCCGGCCGGCAGCGTCCGCGGCCGGGAGGCCAGCAGCCAGATCTTGATCGGCGACGGCCGGTCGTGGGTGGGGGAGGGCGGCGTGGTCGACATACCGTCCTACGCCCGCCGCGGGAACTGCGAGAAGTCCGGGCGGCGCTTCTCCTTGTAGGCCTCGCGCCCCTCCTTGGCCTCGTCGCTGCCGTAGAACAACAGGTTGGCGTCGTGGGCCAGCTGCTGGATGCCCGCGTAGCCGTCCTCGTGGGCGTGGAAGCTCGACTTGGTCAGGCGCAGGGCGAAGGGGGAGAGCTCGAGCATCTCGCGGCACCACTGCACGGTCTCCTCCTCCAGACGCTCCAGCGGCACGACCGCGTTGACCAACCCCATGTTCAACGCCTGCTGCGCGTCGTACTGGCGGCAGAGCAGCCAGACCTCCTTGGCGCGCTTGGTGCCGACGAGGTCGCGCAGCAGCGACGCGCCGAAGCCGCCGTCCCAGGAGCCGACCCGCGGGCCGGTCTGGCCGAAGCGCGCGTTGTCGGCGGCGATGGTCAGGTCGCAGCAGAGGTGCAGGACGTGGCCGCCGCCGATCGCGTAGCCCGCGACCTGCGCGACGATCGGCTTGGGCAGCCGCCGCATCTGGACCTGCAGATCGGTCACGTGGAAGCGCCCGACCGACTCGCCCTCGAGGAGGTAGCCGGTGTCGCCGCGGACGTTCTGGTCGCCGCCGGAGCAGAACGCGTGCGGGCCCTCGCCGGTGAAGACGATCACGCCGACGTCGCCGTCCTCGCGGGCGCGCTCCAGCGCCTCGGACACCTCGATGAGCGTCTGCGGCCGGAAGGCGTTGCGCACCTCGGGACGGTCGATCGTGATCTTCGCGATGCCGTCGCCGCTGAGCTCGTAGCGGATGTCGGTGTAGTCGCCATCGCCGGGGTTCCAGGTCACTGCCATGGGCCGCAGGCTACTTTCCGAGGGATGGTGGTCGAGTCCTGGCTGGCGAGAGCGGCGCGCACGCACCCCGAGCGCGCGGCCGTCGGCGCCCTGACCTACGGGGCGCTGCACGAGCGCGCGCGGGCGGTCGCGGCCGCGCTGCCGCGGGATGCCCGGGTCGGCCTCGCGCTCCCACCCGGTGAGCCGTTCGTCGTCGCGCTGCACGCCACGCTGCTGGCGGGCGCGCTGGTCGTGCCGATCGATCTGCGCCTGACCGAGTCCGAGCGCCCGCCCGTCGACCTGCTCATCCACGACCCCGAGCTGCCCACCGCGCCGCACCCCGACGCCGACCCGCGCGACGAGCACGACCTCGACGCGCCCGCGATCCTCGTCCACACCTCGGGCACCACGAGCGCGCCCAAGCCGATCCGCCTGACCTACGGCAACTGGCTGTGGAGCGCGCTCGGCAGCGCGGTCGCGCTCGGCGTCGATCCCGACGAGCGCTGGCTCTGCGCCCTGCCGCTCAGCCACGTCGGCGGCCTGTCGATCCTCCTGCGCTCCACGATCTACGCCACGACGGCGATCGTCCACGAGCGCTTCGCCACCGAGCGCGTGCTGACCCTTTTGCGCGCGGCCGACGGCCCGACCGTCGTCTCGCTCGTCCCGACCACCCTCGCCCGCCTCCTCGACGCCGGCCTGACCCGCCCGCCGGCGCTGCGCTGGGCGCTGCTCGGGGGCGCTCCGCTGCCGCCGGCCCTGCTGGCCCGCGCGGCCGAGGCCGGCGTCCCCGTCGCCCCGACCTACGGGCTGACCGAGGCCTGCTCGCAGGTGGCGACCGACGGCGTCCCGCTGTTCTGCACGCGCGTCACGCTCGCGCCCGACGGCGAGATCCTCGTCGCCGGCCCGACGCTCTCGCCGGATGCCGGCCCCGACGCCCTCCTGCGCACCGGCGACCTCGGCGCCTTCGCCCCCGACGGCCGCCTCCAGATCGTGGGGCGCAAGGCCGACACGATCGTCACCGGCGGCGAGAACGTCGCGCCCGCCGAGGTCGAGGCCGTGCTCGAGGCGCACCCCGCGGTCATCGAGGCGGCGGTGCTCGGCCGCCCCGACGAGCAGTGGGGCGAGGCGATCGCCGCGCTCGTGCGGCTGCGCCCCGGCACCACGCCCGCGCCGACCGCCGACGACCTGCGCGCCCACGTCGCGGCGCGCCTGGCGCGCTTCAAGGTCCCCAAGACCTACACCATGGTCGCCGAGCCGCTGCCGCGCACCGGCTCGGGCAAGCTCCTGCGGCGCGAGCTGCCGGCCGGATAGCGTACGCGGCACGTGATCGATCCCGAAGAAGAGCGAGCCACCAGCCGCGAGCGCTGGGAGTCCATCGCACCGAGCTGGGAGTCGGGCGCCGAGGCCTTCTACGCGGGCACGCTGCCGGTGGCGCACTGGATGGTCGACCGCCTGGCGCCGCAGCCCGGCCAGACGATCCTGGAGCTCGCCGCCGGTCGCGGAGACGTCGGCTTCCTCGCCGCCGAGCTGCTCCACCCCGGCGGCACGCTGATCAGCAGCGACGGGGCCGAGGCGATGGTCGAGGCCGCCCGCCGCCGCGCCGAGCAGCTCGGCCTCGCCAACGTCGAGTTCAAGCCGATCGACCTGGAGTGGATCGACGCGAAGCTCGCGTCGGTCGACGGCATTCTCTGCCGCTTCGGGTTCATGCACGCCGTCGACCCCGACGCGGCGCTGCGCGAGTCGCGCCGCGTGCTGCGGCCGGGCGGCCGGATCGTCCTCGCCGTCTGGGACGGGCCCGAGCAGAACCCCTGGCTGTCGGCCGCGCCGGCCGCGGCCGAGGCACTGGGCCACGCTGCGCCGAAGGAGGAAGGCGCGCCCGGCGCCTTCGCCCTCAGCGCCCCCGGCAGGGTCGTCGAGCTGCTGGAGGACGCGGGCTTCGACGCGCCGACCGTCGAGCCGATCGACATCACCTTCACGGCGCCGACCGTCGATGCCTGGTGGGACACCGTGCGCGCGATGTCGTCCACGCTGCGCCCGCTGCTGGACTCCCTCTCGCCGGCCGACCACTACCGCCTGCGCGAGGCCGTCGAAGCCCGCTGGGCGCCCTACGTCACGGCCGACGGCGCCATCGCCATCCCCGGCCGCGCCCTGGGCGTCATCGCCGAGGCCTGATCCTTAGACTTCCGCCGACTATGTACTACGACGACGACGCAGACCTCACCCTCCTCAACGGCAAGACCGTGGCCATCATCGGCTTCGGCTCGCAGGGGCACGCCCACGCGCAGAACCTCAAGGACTCGGGCGTCGATGTCGTCGTAGGCCTGCGCGAGGACTCCGCCTCGGTCCAGCAGGCCAAGGACGCCGGCCTCGAGGTGCTGTCGGTGGCCGACGCCGCCAGCCGCGGCGACATCGTGATGCTCCTCGTCCCCGACGAGCTCCACCGCCAGGTGTGGGAGGCCGACGTCCGTGACGGCGTCGCCGAGGGCAACCTGCTGCTGTTCGGCCACGGGTTCTCCGTGCTCTACGGCGAGGTCGAGCCGCCCGCCGGCGTCGACGTCGCGCTGGCCGCCCCGAAGGGCCCCGGCCACCTCGTGCGCCGCCAGTACACCGAGGGCTCCGGCGTCCCCGGCCTGATCGCGATCCACCAGGACGCGACCGGCAACGCCAAGGCGCTGGCGCTGGCCTACGCCAAGGGCATCGGCTGCACCCGCGGCGGCGTGTTCGACACGACGTTCAAGGAAGAGACCGAGACCGACCTCTTCGGCGAGCAGGCCGTGCTCTGCGGCGGCGCGAGCGCCTTGGTGCAGGCGGGCTTCGACACGCTCGTCGAGGCCGGCTACGACCCGCAGATGGCCTACTTCGAGTGCCTCCACGAGCTCAAGCTGATCGTGGACCTCATGTACGAGAAGGGCCTCTCGGGCATGCGCTACTCGATCTCCAACACGGCCGAGTACGGCGACTACACCCGCGGCCCGCGCGTCGTCAACGACGACACGCGCGCCGAGATGAAGAAGATCCTCGGCGAGATCCAGGACGGCACGTTCGCCCGCGAGTGGATCGCCGAGAACCGCGCCGGCCAGGAGAACTTCAAGCGCATCCGCGCCGAGCAGGCCGACACGCAGGTCGAGCACGTCGGCAAGGAGCTCCGCTCCCACATGGACTGGATCCAGACCGACTTCTAGTGAAGATGCGGTGAGCGCGTCCGGACTGGACGCGCTCGTCCGCTACCCTCCTCGAACCGTCGCGACTGGCGTCTCGAGGTGGGTTACCACCGGGGAGCGGCGGGTCTCCTCCGCCGCACGCCTGGGCACTTCATCTCGACCACGAGGAGCCCCATGACGAGTGCGACCACGCTCACCATCCCGGAAGAGCTCAAGCCTGCCGACGGCCGGTTCGGCTGCGGACCTTCGAAGGTCCGTCCCGAGCAGCTCGCCAAGCTGGCCACCGAGGACGCCCACCTGCTGGGCACCTCGCACCGCCAGAAGCCGGTCAAGGATCTCGTCGCGCGCGTGCGCGGCGGCCTGAGCGATCTCTTCTCCCTGCCCGACGGCTACGTCGTGGCGCTCGGCAACGGCGGCACGACCGCCTTCTGGGACGCCGCGGCCGCGGGCCTCATCCGCGAGCGCTCGCTGCACCTCAGCTTCGGCGAGTTCTCCAACAAGTTCGCCGGCGTCGCCAAGGGCGCCCCGTTCCTGGGCGACCCGGTCGTCGTCAAGAGCGAGCCGGGCGACGCGCCCGCGCCGAGCTTCGAGGCCGGCGTCGACGTCGTCGCCTGGGCCCACAACGAGACCTCGACCGGCGTCATGGTGCCGGTGCAGCGCCCGGCCGGCAGCGACGGCGCGCTCGTGCTGATCGACGCCACCTCGGGCGCCGGCGGCCTGCCCGTCGACGTGGCGGAGAGCGACGTGTACTACTTCGCACCGCAGAAGTGCTTCGCCGCCGACGGCGGCATCTGGCTGGCCCTGCTGAGCCCGGCCGCGCAGGAGCGCATCGCCGAGGTCGCCGGCCGCGGCGACCGCTGGATCCCCGAGTTCCTGTCGCTGACCACGGCGCTGGACAACTCGCTCAAGGACCAGACCTACAACACGCCGGCGCTCGCGACGCTGATCCTGCTCGACGCCCAGCTGCAGTGGATGAACGAGGGCGGCGGGCTGGACTTCGCGGTCGGCCGCACCACGGAGTCGTCCACGGCGCTGTACGAGTGGGCGCAGGCCTCGGAGTACGCGACGCCGTTCGTCGCCGATCCGGCCAAGCGCTCGCTGGTCGTCGGCACGATCGACTTCGCCGACTCCGTCGACGCCGCGAAGGTGGCCGCCACGCTGCGCGCCAACGGCATCGTCGACACCGAGCCCTACCGCAAGCTGGGCCGCAACCAGCTGCGGATCGGCATGTTCCCCGCCATCGACCCGGACGACGTCCGGGCGCTCACCCGTTGCATCGACTTCGTCGTTGAGGAGCAGGCATGACCCGTGTTCTAGTGGCCGAGAAGATCGGCGCCAGCGGCATCGACCTGCTGAAGGCCCACTTCGACGTCGACACCGCGTTCGACACCGACGGCTTCGACGTCGACGCCCGCATCGGCGACTACGACGGCCTCCTGATCCGCTCGGCGACGAAGGTCACCGCGGACATGATCGACAAGGCCACCAACCTGAAGGCCATCGGCCGCGCCGGCGTCGGGGTCGACAACGTCGACGTGCCCGCCGCCACCAAGCGCGGGATCATCGTGGCCAACGCGCCCGAGTCCAACGTCGTCACGGCCGCCGAGCACACGATGGCGCTGCTGCTGGCGCTGGCCCGCAACGTCCCGCAGGCGCACGCCGCGCTGACTCAGGGCAAGTGGGAGCGCTCGAAGTGGTCGGGCGTCGAGCTGGAGGGCAAGACCCTCGGTATCCTCGGCTTCGGCCGGATCGGTCAGCTCGTCGCGGCCCGCGCCAAGGGCTTCGGCATGCGCATCGTCGCGTTCGACCCGTTCGTCGCGGCCGACCGCTACAAGGAGCTCGGCGTCGTCAAGGCCGACGACTCCGACGGCGTCTACGCCGAGGCCGACTTCCTCACGCTGCACCTGCCCAAGACGCCGGAGACCGAGGGCTGGCTCGACGCCGAGGCGCTGGCCAAGTGCAAGGACGGCGTGCGCGTGCTCAACGTCGCGCGCGGTCCGTTGATCGTCGAGGCCGACCTCGTCGCCGCGCTGGACTCCGGCAAGGTCGGCGGCGCGGCGCTGGACGTCTTCCGCTCCGAGCCGATGACCGAGAGCCCGCTCTTCGGTCGCCCCAACGTCATCGTGACGCCGCACCTCGGCGCCTCGACGGCCGAGGCGACCGACCGCGCCGGTTTCCAGGCCGCCGAGCAGGTCGTCGCGGCACTGACCGGCGGCGCGGTCACCACCGCGGTCAACGTGCCGGCGATCAAGGCGGAGGACTTGGAGGTCCTCGGCCCGTACGTCCCGCTGTCGTCGCACCTCGGCCGCCTGGCCATGGCGCTGGCCGAGGGCTCGTCGGTCGACCGCATCGAGGTCGAGCTGCTCGGCCGCATCGCCGGGCGCGACACCCGCCCGCTGACCACCGCGGTCCTGCTGGGCGTCCTGCACGGGCGCACCGAGGAGGAGGTCAACGCGGTCAACGCGCCGGCCGTCGCCGAGGAGCGCGGGATCGAGATCGTCGAGACCAAGAACGCCACGGCGCGCGACTTCGAGAACCTCGTGCGCGTGACGGTCGTGGCCGGAGACGTGCGCGAGCGCGTCGTCGGCACGACGTTCGGCCGCCTCAACCGCCCGCACCTGCTGGAGGCGTGGGGTCAGCGCTTCGACGTCCAGCTCGACGAGCACCTCGCGGTGTTCCGCTACGCGGACCGCCCGGGCATGATCGGCCGCATCGGCACCGCGTTCGGCGAGGCCGGCGTCAACATCGTCTCGGCCGCGGTCGGCCGCCAGGTCGAGGGCGACCACGCCGACCACGAGGCCGTCATGGTCGTCACCACCGACGGCGCGGTCCCGGCCGACGTGGTCGAGGGCGTCGTCGCCTCCGACGGCTTCACCGGCGGGCGCGCGATCACGTTGTAGGACTTCTCCACACGCCGCCTCCCCGAAAGACCGTTAAGTAGTCGGTCACCGCAGGTTCGGGGAGGCTGCGTGCGGGTACCGAGTTGACGCCATGTCGACTCGGGTCCAAGCGGTGCTGGCGTTGGTGGTGACGGCTCTCGTCGTCTCGGCCTGTGGCGGCAGCTCAAGCAGCAACGGCACCGTCACGCTGAACTGGTGGGCGGGCAACCAGCCCGGCGGCTCGTTCCAGGCCGCGGCGAAGTACTGCTCTGACCAGTCCAAGGGCGAGTACAAGATCAAGGTCAACCTGCTCGGCACCGACGCCGACACGCAGCGCCAGTCGCTCGTGCGGCGCCTCGCCGCGGGGGACAGCTCGATCGACCTGCTGGCCATGGACGTCGTGTGGACCGCGGAGTTCGCCGAGGCCAACTGGATCCTCCCGTTCCCGGCCGCGCAGGCCGCGCAGCTCAAGGAGGGCCGCCTGGCCGGGCCGCTGAAGACCGCGACCTACCAGCACCGCCTGTACGCGGCCCCGGGCAACTCCAACACCCAGCTGCTCTGGTATCGCAAGAGCCAGGTGCACGGCCAGGTGCCCAGCACGTGGGCGCAGCTGATCTCCGAGGCCGAGAAGCTCAAGACGACCATCGCCTACACCAACGCCCAGTACGAGGGCACGACGGTGTGGTTCAACTCGGTCATCCAGAGCGCCGGCGGATCGATCCTCAACCCGCAGGGCGACGGCGTCTCGCTCGGCCCGCCCGCGCTGCGGGCCATCAACATCATGCACACGCTGGCCGCCAGCCCCGCGGCCAACCCGACGCTGCCGGCCGCCAAGGAGGACCAGGCGCGCCAGGCCTTCGAGGTGCCGACCGGGACCGCGTTCGAGATCAACTACCCCTTCGTCTACGCGTCGGCCCAGAGCAACACCACCGTCAAGGGGCTGAAGGACGACATCGCCTGGGCGCCCTACCCGTCGGTCACACAGGGCGGCCCGCCGCGCGCGCCGATCGGCGGCTTCAACTGGGGTGTCGGCTCCCACACCAAGCACGCCAAGCAGGCCTTCGACGCCGCCACCTGCCTGTCCAGTGAGCAGCCCGAGCGCCTCTACGCGCAGCTCGACAGCCTGCCGCCGACGCTCTCCAAGGTCTACGACGACCCGAAGTTCAAGAAGAGCTACCCCTTCGCCGACCTCGTCCGCAAGCAGATCGACTCCGCCGGCGTGCGCCCCGTGACGCCGCTCTACGCGGACGTGTCGCTCGCCGTCTACACGACGCTCGCGCCGGCCGACAAGCTCGCCCCGCCGGTCGCGCTGAAGACGCTCACCCAACGGGTGCAGGACGCCCTCGACTCCAAGGGGTTGCTGTGAGCACCGCCGAGGCCGCCGGCTCCGCCGTCGCCGCGAAGCCGGCCCGCAAGAAGGCCCAGCGCAGCGACCGCAGCAAGGCCGAGCGCAAGCTCGGGCTGATGCTGTGCGCGCCCGCCGCGATCGTGATGATCGCGGT
>DASYBY010000644.1:0-2968 GCA_036500525.1 Baekduia sp. | reverse complement strand
CGCAGCGGCTCGAGGTCGTCGATCGGCTCGCCCTGGCGCGACACCAGCGTCTGGTACTGGTTGGCCACCCCGCGCTCCGCGTACAGCTCCTCGGCCAGCGCGCGCGAGCCCCACGCGATCGCGCCGCCCACCTGCACCTGGCGGCCGAGCGCCGGCCAGTGGAAGAGCAGCGCGACGTTCGGGTTCTCGCGCAGGTCCCGCGCCTTGCGCGTCCACAGCGCGGTGGTGAACAGCAGCGCGCCGTCCTCGATGCGCTTGAGCGTCACCGTCCGGGCCGACGGCCGGCCCGCCCCGTCGACGGTCACGAACACGACCGACGCCGGCTCCGGCTGCCCGGACGCGCGGGCCTCGTCGATCCACGCCGCCAGCCGCGTGAGCGGGTCGACACCGCTCACCGGGTCTCCACGATCACGTTGGTCGACTTGATCACAGCCTCTGCGTACGAGCCGGGCTTGAGCCCCAGCTCGTCGACGGCCTCGCGCGACATGAGCGACACCACGCGGTACGGGCCGCAGGCCATCTCCACCTGGGCCATGACCTTGTCCTTGATCACGGCGAGGACGACGCCCTCGAGCCGGTTGCGCGCGCTGGAGTGCTTGGCGGGCTTGCGCTCCTGCAGCAGCCGGGCGAGCACGTCGGCGTCGAGGTAGCGCTGGCCCCCGCGCCGCTCGAACGTGATCCGCCCGTCGGACTCCCAGCGGCGCAGGGTGTCGATGCTGACCCCGAGCGCCGCGGCCACGGTGCCGATGCGCAGCGCCGGATCTGAAACCTCGTTGTCGGCCATGCGGGGATCGTATGCGCGCCCGCGTTCAGCCGTGCAGCGGATGGGCGCGCCGGACGATCCCGTGGGCGACCGCGCCCGGCTCCAGCCCCGCCACCGTCTCGGCCTCCCCCACCCAGCCGTCGACGCGCACGCGCAGCCGTCCGGTCTCGATCGTCGTGGCCGCGACGGTGCCGGTCAGCGCGCCGGGCGGCCCCGCGCCGGGGCGCACGTCGACCTCCCACGGGTAGACGGCGACGTCGATCTCGCCGTCGGCCGCGACCTCCACGTGGCCGTCACGGGCCGTGCCGCGCACGACGCTGCCGCCGGTGAGCGCGACGACGAAGTGGTCCGCGGGGCCGCCGACCAGCTCGGCCGGCGTGGCCAGCTGGCGCAGCGTGCCCTCGACGATCACCGCGACGCGCCCCGCCAGCGCGGTGGCGTCGGAGAAGTCGTGGGTGACCAGCAGCGTGGGGATACCGAGGGTGCGGAGCTCGCTCGCCAGCTCGTCGCGCACGGTGCGCCGCGTGTGGGCGTCGAGCGCGGCGAGCGGCTCGTCGAGCAGCAGCACCTTCGGCTGCCGCGCCAGCGCGCGGGCCAGCGCGACCCGCTGGCGCTCGCCGCCGCTCAGCCGGCCGGGGCGCTCGCCGGCGAGGTGGTCGATCCCCAGGCGCTCCAGCAGCGACGCGACCACCGCGGGCCCGGCGCCCGAGAACGCGACGTTCCCTGCGACCGTGAGGTGCGGGAAGAGCGCGTGGTGCTGGGGCACGTAGCCGACCGAGCGGTGCTCGGGCGGGAGGTCGGTCCGCGGGCCGTCGTCGCCGCGCGCGAACCACGTCTCCCCCGCGCAGGCGATCCTGCCGCGGTCGGGCCGGTGCAGCCCGGCGATCGCCCGCAAGACGGTGGTCTTGCCCGCGCCCGACGGGCCGACCAGGGCGACGACCTCGTCGCCGACCGCCAGGCTCAGATCAACCGAGAAGGCGCGAAGCCGGCTGGTGATGTCGAGGTCGAGGACCGCCATGCTCCCAGCAGCTTGTACGAAAGCAGGACGGTGGCGCTCAGCGCCACCAGGAGCACCCCGAGCGCCAGCGCGACGTCGAGGTTGGTGTCGATCTCCTGGTAGACCGCCAGGGTCAGCGTCGTGGTGCGTCCCTGGACGTTGCCGGCGAAGATGATGGTGGCGCCGAACTCGCCGACGCCGCGCGCGAAGGCCAGCACCCAGCCGGCGACCAGGCCGCCGGAGGCCAGCGGCAGGACGACGCGCCAGAACGTCCGGGTCCGCGACGCGCCGAGCGTGCGGGCGACGTCGGTCAGGTCGCCGTCGACCTCCGTGAAGGTCGCCACGGCCTGGCGCAGGTAGAACGGCGAGGCCACGAACGCGACGGCCAGGACCACCGCCCACGGCCCGAAGGGCAGGACGATCCCGATGCTGTCCAGCGCGTCGCCGAAGAGCCCGCCCTGGGCGTAGGCGCTCAGCAGCGCGATCCCCGCGACGGCGGGCGGCAGGACCAACGGCAGCTCGCACAGCGTGAGGATCGCCGCGCGCCCGGGGAAGCGGCGCGTCGCGAGGAACCACGCGGCGGGCGTCCCGAAGGCGAGGATCAGCACGTTGGCCGCGAAGTTGGTCTTGATGGTGACCCAGATGGCGTCGCGCACCTCGTCGCGGCGCAGCAGCGACGGCAGGTCGCTCAGCGGGGCCTGCACGAACAGCGCGACGAGCGGGACCGCCAGGAACGCGACGACGATCCCCAGGACGAGTGCCCCGCCCGCGCGGCGCATCAGCCCTTGGGCGGCAGCCCGAAGCCGAAGCGCTTGAGCAGGCCGCGGCCGCGCGAGGTGCGGATCCCGTCCAGCAGGGCCTGCGCTCCGGCCGTGTCGGCGCCGTCGCGGACCACGACGCAGCCCTGGTAGCGCACGGCCGGCTGCGCCCACTGCGGGACGTAGAGCGAGTCCAGGCGATCGCTCTGGGTGCGCGCGTCGGTCACGTAGACGAAGCCGGCGTCGGCGCCGCCGAAGGCGACCTGCGAGAGCACCTGCCCGACGTTGGACTGCTGCGAGACCTTGTTAGTGGTCAACGCGTTGCTGAGGCGCAGGCGGCGCAGGAGGCGGCGGGTGTAGTCGCCGATCGGGACCGAGGCGTTGCCGATCGAGAGGTTGAGGCCGCCCTTGCGCAGGCCGTAGATCGAGCCGATCTTCTGCGGATCGCCC
>DASYBY010000643.1:0-4558 GCA_036500525.1 Baekduia sp. | reverse complement strand
CCGCCACCCATCTCCCCCGCCAACTCGACGACGGCCTCGGCGAGCGCGGCGCTGTGGGAGACGATCACGATGCCGACCACCGGTCCGCGCTCAGCCGAGCCCCGCCGCGCGGTGCAGGAGCTCGATCGGATGGACGGCCGGAACGCCGGTCGCGTGCTCGATGTGCCACCGGCAGGTCTCCGAGTCGCACACCACGAGGTCGGAGTGCGTGTTCGCCACCTGGGCGAACAGCCCGGCGCCGACGTCCATCGCGATGTCGTACTTCTCGTCCTTGAGCCCGTAGGTCCCCGCGATCCCGCAGCAGAGCGACGTGCTCTCGACCACCCGCAGCTCCGGCACCAACGCCAACAGGTCGAGCGCCGGCTTGCCGATCCCGTGCCCCTGCTGTTGGCACGGCGCGTGGTAGGTCACGGTCATCGGCAGCGGACCGAAGTCGGTGCGCAGCTCGCCGCGGTCGTGCAACATCATCAGGTACTCGCAGATGTCGTACATGTGGTCGCTCACCTCGCGCAGCGGCGGATCGTCCTCCAGGCCGAGGATCTCCCGCGCCTCGCGCTTGAGCATCAGCGTGCAGCTCGTCGCGGTGCCGACGATGTCGATCCCCGCCCGCGCGGCCGGCGCCAGCCGCCGCGCCATCCGCTTGGCGTAGCTCCGCGCCGGATCGAAGAGCCCGTTGGACTGCAGCGGCAGCCCGCAGCACCGCTGGCCGCGCGGCACGAGCACTTGAACCCCAAGATGCTCGAGCAGCTCGACCGTCCGGCGCCCGGAGTCGGGCTCGTACCAGTTGGCGCCGCACCCGTGGAAGTAGGCGACCCGCCGCGCGGCCGGCGGCGACCGGTGCTTGCGCGCCCACGCCTGGAAGGTGCGGCCCGCGACGTCGGGCACCGGCGCGCGCCGGTCGAGCCCGATCGCCCGCTCCGCCGCCCGCCGCAGCAGCGGGCTGCGCAGCGTCCGGTTGGCCAGCGGCGCGGCCGGGCGCCCGAGCATCCCGATGACGTCGGGCCGTGCGATCAGCTGGTCGCGCAGCGGCACGCCGGTCCGCTGCCGCAGCCGGGACCGCGCCTGGCTGTTGATCTCGGCGATGTGCACGCCCTGCGGGCACACCTGCGTGCAGATACCGCAGCCCGAGCAGTAGTCCAGCGACGTGTCGGGGCTCTCCTCCGCCGGCGTGCGGAAGCGCTCGGCCTGCGGCCCGGCGTACTTTGGCCCGGGGAACAGCGGCGTCACGTTCGACACGGGGCAGAACGTCTCGCAGATGGTGCACTTCACGCAGTGATCGAGCGACTGGCGCATCAGGCCGCCGAGCACGTCGTGGTCGTCATGGTCCAGCGGTGACAACGTCAGCCTCCCGTCCCGGCGGTCGCGCCGGCCCCCACGCCGAGCGCCGCCATGATCGATCCCGCGGCGCGGAACCCGGTCGCCAGGCTCAGGCCGTCGCCCGACTTCTCCCGCCACGGCTCGGCGCCCGCCAACGTGGCGCCCGCGACGCGCACGTTGTCCATCGCCACCCCACCGCCAGGCTCCAGCGGCCGCCCCTCGCCGTCCACGGCGACCCCCGCGCGGCCGATCGGATGCTCGTCGAAGTACGCCGGGTGGAACCGCTCGGCGCCCGGCGTCGGCACCCCGACCACCGGCAGCCCGAGCGCCGTCTCGCGCACCGTCCACCGCGAGTCCAGCTCCAGCCCGCCCGACGCGAACCCGCCCGTGGCCAGGACGACCCAGTCGGCGCCGTGCACCACGTCGCGCAGGCCCACCCGCGCGCGCACCGCCGTCACCCGCGCGCCACCGCTGCGGTCGGCGCCGGTCACCACCACGTTGAGGATCAGTCGCCCGCCGGCGCGCCGCAACCGCTCGGTGAGCGTCGCGTACACGCGCATCCCCGCCACCGACGGCGGCAGCGTCGGCACCTCGAAGACCGGCCGCCCCAGGTGCTCCTGCAGCTCGGTCCAGACACCGTGCGGATCGGCGATCCCCAGCACCGCGGGCAGCGCGACGCGCTCGTCGGCGCCCAACCGCCCGGCCAGCTGGGCGACCAGCTCCGCTCGGAACGCCGGCGCCTCCAGCGCCCGCGCCACCCCGAGCGCGTTGGCGTCCGCGCGCCCCTCCGCGGCGAGGTCCAGCTCGATCCCGCGCGCGTGCACGCCGTCGAGCCGGTCCAGGTTGTCGGCCATGAGCAGCGGATAGAAGTCCTTCAGCGTGCGGAACCCGACCACGCAGATCTCCCCACCGCCCCGCAGGTCGCCCGCGGCCATGCTCTCCGGCACGACCGCCGACGGCCGCGGCGCCCCCAGCGCCGTGGGCAACACGTGGTTCTCCGCGCCGTCGCCGACGTACCCGTACGGCGCCAGCGGACCGTCCTCGAAGCACCCCGTGAACCACGCGATCGCGTCCGCCACGCCCGCCGGCCCGGCGACCGCGTACGGGTGATCCGGGCGCGCCGCGATCAGCCGCGCCACGGCCTCCAGCGGCCGCTCCACCGGCTCGGGGTCGTAGCCCAGCACATCGATCGTGCACGGGCTGAGGTGCGTCGCGCCCACGCCCTTGGCGAGCACCAGCACGCTCGCGCCCGCCTCGGCCAGCCGCACGGCGGCGACGAGCCCCGCCAGCCCCGCGCCCACGACCACCACATCATGATGGCTCATGGCGCCACCGCCGCGGGCAGGTGCTCGACGTCCAGCAACCCCTGGAAGATCCAGTCGTCCAGGCGCGCCTGGCGCAGCTGGTCGCCGTAGAGGATCGGCCACACGCCGTGCCACCGCTCCTCCAGGAACTGCACCAGCGACGCGGACGCCTCGGGCCCGTCGAGCCGCTCGATCGCGTGCAGGATCCCCGTCGCGCGGTAGATGCAGAACCCGCCCTGGCACGGCCCCATGCCGAGCCGCAGCTGGCGGCGCATGTCGTCCAGGTTGACGCTGCCGCGGCGGTGCATCGTCCGCTCCAGCCGCCCGCGGCCGACCAGCTCGCACTCGCAGATCAGCTGCTCCTCTCCGAGCGTGGCCTCGCGCTCGCGCAGCCGCGTCCCAAGCCGGAAGTACTCGCCGCGCTCGTTGCCCGGCGGGCGCACGTCGGCGGTCCGGCACGCCCGCTCGGTCCCCAACTGCTTGCACATGGCGTCGACCAGGTCCTGCGCCATCAGCCGCAGCGTCGTCACCTTGCCGCCGGAGATCGTGAGCAGCCCGCGCACGCCGTCGCGCGCCTCGTGGTCGATCACCGCGTGCGTGCGCGTGACGTCGCGCGTCAGCGTCGCGCCCGACTTCTCGTCCTGGAACAGCGGCCGCACGCCGGCCCAGACCCGCAGCGCCCGCGCGGCGCGCAGCCCGGGCACGAGCCGCTCGCCCGCGTCGAGCATCTGGTCGACCTCGGCGTGCGTGACCGGGATCTCGTCGGGGTCCGCCGCGCGGATGTCGGTGGTCCCGATCGCGCTCACCGTGCGGATCGGGACGAGGATGTCGCCGTCGGCGGGCAGGTCGAGACGGTTGACCACCGTGTTCACCAACCGGTGGCTCATCGCGATCATGATGCCCTTGCCCGGGATGACGCCGATGCCCTCGATCCCGGCCATCTTCACGATCTGCGCCGCCCACGCGCCCGACGCGTTGAGCGTGAAGCCGGCCTCGATGTCGAGCTCCTCGCCGGTCAGCTCGTTGCGCACCCGGGCGCCGGTGACCGTCCCGTCGGCCGTGTGCAGCCCGACGACCGAGTGATAGGTGAGGATCCGTGCGTCGTGCTCGGCGGCGCCCGAGGCCATCGACCACACGGCCTTCCACACGTCGACCGAGGCATCGGGCGCCGTGAACGCCCGGCGGATCCCCGGGTTCAGGCGCGGCTCGGCCCGCAGCGCCTCCCCCACGTCGATCTCCTGCGCCGGCAGCCCCGCCGCCGCGCAGCCCGCCAGGAACCGCTCGCCGTAGGCCGGGTCGTCGTCGGGCGTGGTGACGAACAGGCCGCCCGTGTCCTCGATGCAGTCGGGGATCACGCGCCGCAGGATCGCGTTCTCGTCCACGCACTCGCGCGCCGCGACCGGATCCTTGACGACGTAGCGGCCGCCCGAGTGCAGCAGGCCGTGGAAGCGCCCGCTCGTGCCCGACGCGAGGTCGGCGCGATCGACGAGGACGACGTCGAACCCGCGCAGCGCGGCGTCCCACGCCACGCCGGCACCCGTCGCGCCGCCCCCGATGACCAGCACCTCCGCGCGTACGCGGGCCATGGCCTACTCCTCGGAGTCGAACCAGTCGAACGTGCGCGTCACGGCCTTCTTCCAGAACTTGTAGTACTCGTCGCGCTTGGCCGCGTCCATCTGCGGCTCCCAGCGCTTGTCCTCCTGCCAGTTCTCGCGGAGGCTCTCGACGTCGGGCCAGAACCCGGTCGCCAGGCCGGCCGCGTAGGCGGCGCCGAGCGCCGTCGTCTCGGCGACCTGCGGCCGGATCACCGGCACGCCGAGCAGGTCGGCCTGGAACTGCATCAACAACTCGTTGACCACCATGCCGCCGTCGACCTTGAGCGACTCGAGCTGCACGCCCGAGTCGATGGCCATCGCCTCGACGACCTCGCGGCTCTG
>DASYBY010000642.1:0-4294 GCA_036500525.1 Baekduia sp. | reverse complement strand
GACGCGCACGCCTTCGCCGCGCACCTGGAGCGCTGCGCCATCTGCCGCGACGAGGTCGCGCAGCTGCAGGTCGTCGCCGACGTGCTGCCGATGGCCGCGCCGCAGGCGGTCCCGCCGCCCGAGCTCAAGAGCCGGATCATGGCCGTGGTCGAGTCCGAGGCGCAGCTGCTGCGCGCCGCCGGCCCGGAGGCCGACCGGCCGCCCGCGCCCGCCCGCGAGCCCGCCGCCGCCCGCCGGCGCCTGAAGGGCCGCCTCGCCTGGATCCGTCCCGTCCCCGCCGCCGTCCTGGCGACCGCGGTGCTCGCCGTCGGCGTCCTCGTCGGCGTGCTGGCCACCGGCGGTGGCCCGGAGACCACGACGCACCCCGGCTTCGGGCCGCGCGGCGCGCAGGTCGCGCTGGAGGTCACCGGCGGCCGCGGCGAGCTCGATCTCCGCCACATGCCCGCCGCGCCCGCCGGCCGCGTCTACCAGGTGTGGCTCGTGTCGGGCAAGCAGAAGCCGCGCCCCAGCCACACGCTCTTCACCGTCGCCTCCGACGGCCGCGCGCGGGTCGAGATCATGGAATCGCTGAAGGGCACCGACCAGGTGCTCGTCACCGCGGAGCCGCCCGGCGGCAGCACGGCGCCGACGTCGTCGCCGGTCGTCGGAGCCACCCTCACCTAGCCGCAAGGTCGCGCTGCTAGCGTGCGGCGCTTCATGGCCACCTGCTATCGCCACCCGTCTCGCGAGACGGGCGTCTCCTGCTCCAACTGCGGGAACCCCATCTGCCCGGACTGCATGACGCCGACCTCGGTCGGCATGCGCTGCCCGGACTGCGCGAAGCAGAAGACGAAGGTGCGCACCGCCGCGACGATCAGCCGCGGCGCCGACGAGCCGCGCGTCACCGTGGCGATCATCGTCGTGTGCGTCCTGCTGTTCCTCAGCGAGGGCAGCATCGGCTCCAGCGGCAGCACCGGCCGGATCTACCAGAACCTCGCGCTCTTCGGGCCCTACGTCCACGACGGCGACTACTGGCGCCTCATCACGGGCGGCTTCCTCCACAGCGGCATCTTCCACATCGGGTTCAACATGTACCTGCTGTGGGTGATCGGCCAGCAGCTCGAGCGCGCGATCGGCTCGGTGCGCTTCGGCGTCCTGTACTTCACCGCGCTGCTGTGCGGCTCGTTCGGCGCGCTGGTGCAGACGACCGAGGTCGGCATCGTCGGCGCCTCGGGCGCCGTCTTCGGCCTCTTCGGCGTGCTCGCCGTCGAGCAGCACCGCCGCGGCTACGCCCCGTTCAGCGGCGGCCTCGGCGGGCTGATCCTCATCAACCTGGCGATCGGGTTCCTGCCCGGTCTGCACATCGCCTTCGGCGGGCACATCGGCGGGCTGATCGGCGGCCTGCTGGCCGGCTACGCCTTCGTGCAGGCCGACCGCATGCGGCAGCCGTGGCTCGGCTACGCCGCGTGCGCCGCGCTGATGGTGTTGTCGGTGGTCGGGGCGATCGCCGTCTCCGGCAACGCCCACGACTTCAGCCTGTAGCTAGCCGAGGTCGAGCCGGTAGACCTCGCCGGGCGCCTCGGGCACCCGGTCGGGGTGCAGCGCGTGGGCGAGCGTCTCCAGGCCGTCGACCAGCCGCGGGCCGGGGCGGGAGAAGTAGGCCGAGGCGTCCAGCGCGATGACCTCGCGCGCGCCGATCGTCGCGAGCTGCTCAGAGAACTTCGCCGCCTCCTCCAGCGCCCGCGGGCCGTCGTAGCCGCACGGGATGCACACCACGACCTCGGGCTCGGCGGCGCGCAGCGCGTCCCAGTCGGCGCGCTCGCTGTGCTCGCCGGCGAAGCCGAGGAGGTCGAGCCCGCCGGCCCACTCGATCAGCTGCGGCGTCCAGTGGCCGGCGACGTAGATGGGGTCGAACCACTCGACCGCGACGACCGTGGGCCTCGGCGCGTCCTTGAGCGCGATCTTCACGCGGTCGACCCGTGCGCGCTGCCGGGCGACGAAGTCCAGCGCGGCGTCGCGGGCGCCGGTGGCCTGCGCGATCGTGCGCACGTCGCCCATCGTCTCCCCGAACGTCTTGGGATCGAGCGCGATGACCTTGGGGCACGGCGCGAGCTTCTCGGCGACCGCCTTGACCTCGTCGTAGCTGACCGCGCAGACCGGGCACAGCTCCTGCGTGACGATCAGGTCGGGCTTGAGCCGCGCCAGCAGCGCCTCGTCGAGGCCGTAGATCGCCTCGCCCTTCTCGGTGCGCTCGCGCACGGCCGCGTCGATCTCGCCCGACGATAGCCCGGGCGGCAGCATGTCCCGCGTGATCTTCGCGACGCCGGCCGTCTGGGCCGGGAAGTCGCATTCGTGGGTGACGCCGACCACGTCGTCGCCGAGCCCTAAGGCGTACAGCAACTCGGTAGCGTGAGGCACGAGGCTGACGATCCGCATCGGGAGGACGATATGGCAGAGCTGCTGGACGACCGCACGATCGACGAGCGCCTGACCGCGCGCCCCGCCTGGCGCCGCGAGGGCGACTTCCTCGTCACCGACCGCAAGCTGGCCGACTTCGCTGCCGCGATGGAGTTCGTCAACGCCGTGGCCGGCGCCGCGGAGGCCGCCGATCACCACCCCGACATCCTGCTCCACGGCTGGAACCAGGTGCGGCTGAGCGTCACCAACCACAGCGCCGGCGGGCTCACCCAGGCCGACTTCGACCTCGCCGCGGCGATCGACGCCCTGCCGGGCGGCTAGCCACCGTGGCCGGCCGCCACCCCGCTCGCCGGCTGCGCTGGTACCGTGCAGCCGTCGCTCCATGAACGACGATCCCTCTCGAAGTAGCGCCGGGCTCGCACCCGGCCTGATCACGTGACCGTCCTGTTGCTCCTGGCGGTCGTGGTGCTCATCGGCATCAACGGCTTCTTCGTGTCGGCGGAGTTCGGGCTGGTCCGTTCGCGCCGCTCCTCGCTGCAGGAGATGGCCGAGGAGGGCTCGGCCGGCGCGCGGCGCGCGCTGCGCCTGCACGACGACCTCAACCAGTACCTCTCGGCGTGCCAGTTCGGGATCACGCTCGCCTCGCTGGGCATCGGCTTCCTCGGCGAGCCCGCGATCGCGGAGCTGTTCGAGCCGCTGTTCGGCAACTTCTCGCACGGCGTCAAGGTCGCCATCTCGGTGGCCATCGCCTACGTGATCGTCACGGGGACGCACGTCGTCATCGGCGAGCAGGTCCCCAAGATCTACTCGATCATCCACGCGGACCGGATCGCGATCGCGGTTTCGCGCCCGCTGCTGGCGTTCAACACCGGGATGAAGCCCTTCATCTCGCTCCTCAACATGGTGTCCAACGCGCTGCTGCGGCTGCTGCGGGTCGATCCCAACGCCGCCATCGAGGAGGGCGCGACGCCCGAGGAGCTGCGCATCCTCATCAGCCAGGCGCGCGCCGGCGGCAAGCTCGACGCGGGGGAGGCCGGGATGCTCAGCGGCGTCTTCCACCTCCACGAGCAGGAGGCGCGCCAGGTGATGACGCCGATCCCGGCGGTCGTCACCGTCGACCTGTCCGAGGACGCCGAGACCGCGCTGCGCCGGTGCATCTCCTCCGGCCACACGCGCCTGGTCGTCACCGAGGACGACAACCGCGACCGCGTGCGCGGCATCGTGCACTCCAACTCGCTGGCCCGCGTGCTGATGGCCGAGGGCCCGCAGGCCTCGATCGAGCCGCTCGTGCGCGAGGCGGTCATCGTCCCCGAGACCAAGCCGCTGGACGACCTGCTCGCCGACCTGCAGCGCCAGCGCTCCTCGATGGCCGTCGTCGTCGACGAGTACGGCCGCGTCGTCGGCATCGTCACGGTCGAGGACATCATCGAGGAGGTCGTCGGCGAGATCGACGACGAGACCGACCCGGCCGGCGGCCATGTCCGGCGCCTGGCCAACGGCGACTGGTTCGTCCGCGGCCACGTCGCGGTCACCGACCTCATCGACTACGGCGTCGAGCTGCCGGTCGACACCGACGCCTACAACTCGGTGGGCGGCTTCGTCTTCGCCGAGCTGGGGCGCCTGCCCAAGCGCGGCGACACCATCACCGCCGACGGGTACTCGATCCGCGTCGAGTCGGTGCGGGAGAACCGCATCGAGGCCGTCCGCATCCGTGAGCGCCGGGCCCAGCAGAGCTCGACGTCCGGCAGCGAACAGCGTTCCGGTTGATCTGAGCGCCAGTTCCCGGCACGCTGCGCGTTGGTGGCCTCGTGCAGCTCCGCGAAGTGGACGGACGGAGCGGAGCCGGGACCGTGACGCGGGGTGGGACGGCGTCGCGGTCGAGCGAGGCCCTCGGGGG
>DASYBY010000641.1:0-3373 GCA_036500525.1 Baekduia sp. | reverse complement strand
CGGATAGGTCACGACCGTGCCGCTCAGAGCAGCGGATCCTGGCCCGGCATGGGCTCGGCGGTGGCGGCGCGCGAGAGGCGGTCCAGCTCGGCCGAGGCCTGCGAGGCCAGCGATGCGGCGTCTTCGACCAGCGTCGCGGCGGCGTCCGGCGAGACGTCGCCCGAGCGCAGCTGCTCGGCGGTGCGCTCCAGGCGCGTCACGAGCGCATCGAGCTGGGCGGCGGTGTCGTCGGGGGTCACGGCGTTCATTCTGCCAACCCGGCGGACGGCACGGACGCCCGTCGGATCGTCAGCTGCCCTTGGCGGCGGCCTGCTGGGCGCGCAGGGCCGCGGCGAGGATGCCGTTGACGAAGCCGGGAGCGTCGGCGCCGCAGTACTCCTTGGCGGTCTCGACGGCCTCGTCGATCGCGCCCTCCGGCGGGATCGGCGTCTCGCTGGGCGCCGCGTCGGGGTGCAGCATCTCCAGGAGCGCGATCCGCATGATCGCCTTCTCCAGCGGCGCGATGCGGTCGACGCTCCAGCCCTTGGCGTGGCGCTCGATGATCCCGTCGAGGTCGGCGGAGTAGTCAGAGGCCGCGTAGGCCAGCGCGCGGGTGAACTCGGTGGCGTCGCGCTCGAAGACGTCGTCGAGCTCACGGGAGGTGAGCTCGTGCTGGTACAGGGCGAACGCGGCGGCCCGGCGTTGATCGCTGCGGCGGGCCACTACGCCCGCGACATGTAGTCGCCGGTCTCGGTCTGGATCTTCACGCGGTCACCGACGTTGACGAACAGCGGCACCTGGATCTCGGCGCCGGTCTCGACCGTGGCGGGCTTGTTGCCGCCGCCGGAGGCGGTGTCACCGCGCACGCCGGGCTCGGTGAAGGTGACCTCCAGCTCGACGGAGGACGGCAGCTGGATGTCGGCGGGCTCGTCGTCGATGAACAGCAGGTCGACGGTCTCGTTGGCCTTGGTCCAGCGCAGCTTGTCGGCCAGCGCGGTCTCGGGGATCGCGGTCTGCTCGAACGTCTCGGCGTCCATGAAGTGCGCGTCGGTGCCGTCGCCGTAGAGGAACGTCATCTTGCGCGCCTCGGTGCGGACCGAGCGGAACTTCTCGCCGGCGCGGAAGGTCTTGTCGATGACGTTGCCGTCCTTGGTGCGGCGCAGCTTGGTGCGCACGAACGCCGGGCCCTTGCCGGGCTTGACGTGCTGGAACTCCACCACCTTGAAGATCGTGCCGTCGACCTCGATGTGGTTGCCGTTCTTGAGCTGGTTGGTGGAGATCACGTTGTAGGCCTTGAATTCGGGTGCTCGGGCGCGCGGCTCGCAGCCGGGCAGCATCGAATGGTAGGCGGCGGTGGGCGTCGGGCGCGGTGCGGCGGTGCGCGGCGGTGGCCATCTGAGACGATCTCGCCCCTCTGGCCGGGGCTCCCGCGGGGGATCACGATGGAGGAGATCGCGGCCGCGCACGCCGCGGCGCTGCGGGCACGCTTCGGCGACGAGCCGGTCGACGTGGTGGGCGTCTCCACGGGTGGCTCGATCGCGCAGCAGCTCGCCGCCGACCATCCGGGCGCGGTGCGGCGCCTGGTGCTCCAGAGCACCGCGTGCCGGCTGGGGCCGCACGGGCGCTCGCTGCAGCGGCGGGTCGCGGTGCGGATCCGGCGCGGCGCGCGGCGCCAGGCGCTGGCGGTCATGGCCGCCGAGCTGGTCCCGCCCTACCGCGGGCAGCTGCTCGCCGCCGCGGTCGCCTGGACGGTCGGCCCGTCGATCTTCGGCGCGCTCGACGACATGGCGACAACGATCGAGGCCGAGGACGGCTTCGACCTCCCCGCGTGCGCGTCGCCGATCCGCGCGCCGACGCTGCTGGTCGCCGGCGCCGAGGACCGCTTCTACCCCACCGAGCTGTTCGCCGAGACCGCGCGGCTGATCCCCGATTGTCGCGTCGACATCATCGGCGGCCGCGGCCACATCACCGCGCTGAGCCATCCGAGCGTCGCGCCGATGGTGCTCGGCTTCCTGCGCTGACGGTCAAGCCGCGGCGCGCGGTTCGAGCACCAGCGCGGTGACGATCCGGCGGGTCTGCGGCGCCGGCTGGTCCTGGGTCGAGTAGGGCCGGTTGAGCAGGTGGCCGCGGTGGACGAGCGTGGTCGAGCCGCCGCCGTCGAGGTTGATCGCGCTGTGCGCGCCGAGCTGCACCATCACGTCGGCCAGCTCCAGCATCGAGAGGCCGGCGTCGACGCCGGAGCGGCGGCCGTCGCAGGCCACGGCGATCAGGGCGTCGTCGGCGATGCCCAGCGCGGCGCGCGGATGGCGCCCCTCGGTGATGTCGGAGTCGAACTGCCCGGCACCGGCCGAGAAGCCCTCGCGGTCGTCGGTGGGATCGAAGACGGTGCGTCCGTCCTGGACGAGCAGCGGGCCGGCCTGCAGCAGGTGGCCCGCGGGCGCCTCGGGCGCGTCGGCGCGGGCGAGGAGGCGGACGTCGCCGTCGTGGGCGACGACGCACGCGCGGTGGTCGCCGAACGGGGCGGCCACCGGCTCGTGGCGGGCGAGCTGCCCGTCGACCCACAGCTCGCCGAGCGGCCGGTAGGGATCGCGGAGGAAGAACCCGCCGACGATCGCCTCGCCGAGGCCGCCGGCGCGGCACCACACGTCGAGGCGCCGAGGGCGCGGGAACCGGACCGCGCGCACCCGCGTGGTGCGCAGCGGATGGCGGGTCGCGTAGAGCGTGGTCTCGTGGCCGTCGTCGAGCCGCTGACGCCAGAGCTGGTAGCCGATCCCGTCCACGGCGCAGAAGCCTACGGCGGGAGCGGTCCGTGCTCCCGCCGCAGGTGCCGGACCGGCTAGTAGCCGCCGCCGCCCTGGCTGGTGGAGCTGCTGGTGCTCGGCTTGGCGATCGCCTTGCCGTTGGTCCCGACGGCGTCCCACTCGGCGCCGAAGGCGACGATGCCCTCGCCCTTGGTGCTGCCCGCCTTGTTCTTGTCCATGATGAACGTGTAGAGCGGGTGGCCGGCGTAGGTGACCTGCGTGGTGCCGTCGGCGCGGCGGGTCGTGCCGAGCTTGGAGGCCGCGGCGCCGCCGGAGCCCGTGGGCTTGCCCTTGGTCAGCAGGGGCGGCCAGGCCTGGGCGCAGGTGCCGCTGCAGGCGCTCTTGCCGTTCTTGTCCTTCTTGAACAGGTAGAGCGTGACGCCCTTGCCGTTGACGAGGACCTTGCCGAGCGAGGTCGACCGCACGCTCACCTTGGCGGGCGAGCTGGGACTGGATGCGGCGACGGCGACGCCGGCGGTGGCGGTGACCGCCAGGACCGCCGCGAGGAGGAGGAGGGTGAGGCGCGACATGTCGTGCTCCGATGCTGAGGCCGGAACGAGGGGGCGTCCGGATCTGTCGGGGAAGACCACCGC
>DASYBY010000640.1:0-8442 GCA_036500525.1 Baekduia sp. | reverse complement strand
CCCGGCCCGACCGCCACGCCGCTGTTCCTCGACGGCAAGGAGCAGGCGGCGATCGACCACCTCGCGAGCATGCCGCCGCTGGAGCGGCTCGGGACGCCCGAGGACATCGCGGAGACCGTCTCCTACCTGGCCGGCCCGGCGCGGTGGATCAACGCCCAGATCCTGTACGCCAACGGAGGCATCGCATGACCAAGACGATCATCGTCAGCGGCGCGTCGAGCGGCTTCGGCGCGATGGCCGCGCGGACCCTGGCCGACGACGGCCACACCGTCTTCGCCGGGATGCGCGCGATCGGCGATCGCAACGCCCCGGCCGCCGGCGAGGCGACGGACTACGCGCGCGAGCACGGCGTCGACCTGCGCCCGATCGAGCTGGACGTGTCGTCGCAGGACTCGGTCGACGCGGCCGTCGAGGCGATCCTCGCCGCGGTCGAGCGGATCGACGTCGTCGTCCACAACGCGGGGCACATGGTGCTCGGGCCGACCGAGGCGTTCACGGTCGAGCAGCTCGCGGAGGTCTACGACGTCAACGTGCTCTCGACCCAGCGGCTCAACCGCGCCGTGCTGCCGCACCTGCGCGCGCAGGGCGACGGCCTGCTCGTGTGGGTCGGCTCGTCGAGCACGCGCGGGGGCACGCCGCCGTACTTGGGGCCCTACTTCGCCGCCAAGGCGGGCGAGGACGCGCTGGCCGTCACCTATGCGGCCGAGCTCGCGCGCTTCGGGATCGACACCACCATCATCGTGCCCGGCTCGTTCACCACCGGGACCAACCACTTCGCCCACGCGGGCCACGCGGCCGACGCGGACGTCGCCGCGGCCTACGACGAGCACTACCCCGGGCTGCTGGACCAGGTGAGCGAGCGGCTGGCCGCGCTCGCGCCGTCCGACGCCGACCCGACCGAGGTCGCCCGGCAGATCGCGCGCGTCGTCGGCCTGCCCAAGGGCGAGCGCCCGTTCCGCGTGCACATCGACCCGGCCGACGACGGCGCCCAGGAGGTCAACGCGCTCGGCGACGCGGTGCGCGAGCGCTTCTACCGGCGGGTCGGCCTGCAGGACCTGCTCAGCCCGGCCGGTGCGCGCTGAGCCACCGCAGCACCTCGGCGGCGTGGGTGTCGGGCGGGAAGATGGGGTAGAAGACGTGCTCGATGGCGCCCGCGGTGACGATCATCGTGAGGCGCTTGTAGCGGGTCTGCCCGCCGGCCTCGAAGGTGGGGAGACGGAGCGGCGCGGCGGCGAGGTGTAGGTCTTGGTCGGAGAGCAGCGCGAACGGGAGGTGCAGCCGCGTCGCCGCCTCGATCTGCTCGTCGGGGGTCTGGCTGGAGAGCCCGTAGACCGCGTCGGCGCCCGCGGTGAGCAGCTCGGCGTGATGGTCGCGGAACGCGCAGGACTCGGGCGTGCAGCCGCGTGCGCCGGGGATCGCGTTCCAGCCGTCGGGCAGCGCCTCGCCGGGGCGGCCGGTCATCGGGTAGATGTACAAGACGGTGCGGCCGGCGCCCAGCTCGTCCAGCGCGACGGTGCCGCCGCTCGTGCTCGCGAGCGAGATCGCCGGCAGCGCCAGCCCCGGCAGGTGGTCGGCGGCGCCGTCGTCGGTCGGCGCGGGCAGGTCGGCGGGGAGCTGCGTCGGATCGATCATCGCGTGGACACGGTAACGCCGGCGTCCAGTGGCAAGGTGATGGTGAAGTAGCCGTTCGCGGGGTCCTCGACGTGGGTGCGGTAGGCCTCGCAGGAGGGGTCGCCGGCGCTGAGGTCGGCGATGACGAGCGCGCCCGGGCGCAGGCGCGGCTCGACCAGCGCGAGGATCGGGAGGTACAGGTCGTTCCATCCGTCGATGAAGAGGAGGTCGACGGGGGCGCTCAGGTCGGCGAGGGTCGTCTGGGCATCGCCGACGCGGAGGTCGACGAGGTCGGCCAGCCCGGCCGCGGCCAGGTTCTCGTGCGCGAGCTGCGCCTTGCGCTCGTCGAGCTCGGTGGTGATGACCGTCGCGTCGCTGGTGTCGCGGGCGGCGGCGGCGAGGTGGATGGTGGAGAACCCGACCGACGCGCCGAACTCCACGATCATGCGCGCCTTCGCGGCGGTGGCGAGCACGTACAGCAGCTCGCCGACCTCGCGGGTGACGGCGATCGGCGCGGTGCCGTACAGCTCGGCGCGCTCGCGGCCGTAGACCTTGTGGCCCAGCTCGGTCTCGCGGCGGACGACGCGCTCCTTGCCCGGCTCGTCCTCGCGCAGGCCCGCGGCCACCAGCCGGTCGAGGACCCCAACAACTGCGTCAGTGCGCAACGTCGATGTCATGGCCCGGAGTCTGATCGAATGTGCACCTGTTCTCCTACGGCACGCGGCAGCTGCCCGACGTGCCGCGCGCGACCTTCGGCCGCCTGCTCTCCGGCCGCCCCGACGCGATCATCGGCTTCGGCACGGTCTTCGACCTCACCGCCGAGCAGCTACGCGCGGCCGACGCCTACGAGGTCGCCGACTACGCGCGCGTCGAGGTCCCGCTGCGCTCGGGGCAGACCGCGTGGGTGTATGTGTTCGCCGGCTAGCCGCCCGAAGGCTCGGCAGGCGACCACACCAACAACTCGGGCTCCCACCGGACCACGTCAACGGCGCCGGACAACACCGGGTCCCAGAACGCGGACGCAACCGAGAATCCGGAGGCGAGATCGGCGTCCGCCGGCAGGTGCTCGACCAGCGTCGCCCACGGCCGCGCCCAGTCACGCGGAGGCGATGCGAGCGCCAGCGGCGGCTCGTGGGTGTCGCGCCGTTCGAAGATCGCTGTGATCGCGCGCCGCAGCCGTCCGCCGTCGACGGTGGTGGTGTGGGCGATGACCACGATGTCGACCAGGTCCTTGACGCGCGAGCTCGGCTGGCCGCCGGCGTACGTTCGCGAGTAGGCGTGCAACTTCTCGGCGAGGTGCTGCTCGACGGCGAGCGCGGGCACCAGGATCGACGTGATCTCGGCGAACTCGAGCAGGCGAGATGCCGCGAGCGTGACCGGCTCCACGACCGGTGGCTTGCCGAACCCGACGTCGATGGCGACGCGCTCGAAGGCGCGGCCGGCCAGCTCGGCTCGAACCATCCACCGCTGCCCTCCACCGACGAGGTCGTCGTCCATCGCGGTGCGCTGGACGACGAAGCTGAACATGTCGTCCATGTCCAGGGCGGCGGCATCGAGCAGCAGCTCGGTGGCCTCGTCCTCGCCCGCGGTCCAGTCGATGTCGACGTCCTTGGTCGTCCGCGCCCGGCCGCCCAGGCGCAGCTCCAGGGCAAAGCCGCCCTTGAGCAGCCAGCCGTCCGGGGCGACCACCTGCAGGCGGGCGAGCAGCCGCTCGAACACGATCCGCTTGCGCAGCCGCGAGAGGCCCACGCCCGCGGACTGCTCGTCCTTGAGCCGTGCCTCCAGTGCCGTCCGGAAGGCCCCGGCCGTCGCGTACCTCATGCGTCGGTCCCGCCGGCGGCGGCCCGGAGCCGGCCATGCCAGGACTTGGGCAGCCGCTCCGTCAGCCGTGGCAAGGTCGTCATCCCACGGCCCAGCGCCTGACGGACCGCGAGATCGACCTGCTCCGTCCAGCCGCCGCCGCGGACGACGTCGGCGATCGTGCGCTCCACGCCCGTGACGGGCACCCCCAGGACGTGGCGCCGGTCACGCCCGCCGATGGGTCGATCGGTGAAGTGTGCACGAACGCCCACCGGAATCGTCGTGCCGCGCTTGGCCCGTGGCATCGTCACGTGGACTTCATCAGCGATCAGGTCGGTCAGCTCCAGCAGCTCCAACGCGCTCACGTTCGAGACGACCGCGTCCGCGCGCGACAGACCCAACCAGACGGGGACGACGTGCTCGTGCGGCGAGCCGGGGAAGCGACGGAGGCGATAGACCGCCCGGCCGGCGCGCTGCAACGTTCCGCCCTCACGGGCGTGATAGGTCAACGTCGATCGAGCGACGCCCGCAGCCATCGCCTGCTGCGCCGTGAAGTAGCCGCCCTGCGGCTCCGCCAGCGCGTAGAGGCGATCTACGACCCTCGTGTCATTCTTGTCGCCAACAAAGCTGGCCATATGCGTGACAGTAGCGCGCACGACCCTGGAAGTACAACGACGCGGCAGCGTAGGCTGGCGCCCATGCTCCGTCTCGTCGCAGCGATCATGGTGGCCTTCGTCCTGCTCTGCGCCGTCGCGGTGGCGCGGACGGTCGACGTGCCGACGCGGCTGAGCGCGGTGATCCCCGCCGCGCACGACTCCGGCCTCGTGGTCCTGCTGCCGACGACCATGAACCTGGACTACGGTGGCAAGGTGTACGCCGACGGTGACGGGGACCGGCGGCTCGGCACCTACAGCATGGCGTTGAGCGGAGCCAAGGGCTGCGGCGGCGCGAACGCCTGCTTCCTGGCCGAGTTCCTCGGCGCCAAGGGTGCGAAGTTGGGGTACAAGAGCACCAACGTCAAGCTCGCGCTCGGCATGAAGGGCTACTACAAGGCGTTGAGCTGCGGCGCGTCGTGCTCCCCGCCGTCCATCGCCTGGATCCAGAAGGGCGTGCGCTACGAGATCCAGGCGAAGGCGCTCGGCGGGAAGAAGGCGTTCGTCGCGATGGCGAACAGCGCCATCACGGCGGGCAACCGCCGGTAGCGGTCAGCGGGTCGCCGCGCGGGAGTGCGCCGTGAGCACGCGTTCGAGGCCGATGGCGGCGGCGTGATCGGCGTCGATGTCGGCCTGGATCGCGCGGCGTTCGTCGATGTTGATGGTCGCGGCGAGTGCGATGCGGCGGTCGCGGTTGGTGTGCTGGAGGTCGGCCTGGCAGCGGCGCAGCTGGGCGGCGTGGCCGTCGGTCATCGGGACGTCGACGGCGGTCGGCTCGTCGGGCTCGATCCAGCCGAGGGCGTCGAGGATGGCGAACGCGTCGCGGAAGATGTCCGACAACGCGAGCAGGGCCGGCGGGTCGAGCTCGCGCACGTCCTCGAACGGCTGGTGGTTGGCTTCCAGCACCGCGAGGGTCTGGAGGCGGAGGATCGCGGTGAGCGGGGGGTCGACGGCGATCACGCGGGCGGCGTTACGCTTGGGGGTGCTCATGGGAGTCACAGCTCCTTGGGCCATGCCCCCGGCCGCGTCAACGGTGCGGGGGCGCTTTTGTTATGGGTGTCGGGGGAGCTTAGCGGGGTGTGTGTAGCCTCGCCACTCATGATCAAGATGATGGTTGCCTACGGCACGCCGGAGGATCCCGCGGCGTTCGACGCCTACTACGCCGGCACGCACGCGCCGCTCGCCGACAAGATCCCCGGCCTGCGCCGCTTCGAGTGGGGCAAGGTCCTCGGGACGCCCGACGGGACGCCCGCGCCCTACTACTACCTCGCCGAGCTGTGCTTCGACGACGCCGCCGCGCTCCAGGCCGGCATGGCCAGCCCCGAGGGCGAGGCCGCGGGCGCCGACGTCGCGAACTTCGCCACCGGCGGCGCGACGCTCTTCATGGCCGAGGGCTGAGGCGGGGGCGGGGCGGCGGTCCCCGCCTGGCGGACGACGCGCCGCGGCGGACCTTGACGGTGGACTTGGTGAAGGAGATGTCGGTTCACCGTCACCGTGGTGGTCCCGGCCGCGAGCGCGCGGCGGCCGGCGGATGTGGCGCGGCTCCCTGGCATGATCCGGGTGGTGCGGCGCACGCTCGATCCGCGTCTGGGTGCTTGCGCGACGGTGGTCGCGGCCTTCGTGCTGCATCAGCTGCGCTACGCGCTGGCGCCCGATCGCGCCGGCGACGCGGCGCACGGGTACCTCGGGTGGGCGCCGCAGGTGCTGGCCGGGCTGGCGTCGTTGTCGATCGGGATGGCGCTCGTGCGCGCGGTGCGTGCTCCCGCGCGGCCGGAGCGGCCGGTGCGCTCGCGGGTGCGGATGGCCGTCGAGGCGGCGGTCGCGTTGTTGGTCATCTTGTTCTGCCAGGAGCTGGCCGAGGGGCACGCGTCGCTGCTGCTCGGGCACGGTGGTTGGATCGCGCTGCCGCTGGCGGGGGTGTTCGGTTGGGGCCTGACGTTCGTGATCGGCCCGGCGCGGCGTGTGGTGGCGTGGATCGCGCGGCGCCTGCGGGGCGGTCGGGCGCGGTGGGGTGCGGCGGTCGCTGTCGTGGTGCGGTGGTGTTCGGACGGCGGGCACGGGGTGGTCTCGCGTGGTCTGACGCGGCCGGGTGCGGGGCGGGGGCCGCCGATGACGGCGCCGGCTCAGCCCGTCCTCATCATCAACCTGTAGGAGAACTCTGTATGTCCAACGCGCGTCGTTTCGCGCTGATCGGTGGCGCCGTCGTGGTGCTGCTGATCGCCGCTGTCGTCGGCTCGTCGCTGGGAGGCGACGACGACGACACCACCAAGTCGGCCACCGTCACCGTCCAGGGCGGGAAGCCGGTCGGCGGCGTCCAGAAGGTCACGTTCGAGAAGGGTGGCGACATCGACCTGACCGTGGTCTCCGACGTCGCCGACGAGGTGCACTTCCACGGCTATGACGTCCACCACGACGTCCAGCCCGGTGGCACGGTGCGCTTCAAGATGAAGGCCGACATCGAGGGCCGCTTCGAGGTCGAGCTCGAGGACGCCAAGCAGCAGTTGGCCGAGGTCACGGTCCGGTGATCCGGCGCAGGTCGGCCGCCGTGGGCCGTGATGGCCGCGGCGGTCGGTCTGCGCGTCCGGTCGCGGCCAACGCGATAGCTGAACGACCTATCATGTGTTCGGATGAGTCAGGGACACGTCCACGGGCACCACGGGCACGACCACGCCGGCCAAGGCCAGGGCCACGGCCACAGCCACGGCCTGGTCGACCGGTCGATCACGCGCTCGCGTGAGGGGTTGCGCGTCGTGGGCGCCAGCCTCGCGGTCCTCCTGGTCACCGCGGTCGCGCAGCTGGTGATCTTCATCAGCACCGGCAGCGTCGCGCTGTTGGCCGACCTGATCCACAACGCGGGCGACGCGCTGACGGCGATCCCGCTGGGCATCGCGTTCCTGCTGCGGTCGTTCGTGGCCGAGAAACGCGCCGGCTACTTCGTGGTCTTGACGATCTTCGTCAGCGCCTGCGTCGCCGGCGTCGAGGCAATCCTGCGGCTGATCCACCCGCAGCAGCTCGACCACCTCGGCGTGGTGGCCGTCGCCGGCGTCGTCGGGTTCGCCGGCAACGAGATCGCCGCCCAGGTGCGGTTGCGCGGCGGGCGGCGGCTCGACAGCCCCGCCCTGATCGCCGACGGCTACCACGCGCGCACCGACGGGTTCGTCAGCCTCGCGGTCGTCGCCGGCGCCGCGGTCGTCGCCCTGGGATTCACGCTCGGCGACCCGCTCATCGGCCTGATCATCACCGTGGTGATCCTGCGCATCACCTGGCAGTCGATCCAGACGATCAAGGCCGATCCCGGCCACCCACTACCCGAGCCCGCCTGAGTCGCGACCGTCTCGCGTTAGATTGGAGCCCCATGCCGCATCCCGCTGAGCATCGCGACGCCGACCGCGCCCTCGGCCCCGAGGAGGCCGACAGCCTCGCGGAGGCGATGCGGGCCTTCGGGAGCGCCAGCCGGCTGCGGATGTTGTGGGCGTTGATGGACGGCGAGCGCACCGTCGAAGACCTCGCGACCGCCGTCGGCATGGAGGCCAGCGCCGTCTCGCATCAGCTGCGTGTCCTGCGCCAGCTGCGGCTGGTGGCGGTGCGCCGCGACGGACGCCACGGCTACTACCGCCTCTTCGACCACCACCTGCCCGAGCTACTCGCCGCGCTGCGCAACCACCACGAGCACGTCCACCCACCGGTCACCGGATCACCCGCCGACCTGGCGGCGCCGGCGTCTCGGACGGCGTCGTCGCGGCGCGGCGAGGGCTAGGGGCGTCGTCGGCATGGCGGGCGGCGACGATCCGACGATCCTGGAGTGGGGCGGTGGCCCGGAGGCGTTTCGGCGCTGGCTGGACATCTTTTATGACTTGATCGAGCAGGAGCCGACGATCGCGCCCCTGTTCGGCGGCACGGTCTCCGAGGAGCATCGTGCGCACGCCGCGGCGTGGTGGGTCGAGGTCATGGGCGGCGCCGCGGCGTACACCGAGGAGTTCGGCGGCTACGCGCACATGCTCGCGCGCCATCGCGGGATGGCCATCACGGCTGAGCAGCGGCTGCGGTTCGTGACGCTGCTCAGCCAGGCCGCCGACGACGCCGGCCTGCCCGCCGGCCCGGAGTTCCGCGCCGCCGTGATCGGCTATGCGGAGTGGGGTAGCCGGTTGGCCCAGCACAACTCCCAGCCGGGCGCCGAGGTCGTCGAGGAGGCGCCGGTGCCGCGGTGGGGCTGGGGCGTCGCGCCGCCGTACCAGCCCTAGTGTCCTGAGTCGCTAATTCGCGGGCAGTCTGCGGGCGCTCGCCGCCGCCTGACGGCCGCCGCTGACCTCGATGAACGGGGGTTCACCTTCGGTCATCGGCGACCGTCAGCCGGGGCCGAGCATCCCGCATACTGCAC
>DASYBY010000639.1:0-3598 GCA_036500525.1 Baekduia sp. | reverse complement strand
CGGCCGAGCACGAGGCGCTGCTGGAGCGCTGCCACGCCGCCGGCCAGACGCGCCCCACCCCGCTGATCCTGCGCTACGGCCCGGGCGACTGGAACGCGCTGCACCAGGATCTCTACGGCGACGTGTTCTTCCCGCTGCAGGTGTTGACGGTCCTGTCGGAGCCGGGCGTCGACCACGAGGGCGGCGAGCTCGTGCTGCTGGAGCAGCGCCCGCGCGCGCAGAGCCGCGCCCACGTCCTGACCCCGCCCCGCGGCGCGTTCGTGATCTTCCCGACCCAGCAGCGCCCGCAGGAGGGCACGCGCGGCGACCACCGGGTCGGCATGCGCCACGGCGTCAGCACCGTCACCCGCGGGCAGCGGACCGCCCTGGGCGTGATCTTCCACGATGCGACGTAGCGGGCGACCGATGAGGATGGGCGCGACCGGCGGTCATAGTCGGCGAAGGTGACCACCGACGCAGGAGAAGCACGATGAGGAAGCTGATCTACTCGATGAACCCGTCGCTGGACGGGTTCATCGCCGACGCCGACGGCCAGATCGACTGGGGCGTGCCCGACGAGGAGCTGCACCAGTTCCACAACGACGAGGTGCGCGCGCTGGGCGGCCACCTGCTGGGGCGGCGGCTCTACGAGACGATGGTCTACTGGGAGACCGCCGACCAGGACCCGTCGGCCGGCCCGATCGTGCGTGACTTCGCCGCCGTCTGGCAGGCCCTGCCGAAGGTCGTCTTCTCGACGACGCTGACGACCGTCGAGGGCAACACGCGCCTGGCGACCGATGGTCTCGCCGAGGAGGTCGCCCGCCTCAAGGAGGAGCCGGGCCAGGACCTGGCCATCGGCGGCGCCGGCCTGGCCGCCGAGGCGATCCGGCTCGGCCTCGTCGACGAGTACCGCCTCTTCCTCAACCCCATCCTCCTCGGCGCCGGCACGCCCTACTTCCCAGCCCTCGAGGCGCGCATCCCGCTGGAGCTGATCGAGACGCGCACCTTCGCCTCGCGCGTGGTGTACCTGCGCTACGGGCGGGTGTGAGGGCGGCGCGCGACGCCCAAGCAAACTTGCGTCGCGCGGGCTCGGCCCAACTTTCGCGGCTTATACTTGGGTCATGGATCTGAAGCGGTTGGCCCGCAGCCCGATCGGCGAGATCGTGCCGATCACCGCTCCCGACCCGACAACGCACGACTCGGTCGAGGGGCATGCGTTCCTTCCGGCGCCGCTCCCGACCGAGATCACGCTCTCGACGCGGACCTGGACGGTGGTCAACGCGGCCACGGCGGCGCTGGCCCGACTCGACGGCGCCGCTCGCCTCATCCCGAACCCCGCACTGCTCCGCCGCCCGGCGCTCCGCCGCGAGGCGCAGAGCACCAGCGCGCTCGAGGGCACGTACGCGCCGTTCGCCGACGTCCTCGCCGCCGATCAGGACGACACGGAGCATCTCAGCGCCGAGCTGCGCGAGGTCCTGAACTTCGAGACCATGGCCGAGTTGTCGTTCTCGTGGCCCGAGGACCGGCCGTTGACCATCAACCTGCTCGGTCAGCTCCAGGCGACCCTGGTCGCGGGCACGCCGGGCGAGCTGACCGACGCCGGGCGACTGCGCGATCGGATCGTGGTGATCGCCGCGCGCGGGCGCCGGCTCGAGGACGCACGGTTCGTGCCCCCGCCCCCGGGCGATCAGCTTCGTGGTGGCGTCGAGGCGCTGCTGGCCTGGATCGCGCGTCCGCCGGAGATCCCGACCGTGGTGCAGGCGGCGATGACGCACTACCAGTTCGAGACCCTGCATCCCTTCTCCGACGGCAACGGCCGCATCGGTCGCCTGCTCGTCATCGTCCAACTGCTGCGCGGCGCGATCATCCGTGAACCGCTCCTGATGGTCTCGCCGTGGTTCGAGCAGCAGCGCGTCCGCTACCAGGACGCGCTGCTGCAGCTGAGCATCGACGGCGACTGGGACGCGTGGATCGGCTTCTTCGCGGAGGGCATCGCGGCGGCCGCCACGGAGTCGCAGCAGAAGGTCGAGCGGCTCGTCGGGCTCCAGGACGAGCTGCGGGCGCGCGTGCAGCAGGCCAACAAGCGCGGCGCCGCCGAGCGCCTGGCCGCCGACCTGGTCGGCGATCCCTACGTCACGAGCGCGAGCGTCGCGCGGAAGTACGACCTCTCCGGCCAGGGCGCCACCAACGCCATCCGGAGCCTGGTCGAGCTCGGCTTGCTGGTGCCCGCGCCGTTCCGCGCCGCGCGCGGCGCCCAGATGTACGGCGCGCCCGAGGTGCTCGAGGCGCTCTCGGCGCGCCCCCTCAGCTCGTCGCCGCGAACGGCGAGGCCAGGATGATCTCGCAGAAGTTGAGGCGGACGTAGCCGGGGAGCTCGCGGGCGAGGACGTCGGCTTTGACGTTGCCGAAGGCGGTCTCCGGCTTGTGGCGGATGCCGTCGGCGAAGGCGTGGATGATCGACTCCTTGAAGTCGACGCGCGGGTGTGCGGCGGTGATCTCGTCGCGCAGCGCGGGGGCGAGGTCGTCGTAGCCGAGGCCGAGGACGTCGAGCTCGACGCCCGCCGTGACGAGCGCGACCTCGGGCTCCTTGTGCTGCGGGATGCCCGGGGTCGTGTGGAGGGCGATGGCGTCCCAGACGACGCGGACGGCGTCGCCGGTCAGCCCGTGCGAGCGCATGAACTCGCGGGCGGCGTTGGCGCCGTCGACCTCGAAGCGGTCGTGAGCGCTGCGGTGGCCCTCGACGAGGCCCATGTCGTGGAACATCGCGCCGAGGTAGAGCAGCTCGGCGTCGTAGGTCAGGCCCTGGCGCTCGCCCTGCAGCGCGCCGAAGAGGAACACGCGGACGGAGTGGTCGTAGAGCAGGTCGGACTCCGCGTCGCGGATGAGCTCCGTGGCCTCGCGGGCCAGAGCGCTGTCGGGGATGGCGATGCCGGCGATCGTGCGTGTCATACGACGAGTGTCCTGCTCCCCCGCGCCGTCGCAAAGGACACGTGACCCTCAGATCTGGACAGGTACCCCTGGGAGCCGCCACACTGCACTCATGCCGCCCCGCCCGCGCACCGTCGTCGTGGTCGCCTACCCCGGCGTCCAGCTGCTGGACGTGACCGGTCCGGTCGAGGTGTTCTCCACCGCCAACGCCTGCGGCGCCGCCTACGACGTGCGGGTCGCGGCCGCCGACGAGCAGCCGGTGACCACCGGCGCCGGGCTGCGGGTCCTGCCCGACTGCTCGTTCGCGCAGCTCCCCCACGCGCCCGACGTGCTCGTCGTGCCGGGCGCCGAGGACTGGGAGTCGTCGCTGGCCCACGATGCGGTGTGCGCGTTCGTCGCCGGCGCGGCGCCGGCCGCCGACCGCACCGTCGGTGTCTGCGCCGGCGCGTTCCTCCTCGCGCAGGTCGGCCTCCTCGACGGACGGCGCGCCACCACCCACTGGCGCCTCGCCGACGCGCTGCGCGACCGCTTCCCCGCCGTCACCGTCGAACGCGACCCGATCTTCGTCGCCGACGGGCGCACGTGGACCTCGGCGGGCGTCACCGCCGGCATGGACGCCTGCCTCGCGCTGGTCGAGGAGGACCACGGACCCGACCTGGCCCGCGCCGTCGCCCGGCAGTTGGTGGTGTTC
>DASYBY010000638.1:0-5866 GCA_036500525.1 Baekduia sp. | reverse complement strand
GAGCTTCGAGGTCACGCTGACCAACGGCGACATCGTCGAGGTCCACAACCCCTCCGACATGCCGGATCCCGCACGGATCCAGGAGATCCGCGAGCCCTACATCAAGGCCTCCATCCTGCTCCCCAAGGAGTACGTGGGCGTGGTGATGGAGCTCTGCCAGGAGCGCCGCGGCGAGCATGCGGGCATGCACTACCTGAGCGCGGACCGCGTCCAGCTGCACTACGACCTGCCGCTGAGCGAGATCGTCCTGGACTTCTTCGACCAGCTGAAGTCGCGCACCCGCGGCTACGCGTCGCTGGACTACGAGGTACTCGGGCTGCGGCCGTCGAACCTCGCCAAGCTCGACGTGCTCCTGGCCGGCGACCCCGTCGATGCGTTGTCGATGGTCGTCCACAAGGACAAGGCCTACGAGATCGGCCGCAACCTCACCGAGAAGCTGCGCAAGAAGATCCCGCGCCAGCAGTTCGACGTGCCGATCCAGGCGGCGATCGGGTCGGCCATCGTGGCGCGCGAGACGGTCAAGGCGTACCGCAAGGACGTCACGGCCAAGTGCTACGGCGGCGACATCAGCCGCAAGCGCAAGCTGCTGGAGCGCCAGAAGGAAGGCAAGAAGCGCATGAAGCAGGTCGGGCGCATCGAGGTGCCGCAGGAGGCGTTCCTCGCGGTGCTGGAGCTCGGCGACGACCGCCCCAACAAGTAGGACTTGATGGACCTCGGACTCAACGGCCGGGTGTGCGTGGTGACGGGCGCGAGCCAGGGGATCGGCCTGGCCGCCGGCGAGCGGCTCGTCGCCGAGGGAGCGACGGTCTGGATGGTCGCCCGCGACGAGGAGCGCCTGGCCGATGCGGCCCGCGGGATCGGCGCCCGGTGGCTGGCCGCCGACGTCACCGATCCCGCCACGCCGTCGCGGATCCTCGAAGCGGCGGGCACGGTCGACGTCCTCGTCAACAACGCCGGCACATCGAGCAACCAGCGCCTGGAGGACCTCACCGAGGACGACTGGCGCGACCAGCACGAGCTGCACGTCATGGCGCCGATGCGGCTGATGTCTGCGATGGCGCCGGCGATGGCCGACCGCGGCTGGGGCCGGATCGTCAACGTCGCCTCGTCGGCGGGCAAGCGGCCGTCGAGCACGATGGTGGCCTACTCGGTCGCGAAGGCCGGGCAGCTCTCGCTGTCGCGGGCGTTCGCCGACGCCTATGCGGGGAAGGGCGTGCTCGTCAACGCGGTCGCGCCCGGCGTCACCGGCACGGGCCTGTGGCTGGACGACGGCGGCCTCGCCGACCAGGCCGCGGCGCTGCAGGGCACCACGCCCGAGGAGGCGCTTAACCGGATGGCGGCGCGCATCCCGCGCGGCCGGATCGCCGAGCCGGGGGAGATCGCCGACGTCGTCGTCTTCCTCTGCTCCGAGCGGGCGGCCAACGTCGCGGGCGCCGCGTGGTCGGTCGATGGCGGCTCCGTGGCGATCATCGTCTGAGCAGCAGCTCCACCGGTCCGCCCGCGCCGAGCCGCTCGCCCTCGGCGACCGCGTGCTCGCCCAGGCGCTCGACCTCGGCGCCGTAGGCCGATGCCGCCGCCAGCTTCGCGGCGAGATGCCCGTCGTCGGCCGGCACCGCGACGACCTCGCCCGCGCCCAGCGGCGCGCCCGGTGTGCGGCGCAGCGCGTAGGGGAGATCGACCCAGCGCAGGCGCGGCAGGTCGAGGTCGTCCAGCGCGCGCTCGACCACCAGGTGGTCGACGTGACCGGTGAGCCCCAGCGGCGCCAGGAGCAGGTCGGGCTCCAGCCGGCCCAGGGCGATCGCCAGCACCGACGCCGCGATCTTGACCGCGTCGTCGCCCGCGCGCAGCCCGTCGTGCTCGCCGTTGCCGCTCGCGTAGCCACGCGCTGCCGCCGGATCGACCGCCAGGTGCACGACGCCCGCGAGCCCCAGCGCCTCCGCGGCCGCGGCATCCGCCGGATCGCCGTCGCGCGTGAACACGCTCACGACGACGACGGGGTGGCCGTCGGCGGCGTGCCGGGCGAGCGTCGCGCCCGCCGACTGCACGGCGTCCGAGAGCGTGGGGGCGACGGCGACGATGGTGGTGGGAGGCACGCCGCGCATGGTGCCACGCGTAGGATCCCCGCCAATGGCAGTCAACGCCGAGGCCGTCGGGAAGACCTACCCGCCCACGCTGTACACCGTGGGCCGCGAGAAGGTCAAGGAGTTCGCGTTCGCCGTCGGCGAGACCGACCCGCTGTACCTCGACCAGGAGGCGGCGCGCGCGGCCGGCTACGCCGACGTCGTCGCACCGCCGATGTTCGCCGTCGTCTACTGCGGCGCGGCGATCGGCCAGGCGCTGTTCGACCCCGACAACGGCATCAACTTCGCCCGCCTGGTCCACGGCGGCCAGGAGTTCAAGTGGGGGCCGCTGGTCGTCGCGGGCGACGAGATCGCGACCACGGTGTCGGTCAAGTCCATCGAGGAGCGCGCCGGCAACGGCTTCTACGTCTTCGAGTCGATCTCCACCAACCAGGACGGCCACACCGTCTGCGTGGGGACCTGGTCCAACGTGGTGCGAGGAGCCTGACATGACGACGTTCGAGCCCGGCACCGAGCTGCCCCCGCTGGAGGTCACGCCCGACCGCTACGTCACCGTCCGCTACGCGGGCGCCTCGGGCGACTTCAACCCGATCCACATCGACGAGGAGTTCGCCCAGCAGGTCGGCCTCCCCGGGCGGATCCTGCACGGCCTGTGGACGATGGCGCAGGTCGCGCGCGCCCAGACCGAGGCGGCGGGCGGACCGCACACGCTGCGCCGCCTGAGCGTGCAGTTCCGCGGCATGGGCGTGCTGGAGGAGCCGATCACCGTCACGACGAAGGTCCGCTCCGTCGAGGACGGCGTCGTGCACGTCGACACGTCCGCCACGCAGGGCGGCACGGCCATCGTGCGCCGCGGCGACGCCGACCTCCAGCCCTAGCCCGACTCGCGGAACACGCGTTCTAGACTGCGGGACGTGCTCTCGCCGCGCCAAGAGGTGATCCTGCGCAAGGTCGTCGAGGCCTATGCGGAGACCGGCCTCCCCGTGGGCTCCAAGACCCTCGCCCTCGATCCCGACATGGGGGCGGGGCCGTCGACGATCCGTCACGAGCTCTCGATGCTCGAGGAGCAAGGGCTGCTGGCGCACCCGCACACCTCCGCGGGCCGCGTGCCCACCGACTCCGGCCACCGCTGGTACGTCGACCAGCTGCGCACCGGCGGCCTCGTGCCCGCCACGACGCGCCCGCTCGGCCTGCAGCTGATCCGCCGCGAGGTCGACGAGGCGATGCGCGTCACCAGCGAGACGCTGTCGCAGGTCACCAACCTCCTAGCGATCGTCTCGGCGCCGCCCGTCGACACCGCGACGATCCGCCACGTCGAGGTCCTCCCGCTGCAGCCGCAGGTCCTGATGGTGGTGGTCATCACCTCGACCGGCGGCGTCACCAAGCGCGTCTTCACCTTCGATCGCCCGGTCGATCCCGGCCTGGCCCAGTGGGCCGCCGCGTTCCTGGGCGAGCGCCTGGCCGGCGTCGGCCTCGGCGCGCGCATGCTGCACCTGCGCCTGGCCGACCCGAGCCTCTCGACGACCGAGCGCGCCTTCCTGGACCACCTCTCGCCGGTCTTCACCGAGCTGGCCGAGACGGCCGAGGACACGCTGTACGTCGACGGCGCCGCGCGCCTCATCGGCGAGCATCGCGTCCAGGACCTCGCGCAGATCAACGAGTTGATGCACATGCTCGAGCGCCGCGCGACCCTGCTCGGCCTGCTGCGCGCCGCGCTGCAGGAGCCCGACGTGCTCGTGCGCATCGGCTCCGAGAACGAGACCCCCGCCCTGCAGTCCCTCGCGGTCGTCGGCGCCGGCTACGGCCTGCCGTCCCGCAAGCTCGGCACCGTGTCGGTCATCGGCCCGGTCCGCATGGACTACGCAAGCACCATCCGATCCGTGCGCGAGGCCGCCTATGAGCTGTCGCGCTTCATCGAGGACGTCTACACCCCGTGAGCTCCACCGTTCCCCGTGACCCCTACGACGTGCTCGGCGTGGGCCGAGACGCCGACGAGTCCGTCATCAAGAAGGCGTTCCGCAAGCTCGCCCGCGAGTTGCACCCCGACGTCAACAAGCACGACCCCGACGCCGAGGAGAAGTTCCGCGAGGCCGCCGAGGCCTACGAGATCCTCAACGACGCCGACCGCCGCGCCACCTTCGACCGCTACGGCCACGAGGGCCTGCGCTCGGGCGGGCAGTCGCCGAACTTCGAGGGCTTCGGCTCGGTCAGCGACCTGTTCGACGCGTTCTTCGGCGGCTCGTTCGGCGGGTCGTTCGGCGGCGGCGCGCGCACCGGCCCGCGGCAGGGCGACGACGTCGCCGTCGCGGTCGACATCGATCTCCAGCAGGCCTACGCCGGCGACAAGGTCGACGTCGCCTTCGAGGCGATCGACCGCTGCGAGCACTGCCACGGCAACGGCGCCGAGCCCGGCACGCCGATCGAGACGTGCGAGCGCTGCGGCGGCAACGGCGTGCTGCAGGCCGTGAGCCGGACGCCGTTCGGCCAGGTCGCGCGCCAGGTCGCCTGCGACGTCTGCCACGGCGACGGCCGCGTGCCCAAGGAGCCGTGCGACGTCTGCGACGGCCGTGGGCTGGTCGTCGGCACGCGCGAGCTGGAGGTCGACATCCCGGCCGGCATCGCCGACGGGCAGCGCATCCGCGTGACCGGCCGCGGCCACGCGGGCGACCACGGCGGGCCGCAGGGCGATCTGTACGTCGTCGTCCAGGTCGCGCTGGGCGACGGCTGGCTGCGCGACGGCGACGACCTCGTGACGGTCACCGACCTGCCGGCGCCGCTGGCCGCGCTGGGCACGAAGGTCGCGATCGAGCATCCCGACGGCGAGGCCGAGGTCGACGTCCCCGCGGGCACCCAGCCGGGCGAGGTGCTGAGCGTCAAGGGCAAGGGCATGCCGGTGCTGCGCCGGCCGGGCCGCTTCGGCGACCTGCGCGTCGTCGCCAACGTCGTCATCCCGCGCCGGCTGACCGCCGAGCAGCGCGACCTGCTGGAGCAGGTGTCGGCCTCGATCGAGCCCGAGCAGCTGCGCGACGGCGACGAGTCGATGGTCGGCAAGCTGCGCCGGCTGTTTCACCGGTAGACGGAGCTGCCCATGATTCGCCTCGCGATCCGCGTCCGGCGCGAGGATGCCGACGTCGTCCTCGCCGAGCTGCTGGAGCTGGCGCCCGGCGGGGTGGAGGAGGCCGACCTGGAGGGCGGCACCGTCGTCGAGTACGCCGTCTACGGCGCGCCCGGCGAGCTGCCCGAGCTGCCGGACCTGCGCGCCGCCGCGGGCGGGGCGCTGGTCGACATCGTCACGACCGAGGTCGCCGACGACTGGGCCGACCGCTGGCGCCAGTTCCACCGCCCGATCGCGATCGGCGACCGTCTCTACGTCCGCCCGCCGTGGGAGCCCGCGCACGCGACGCTGCTCGATCTCGTCATCGATCCCGGCCAGGCCTTCGGCACCGGCGCGCACCACACGACGCGCCTGTGCCTGGAGCTGCTCAGCGAGCTGCCGGTGCCGGCCGGCGGCGCCGCGGCGACCATGGACCTCGGCTGCGGATCGGGCGTGCTGGCGATCGCCGCGGCCAAGCTCGGCTGGGGCCCGGTGGCGGGCGTCGACCACGAGGTGGAGTCCGTGCGCGCGACGCTCGAGAACGCGGAGGCCAACGGCGTCGCGGTCGCGGCCTCGCGCTTCGACCTCATCCGCGGCGGCCCGGCGCCGACCGCGCCGCTCGTGCTCGCGAACCTCCTGCGCCCGCTGCTGCTCTGCGTCGCCCGCGCCGGGTTCGACGGCGAGCCGCCCC
>DASYBY010000637.1:0-2157 GCA_036500525.1 Baekduia sp. | reverse complement strand
CCCGCGCCGGCCAGGACGCAGAAGGCGAGCACGGCCAGCACGCCGGCGACCGCGCCCAGCAGCGCGCGCGAGCGCAGCCGCCACAGCGACAGCACGCCGCCGACCACCGCGCCGAAGAGCACCGGCTCGCGCAGGATCTCGCCGAGGCGCCGTGGCAGCGTCGTCGGGACGTGCTGCAGCCCCGTCACGCGCCCGAGGTCCTCCGCGGTGGAGCGCGTACCGGTGAGCGAGTGCAAGGGGTCGCCGGTGACCGCGAGGTCGCTCAGCGCCCAGAGCACCGGCGCGCCCACGATGAGCGCGACGTGCGTGCGGGTCAGTGTGCCCCCGCGCCACAGCCACCAGCCGTAGACGATGGCGAACCCCCACGCCTCCGGCCGCAGCAGCCCGGCCAGCGCGATCAACACCAACACGGGCGTGCCCGCGCGCCGCCGGTGCGTCTCGACCAGCAGCGCGCCGAGCAGCAGGCAGATGTAGGGGATGTCGACGTAGGCCCGGACGCCGTAGCTGAAGACCGGCTCGCGCGTGAGGACGATGAGCGCGGCGAGCACGCCGGTGGCGACGTTGAACCACGCGCGCCCCAGCGCGAAGACCAACCACCCCAAGATGCCCAGCGACAGGAACGCGAGCACCTCGAACAGGCCCTCGCCGAAGCCGGTCCCGATCAGCGAGCCGGCCGCGCCGACCAGCGTCGCCAGTGGGTGCGGCGTCGGCGCGAAGGCCACCGTGTAGTCCGGCGTGCGCCCGTGGAGCAGGTCGTGGCCCCACAGCAGCGCGTACTCGGTGTCGTAGTTGAGGAAGCGCGCCGGCGCGGTGACAAGCCACACCAGCACCGCGAGGACGACCGAGACGGCGGCGGGGACGAGAAGGGAGCGGGGCCGCACAGGGCGGCGCACGCTACCGGTCGCGCAGGCCAGCGAGGCCGATCAGCAGCTCGCGCGCCGAGCGCTCGCCCAGCTCCAACCCGCGCAGCGAGAACGACTCGTTGGGCGCGTGGAACGGGTCGTCGGGCAGGACGAAGCCGGTGACGATCGTCGGGATGCCCTTGGCGCCGAAGTCGGCGACGACCGGGATCGAGCCGCCGCTGCGCGTGAAGGCGGGGGCGACGCCGCACGCGCGCTCCAGCGCCTCGCCGGCCAGCTTGATCGCCGGCGAGTCGACCGGGAAGAGCGCGGGCTGGGCGCTGTGGGAGCTGACGACGTCGAGCTCGGCGCCCTCGGGCAGGCCCTCGCGCAGCAGGCGCACCAGCTCGTCGCCCATCGCCTGCGGGTCCTGGCCGGGGGCGAGGCGGATCGAGACGGTGGCGCGCGTGGCCGCGGGGATCACCGTGCGGGCGTCGCCGGCGACGATCTGGTTGACGTCGACCGCCGTGTCGCTGCCGTTGCGCTCGTGGTACTCGGCGCCGGCGCCCGGGTAGGCGGGGCGCGCGCCGGCCTGGGCCAGGCCCTCGTCGCCGTCGGGCAGCGCCTTCCAGGACTCGCGCTCGAGGTCGGAGATCGGCGCGATGCCGACCCGCAGCTCGTCGCGCACCCGGCCGTCGGGGCCGGGGAGGACGTTGGCCAGCGCGGCGTGCGTGGCGTGCAGCGAGTTCAGGGCCGAGCCGCCGAACATGCCGGAGTGCAGGTCGCGGGCGGCGGCGCGCACGTCGAAGGTCAGCAGGACGACGCCGCGCAGCCCGATCGTGATCGCGGGCAGGTTGGCGGAGACCATGCCGCTGTCGTAGACGATGGCGGCGTCGGCACCGCGCTCGTCGGCGGCCAGCCAGGCGGCGATCGACTCGCCGCCGGCCTCCTCCTCGCCCTCGATCGCGACGCGCACGTGGACCGGCAGCTCGCCGGCCTCGGCCAGCTCGCACGCGGCGTGCAGCAGCGGGAGGAAGTTGCCTTTGTCGTCGGCCGCGCCGCGGGCGAAGATCCGGCCGTCGCGGATCTCGGGCTCGAACGGCGGGCTGTGCCAGAGGTCGATCGGGTCGGCGCCCTGGACGTCGTAGTGGCCGTAGATGATCACCGTGGGCGCGCCGGGGTCGGCCGCGCGCAGCTCGCCGATGACCAGCGGGTTGCCGGTCCCGATGCGGACCAGCTCGGCCTCGCCGCCCGCGGCGCGCACCTTCTGCGCGGCCCACTCGGCGGCACGCTCCAGGTCGGCGGGGTCGCCGCCGCC
>DASYBY010000636.1:0-3934 GCA_036500525.1 Baekduia sp. | reverse complement strand
CCGCGCACCAGCACGGGCATCGAGTCCGGTCCGCCCACGGTCGCGACCGGGACGATCGGCACGCCGGCGTTGATCGCCATTCGCACAAAGCCCTTGCGGCCGGCGAGGATGGCCTCGTCCCGCTGGACCCATGGGCGCAGCGAGTCAACCTCGCCGCCGGGCCACAGCGCCACGTCGTGGCCGGCGGCCAAGGCGCCGGCGATGCTGTCGGGCGCGGCGGGAAGCACCCCCATCTTGCGGAAGTAGCTGCCGATCAGTGGTGCGGCCATCAGCGCGTCGTGGGCGGTGCCGTGCAGCACGCGGTCAGAGCCGAAGCGCCGCCACCATTGGATGCCGACCGTCCACGCGTCCCATACGAACGGTGCTCCTGCGTGGACGCCGACGACGAGCACCGGCGGCTCGGGCAGGTTGTCCCAACCTTCGATCTCCATCCGGAACCAGTAGTCCATGAGAGGGTTCCAGAAGAACTTCTGCAGCCCCATCAGCTCGGACTGGTCGACGTCCAGCGACCACTCGCCCGCGCGGTCGGCGACCCAGCCGGCGGCCCCCGATGTGTCCTCGCGCCGCCGATCGACCTTCTCCCTGGCCTGATCGGCGTAGGTGAAGCGCTGCTCGCGTACGGCCTGATCTTTGCTCGGCATCGACCTCTCCTGCGTTGCCGTTGCGCCCGTGCTCGGACGTGTCCGCCCTCCGGGTACCCGAGGTGCTCCTGCGGAAACAGCGACGCGCTGCTGGCCACGCGGCGGACGCGGCGTCTGCGCCGCGCCCCGTGGGCCAGCTGAGCGAACCGCGATCGCGCGGCGTCGCGGCCGGCGTCCGCGGTGACGTCGGCCGCCGGCGCCGCCATCGCCTCAGACGTTGGCGGGATCCAGGGCGACCTTGCGCCAGCCGTCATGGCGCTCGTCGAACTTGTCATAGGCGTCGATCGCCCCGGTCATGTCCTCGACCTGGGTGAGGACCTCCGAGGGCCGGACCGCACCCGAGCGGACCAGCTCCACCAGCTCGGGCACGTACTTGCGGTGGTTGCAGTTGCCCGCCTGCACCGTGAGGTTCTTGCTCATGACGGTCCCGATCGGGAAATGCTCGGCCTGGGGCGGGTAGACGCCGATGATCGCGATCGTCCCGGCCTTGGCCACCGACTCCGCCGCCCAGCGCAGAACCTGCGACGGGGCGTCGCCCGGCCGGCGGAACCGCGAGCCCGCGTCGGGCTGCTCGGGCGCGACCTCGTCGACCTCCTTGGAGAACCGCTCGTCGCGGTCGGTGCCGGCCGACTCGGCGTCGATGCCGACCGCGTCGATGACGCGGTCCGGGCCGGTCCCGCCGGTCAGCCGCATCAGCGTCTGCACGGGATCCTCGCGCGCGAAGTCCACCACCTCGGCGCCCAGCCGTCGCGCCTGCTGCAGCCGGTCCGGGACGTGGTCCACGGCCAGCACGCGGCCGGCGCCCTGCAGTTGGGCACTCAAGATGGTGAACATCCCCACCGGGCCGCAGCCGAACACCGCGACCGTGTCCCCCTTCTTGATCTCGGCGAGCTTGGCGCCGAACCAGCCGGTCGGGAAGATGTCGGAGATCAGGATCGCGTCGTCGTCTGCGACCTCGTCGGGCAGCTTGACGCACGTCACGTGCGCGTAGGGGATCCGCGCCTTCTCCGCCTGCAGCCCGTCAAACGGCCCGGTCGTCTCCGGGCCCCCGAAGAACGACGTCCCGGCCTCCGGCCCGTTCGGGTTGGCGTTCAGGCACTGCGAGAAGTACCCCGACCGGCAATACGTGCAAGAACCGCAGCCGATCGTCGAGCAGATCACGACGCGGTCGCCGACCTCGAGGTTGCGCACGTCCTCGCCGAGCTGCTCGACGACGCCGACGCCCTCGTGGCCGAGGATCGTCCCTGCCTTCATGCCGCTCATCGACCCGCGGACGAAGTGCAGGTCGGTCCCGCAGATCGCGCTCGCGGTCAGCCGGACGATCGCGTCGGTCGGCTCGCGCAGCTCAGGCTCGGGTACGTCGTCGACGCGGATGTCGCCGACACCGTGCCAGACGACGGCCTTCATCGGCTGATCGCCTCCCAGGTCGCCGACTTCGCGGAGCCCGCGTTCTCGCTCGCCATCGGCTCGGCGGTCTCGCGCGTTTCCTCCGCGAGGTACGGCGGCGCGTTGGTCATCACGTCTCGTGCCTTGATAGCCATGCCCAAGGCGTGCCCAGCCCACGCGCCGTGGCAACCATCGATCTGATGGGTAGTCCGCTCAGCGTGCCAACGAAGGTGCTTGTCGTCGGACCGATCGCCCGTGACGTCACGCTGCTGGTCGACGAGCTGCCCGAGGACGGGGCGTCGGTGCTCGCCCGCGACGCGGTGGTCGCCGCCGGCGGCAAGGGCGGCAACCCGGCCAGCGCAATCGCTGCGCTCGGCGTTCCGGTCGCGCTGCTGGGCGCCGTCGGCGACGACGCCCACGGCGACGCGGTGCTGGCCGAGCTGGACGAGCGCGGCGTCGACGTCAGCGCCGTGAAGCGCCTTCCGGGCGCCGCCACCGCGCACATCGTCCACCTGGTCCAACCGCACGGTCATCGCCGCTACGTCGAGCACCCGGCCGCCAACACCAGCGTCGAGCTCACCGCTCCTGACATTCAGGCGCACACCTCCGCCAACCCGTACACCTTGGTCTCCACCGCCCTGCCGCTCGCCGCCGCGCGGACCGCCGCGTCCTGCTCGCGCGCCGTGGGAGCGACCGTGATCGTCGACGCGTCCGGCTCGCCGGAGACCGTCCGGGCCGTCCTGCCCGACACCACCATCCTGCGCTGCGACGCCGACGAGGCCGCCGCGTTCACCGGGCGCACACCCGAGGACTTCGAGTCCGCCGAGGCGATCGCCACCGAGCTTCTCGCCGCCGGTCCGAGGATCGTCGTCGTCGCCAGCGCAGTAGGTGACCTCGTGGCCCGCCGCAACGGCCCTTCACTGCGCCTGCCGCACCTGCCCGTCGAGCTCGTCGATCCCACCGGCGGCGGCGACGCGTTCGCCGGCACCCTGGCCGCGGCGCTGGCCGAGGGCCGGCCGCTCGAGCACGCCGCGCGACTCGCCTCGGCGGCGGCCGCTGACACCGTCGCGCGCCTCGGCGGCCGGCCACGGTTCGATCGCGCGAGCCTGCTGCGGCGGCTCGACGCAGCCGTCCGATGACGGCGCGGCCGCAGCGCTGTCTTGTGCTGCGCGAGCGGCTCGTCGGGCGGGCGTCACTCGTTCATGGCTGGTGCGGTCGGCGCTGGGACGTTGCCTCGGTCGGGTCAGAGGTTGCCGCGGGTCGTGCCGTCGTGCTCGCGTGCGAGTCGCTCGGCCTCCTTGCGGCCCGGATGCCCGAGCGGGAGGTCGGCGGGGGTGATCTCGTCGTGGGCCTCGGCGGTGTCGCCCAGCGGCCGTCCCGGGTCGGGCGTGATCGGCCCCAACGGCTCGCGCGAGCGCTCATCACGCGGCGGACCGTCGTGATCGGGCGCCGCGCGGACGTGGTCCTCCCCTCCGACCTCGGAGCCCGAGGAGCGTCCGTGGACGCGGTCCTCGCGCTCGTCGTCGGGATGGCGGGAGTCGCTGGAGCGGTTCGGCTTGTCCATGGCCATGGCCTACCCGTCCGCGCGGCCGTCGCCACACGACTGCGCCGGTCGGTGCGTGCCCGGTGCGCGGCTTGCTGTCGTCGTTCGATGGCAGACACTTCGCATCAGCGCGTGTGGCGCACGGCGTGTTGTCGGTGATGATGGCCGCGAAGACGCGCCTTCATGAGAAGCCGAAGGGGAAGCCGACAGGTCCGTTGGGCAGGTCGGGTGCCTTGTCGGTGCGCGTCGTTCCCTGCCGTGCACGGCAGGGACGGCGTGTGATCTACCGAGAGCCGCCGTCCGGGCATCGTCCCTGCCGGTCGAGATCGAGCGATACGGCGTTACTGTTGACGTACGCTCTCGC
>DASYBY010000635.1:0-4837 GCA_036500525.1 Baekduia sp. | reverse complement strand
GCCGTCGTGATGGGCAAGACGTCGACGATGGAGTTCGCCGTCGGGCTGCCCGACGCAACCAAGCCGTTCCCCGTTCCGCGCAACCCCTGGGACCCGAGCCGCTACACCGGGGGCTCCAGCTCCGGGAGCGCGAGCGGCCTGGCGACCGGGATGTTCCTCGGCGCGCTCGGCACCGACACCGGCGGCAGCATCCGGATGCCGGCCGCGTTCTGCGGCGTGACGGGGTTGAAGCCGACCTTCGGCCGCGTGCCCAAGTCCGGCTGCCTGCCGCTCGGCTTCAGCCTGGACCACGTCGGGCCGATGGCGCGGTCCGCGCGCGACTGCGCGCTGATGCTCAGCGTCATGGCCGGTGCGGACCCGAGCGATCGGCAGTCGCTGCACGCGCCGGTCGAGGCCTTCGTGGATGCGCTGAGCGGTGATCTCAGCGGGCTGCGGATCGGCTTCGACCCGCTACTGGCGGCGGCCGAGCACTGCCGGGAGGCGGCGGTCGACGTCGCGCTCGAGGATGCCGTGGCCGCGCTGCGCGATCTCGGTGCCGACGTCGTCGACGTCGAGCTTCCGTTCTACGCCGAGCTCTGCACCGCCGACATCATCATCTTGATCTCGGAGGGTGCCGCGTTCCACCAGCGCGACCTCCGGGCCCGGTGGGACGACTATGCGGCGGGGACGCGTATGGTCCTCGGCTCGGCGCCGTTGTACAGCGGGGCCGACTACGTGCAGGCGCAGCGGGCGCGCGAGGTCGGTGGCCGTGCCTTCCTCGCGCTGCTGGAGGATCGCGCCCTCGACGTCGTGATCACCCCCACGCTCGGCGTCCAAGCCGTACCGGTCGACGAGGCGCCCGACGTGGCGTTGGGGCCCAAGTGGCCGGCGATGTTCACGCCGTACTGGAACGCGCTCGGGCTGCCCGCGGTGACCGTTCCGATGGGCTTCACCGGAGACGGGCTGCCGATGGGGTTGCAGGTCGCCGGCCGCGCGCTCGACGAAGGGCTCGTCCTCCGGGTGGCCGACGCGTACCAGCGCGTGACCGACTGGCATCTGCGGGCGCCTGCGATGCCGGGGGTCGCGGCCTGATGCGCCGGGACCTCGATCCCGATCGGCGGCAGGAGCTGGTCGCGCTGCTGTCCGAGCGCAACGCCTTCGCGGCGAGCCCCGACGAGCTCGCGGTCTACGCCGCGATGCTCGCTCCGGTGATGGACGAGGTCGATCGGCTGTGCGAGATGGACGGCATCCGGTACGCCGAGCCGGCCCCGACCTTCCGGCCGCTGGGGATCGAGCGCGCCTGAGGCCTGCCGTGCCGCGGGGCGGGGACTCGCCTCGCGGCGCGGCGGTGAAGTCGTCGGGTGACGCCTGAGGCCCAAACCCTTGGCGGACCCATCGGTGAATGCGTGCGACCGCACTGCACGCGCTCGTCGTCGCGGAAGGACTAACACGATGGTGATGCGCTCGCGCGTGCAGGCTCGCGCAAACGACCCGCCGACGTTTGGCGGGGTTCTGTTCACCGATAGTCGCGCTCATAGCAGCTGGGATGATCGGCCGTCCGCGCTCGGGCTTGACGCGTGTTGGACGTGCGCTGGACGTCGATCTCGGCGAGCATGCCGAACGGTGCGCGTAACGCTTCGTCAGCAGCAGCAGCAGCTTCTTCTTGGGGGTGCAGTACTTCTTGTATGAGTCATCCACTCCGGCTTGCGCGCCGTCTGGACTCGGGCGCCACCGCTTGCTCCGCGGTTAGCTGCCGCGTCGTCGGCTACGGCAGGCACTCGAACGCCAGGAGTGCCTGAACCGCCCAGAATCGTCACGAATCCGCGACGATCTCAGGCTGGGGAGAGCGCCCGGATGCCCATGAAAGGCCTGCAAATCGCTGCTTGCGCGGTGCGCCGAGCGGCTGCTTGTGGTCCAGGCGGTCGGGGGTTCGAGTCCCCTCGCTCACCCTCGTAAGAAGCCCTGCAGATCGCGGGGCTTCTTCCGTTTTCGGGACCGTGGAGGACGTCGGGATGGCCTGCCGCTTCAGGCACTAGTGCCTTTATTCGGCGATATCGCCGTCGATAGGTGTCGATTCGCGCGGATGTGTGCGGTCGCCGCGGCAGGTGCAGACGAGGTTTCTGGCCCGTTAGTGACCTCCTGGGTGCGATGCAGGGAGGCTGCGTAGTATTTGGGCGGCCTTTGCAGGTCTTTCTTGTTGCTCGTCGCGGCTGAGTCGACCCCCGATTACCGGGGATTAGCGCCGATTCTCGGCGATCCAGGCACTCCTGCGATTTGAGTGCCTCGCGTGCCTGACCTGCCCGGGATGGCTGCCGATCGCGAGGGATAGGCGACGATTACGAAGGATCGCCCTTCCGATTGCTGGGTTGCTCTGGGTCGCGATCGACCCGAGTGCGCCGGCCGCGCCGTGAACGAGGACGCTCTGGCCCGCCGGGGGCTCGAACAGTGCAGTCCCCACGGGCTTCGTCCTCGGCCCGGGCGGACACGTGCTGGTCGCGGTGTACTCGACGGGGCGATCGGCCGGGCTGCTGCCCGACGACGTCCGCGCGGTCGTCCGCTGCGTGCTCTCCCAGGCGGAGGCGGCGGCACGAGCGTCACCAAGGGCCTGTTCGTCGTCCTGGAGGGCCAGCCGGGCGGGCCGACGAGCTCGCGCAGTTCCTCGAAGCCGGCCGCGAGCTAGCGCTCGCCGAGCCCGAGCCAGTCACGTGGTACGCCTTCCGCCTCGGGGAGATCACGTTTGGCATCTTCGACACGTTCGCCGGCGAGGCCGGCCCCGACGCGCATCTGAACGGTGAGATCGCCCTCGCCGTCAAGCAGGAGGGCGCGAGCTGACCGACGGCCGCTAGGATCGACGGCGGTGAGCCGGGAAGCCTGGTCGGCACTCGCTTCGTCGATCCCGCTTCCTGGAGGCACTGCATCCTTCCCGTACATCTGCTGCCCGCCGTAGCGCCGGGCTGGCACCTCGGTCACCTCTACACGTTGGGCCTGGTGGCCGTCGGCGCGGCCACGCTGTTCGGGGCGGTCGCGATGACGCGGCAGGAGCGCTGGGGCTTCTCGCCGTCGATCGTCTACGTGGCCCTCGGTGCCGTCGGCGCCGTCGCGCTCTCGCTGCTGGACGTCGCGCCGATCGATCCCCAGCACGACCACGTCCTGGTGGAGCGGCTGACCGAGCTGGCGCTGATCGTCGCGGTGTTCTCGGCCGGGCTGACGATCGAGCGCGAGGTGCGCCGGCGATCGTGGCTGTCGATCGGGATCCTGCTCACGGTCGTGATGCCGCTGACGATCCTGGCCATCGCGGCGTTCGGCGTCTGGGCGATGGGCCTCCCGTTCGGCGCGGCGCTGCTGCTCGGCGCCGTGCTGGCGCCGACCGACCCGGTCCTCGCCGGCGACGTCGGCCTGACCGCGCCCGGCGGCGAGGTGCTGGGCGAGCCGCGACTGTCGCTGCACACCGAGGCGGGGTTCAACGACGGGCTGGCCTCGCCGTTCGTGGTCCTCGGGCTGTTCGTCGCCGGGAGCGGCGGGACGGGGTGGCTCGGGGAGTGGGTGCTGGCCGATCTGCTCTACGCCGCCGGCTTCGCGCTGCTGCTCGGCGCCGGGGCCGGCGTCGGTGCGGCATGGCTGCTGACGCGGGCCGAGACGCGGGGGATCGTCACCGAGCAGCTCGGTGGCGTCGTGGCCATCGGGCTGTCGCTGGTGATCTACGGCGCGACCGAGGCGCTGGGCGCCTACGGCCTGCTCGCGGTGTTCGCCGCGGGCTTCACCTTCCGCCGCTACGAGTTCGACCATCGCTTGCACCATGCGGTCCATCATGGGATCGAGGCGGCGGGCAAGACGCTGGAGTTCCTGGTGTTGTTGCTGCTGGGCACGATGCTGACCACCAGCGGGCTGGGCGCGCCCGGCGCCAGCGGATGGCTGCTGGCGCCGGTGATCCTGCTGCTGATCCGGCCGGTCCTGGTGATGGCGACCGCGGGGCGTGGCTTCCTGGACCGGCGCCAGACGTTGTTCTTGGGGTTCTTCGGCGTGCGCGGCGTCGCGGCGCTGTTCTACGCCACGGTTGTCGTCGAGGCCGGCGTGCTCTCACCGCACGACGAGCACATCGTGGTGTGGACGACGATCGTCTGCGTCGTCTGCTCGATCGTCGTCCACGGACTCACAGCGGCGCCGCTGACGCGGCGCTGGCTCGAGCAGGCGCGATGACCTTGGCGCCCGGCGGCGCCTCGTCGGGCGTGAGGCGCGCGCGTTCGCGCTGGTAGGCGCGCAGGACATCGCGGTGGGTCGTCCATCCGGCCGGGCGCCGGTCGTCGCCGGCTAGGACGGGGACGCCGTCGTCGTCGCCGAGCGAGAGCGCCCGCGACGCGTCCTCGAGCGTGTCGGTGAGCCGCAGCGTGCGGGGGGTGTGGGCGAGGTCGGCGGCGGTCACCGCGGTGGCGGCGTCACTCATGGCGTGCTCCTCGACGTCGAGCGCGCCGATGAGGCCGACCAGCGCGCCGTCGGCGTCCACGACGGGGACCGCGCCGCCGTGGCCCTCGGTGAGCCGGGCCATGACGGTGGTCAGCGGCGCGCCGGCGTCCAGCGGCTCGGGCATCGGGCTCATCGCGGCGCTGACCGGCACGGTGCGCATGACGCTGACGACGCGGGGCCGGTTGACGTCGATGCCGCGGCGGCGGAGCTTGAGGGTGTAGATGGTGTCGGGTGAGAGGCGGCTGCTGACCGCGGCGGCGACGACGATGGCCAGCATGAGCGGCAGGATGATGGTGTACTCGCCGGTGAGCTCGAAGACGATGATCACGGCGGTGATCGGCGCGCGGGCCGAGCCGGCGAAGACGGCGCCCATGCCGACCAGGGCGTAGGCGCCGGC
>DASYBY010000634.1:0-19241 GCA_036500525.1 Baekduia sp. | reverse complement strand
GCCAGGTCTCGGCGAGCTGGGCGAGGAGGTGGCGCATGCGGCGCGCGCGCTGGCGGCGGTCGGCGTCGGGGATCGCCGGCACGAGGTCGCCGAGCTCGCGCGCGATCTCGGCGAAGACGTCGCCGCCCGGCAGCGCGGCGGCCGCCTCCAGCGGCGCCGGAGCGGGCAGCGCGACGTCCACCAGCCCCGCGAGGCGGCCGAGCAGCAGCCGGTCCAGCGACGGGACGAGCAGGTGGTGGACGAGGCGGTCGCGGCCGCGCACCGGGTTGGCGATCGACGCCAGGCAGGTGACGAGGTTGCGCAGCACGCCGACGGCCTGCCAGTAGCGCAGGCGCGCGGGGTCGAGCGCCAGGCCCGCGGGCGCGGCGTAGTGCTCCCGGGCGGCGTCGCCGAAGCCGGGCAACGGCAGCCCGTGCAGCGCGCTGCGGACGGTGAGGAACGCGAGATCGTCGTGCGGATCGCCGTAGTGGGTCAGCTCCCAGTCCAGCAGCGCTGTGACGCGTGTGCCGTCCCACAGCACGTTGCCGATGCCGAGGTCGCCGTGCACGACGACCAGGCGCTCGGGCTCGCCGGGGAACGTCTCGCGCAGCAGGTCCACGGCGAAGTCGACGAGCGGCGACCGCGCGGGGAGCCGCGCGTCGGCGATCGCGGCCCAGAGGTCCAGGTCGGCGGAGGCGCGGCGCCCGGCGCCGGGCAGGTCGACGGTCCCGGCGTCGAGCGCGTGCAGTCGCGCCGCCTCGCGCAGGACGCCGGCCAGCACGTCCTCGTCCCAGGCCGGCGCGCCGCCGACGCGCTCGAGCGCGAGCGCGCGGAGCCCCGCGTCGTAGCCGTAGCGGCGCGGGATCGCGACCGGCCGGCCCTGCAGCGCGGCGTAGACGCCGGCTTCGCGCGCCAGCGTGAGCGGCGTCCCGCTGAACGGCCCGTCGCCCTCGTCGACGCGCACCGCCAGCGCGAGCACGTCGGCTCCGTCGTGGTCGACGTCGGCCGCCCAGGTCGTCCGCGAGTTGCCGCTGACCAGCCGCCGCCAGCCGCGCGACGGTCCGCCGACGGTCTCCTCGATCCAGGCGCGCAGCGCCGGAGGCGGGCCGGGGTCGTCCATCACGGGCTCAGCGCGCCGCTTCGCCGGAGGTCGCACGGGCGTCCCAGCAGGCGTCCAGGTCGAGCGCCGCCAGCACGCCGAGGCGATCGATCTTGCCGTTGGCCAGGCGCGGCAGCGGCTCGGGGCTCACCCGGATGTAGCGCGGCGCCTTCCAGCGCGCGAGCTGGGCGCCGACGTGCGCGGCGAGGGCCTCGGCGTCCACGCGCGCGCCTGCGCGCGAGGCGACGACGGCGACCACCTCCTCGGTGCGCAGCGCGTCGGCCACGCCGAGGACGAGCGACTCCTCGACGCCGTCGTGCGCGTCGAGCACCGCCTCGACCTCCTCGGGGCTGATGTTCTCGCCCGACCGCTTGATCATGTTCTTCAGCCGGCCGCGGTAGAAGAGCCGGCCCTGCTCGTCGAGGACCGCGCGGTCGCCGGAGTGCAGCCACCCGTCGACGATCGTGCTCGCCGTGGCGGCCGCGTCGTCGAGGTAGCCGAGCATCTGATGGTCGTTGCGGATGCAGAGCGCACCCTCGGTGCCCGCGGGGACCGGCCGGCCGGCGTCGTCGCGGATGCTCAGCTGCACGCCGCGCATCGCGGTCCCGACGCAGCCGTCCCCGCTGCCGTGGTAGCCGACAGGCGTGCCGGTGCCCGCCGCGCCGGTCTCGGTCATGCCCCAGCACAGGCCCAGCTCGACGCCGAAGCGCTCGCGGAACGGGGCGACCCACGCGTGGGTGATGACCAGGCGCAGCGTGCTCGCGCCCGCCGCGGGACCGCCGTCGAGCTGCAGGAGCAGGTTCAGCTGGGCGGGGAAGAGGATCGTGGCGGTGGCGCCGCCGGCCGCGACGTCGTCCCAGAACCGCGACGGGCTGAAGCGGTCGACGACGGTCATGCGGCAGCCGGCGCGCAGCGCCATGCTCGGCAGCGTGAGCGCGCCGACGGCGTGGGCGATCGGGGTCGCCACAAGCAAGTTGTCGTCGGAACCGATGGCGAAGCGGTCGGCGTAGCAGGCACCGCCGTTGACGAATGCGCCGCTCGGCAGCACGACGCCCTTCGGCCGGCCGGTGCTGCCCGAGGTGTACAGGATCGCCCAGGGTGAGTCCGGGCCGTGACCGGGCAGCTCCGCGCCGGGCGCGATCGGCGCGTGGCCGTCGAGGTCCTCGAGGGCGAGCCGCGTGAGGCCCGGGAACTCGTCCAGCGCCGGCGCGAGGATGCTCGCGATCGGATCGCCGGCCACCAGCACCGTCGCCTGCGAGTGCTCGATCTGGAAGGTCAGCTCGGGGAGCCGCAGCCCGGGCAGCAGCGGGACGATCACCGCGCCGAGCTCGCGCAGCGCCGCGTGGACGAGGACCGTCCGCGTCGCGTTGGGCAGCCCGACCAGCACGCGCGTGCCCGCCTCGACGCCGGCGGCGCGCAGCGCCCCGGCGATTCTCAGCATCGCGCCGTCGGCCTCGGCGAAGCTCAGCGTCCGCCCGCCCTCGACGACGAACGGTGCCGCAGGGGTGTCGGCGACCCGCGCGCGCCACAGCTCACGGGCCGTCTCTCCGGTGACCAGCATCGACGCCGGAGGCTATACCACCACCAACCGATTGGTCGAATCTTGACAGCCAAGCTGCTAGTGTCGGCGCCGTCGACCCGGAGGAGACCGGATGAAGTTGTCGCGCAAACGAGAGGGCGCCGCCCGATGAGCGGACCGCTGATGGAGGATCGCGTCGCGATGGTGACCGGGGCCGCGAGCGGTCTGGGTGCCGCCACGGCGCGCCTGTTCGCGGAGGAGGGCGCGACCGTCGTCCTCGCCGACGTGCAGGATGAGGCGGGGGAGGCGGTGGCGGAGGAGATCCGCGCCGCCGGCGGGCAGGCCCGCTACCGCCATGTCGACGTGCGCAGCACGGCCGACGTCGAGGGCGCCGTCGCCTTCGCCGAGTCCGAGCACGGCCGGCTGGACACCATGATCGCCAACGCCGGCGTCCTGGGCCACGGCAGCTTCAGCCCGACCGCCGAGCTGTCCGACGACGACTGGGCGGCGGTGATCGACATCAACTTGTCGGGCACGCTGCGCAGCTTCCGCGCCGCGATCCCCGCGCTGCAGCGGGCCGGCGGTGGCGCGCTGTGCGCCACCTCGTCGGTGTCGGGGATCTTCGCGACGATCCAGCGCATCGCCTACACGTCGACCAAGGGCGGCATCAACGCCATGGTCCGCGCGCTGGCCGCCGAGCTCTCGCCCGACCGCATCCGCGTCAACGCGGTCGCGCCGGGCAGCATGAAGACCAACATCCGCACCAGCATCGGCCGCGACTACGCGTCGATCAACCGCGAGCGACCGGCGACGACCGCCAAGGCGCGGATGCAGTGGGACGAGCGCGACCAGACGAGCGACGTGGCCAAGGTCCACCTCTTCCTCTGCTCCCACCTCGCCAACTACGTGAGCGGTGAGACCATCGTCGTCGACGGTGGCGCCAGCATCTGGAACGGAACGTGAGGAGCCACCATGAGTGATCGCCGGATCGTGGACGCCGACGTCCACCACCACTACCCGACGGCCTCGGCGTTGGCCGAGTACCTGCCCGACGGCGACAGCGCCCCGTACTACACGTTCGGCAGCGGGCTGCCCAACCCACGCGGCGCGTTCCGCACCGACGCCTACCCGCCCGGCGGCGGCCCGCCGGCGTCGGACCCGCAGCACGTGATCGACCACCACCTCGACCCGTACGGGATCGAGCGCGCGGTGCTGAACTGCGGCAGCACGCTGTACCTGGGCGGCCTGCCCGACCCCGACCTGGCCGCGTCGCTGGCGCGCGCGACCAACGACTGGACGATCGCCGAGTGGCTCGACTACGACGAGCGCTTCCTCGGCACGATCGTCGTGTCCCCGCGCGACCCCGAGCAGGCGGCCGCCGAGGTGCGGCGCCTGGGCGGCGATCCGCGGATGGTCCAGGTCGGCGTCACGTCGTCCCCGGTCCTGCTCGGCAACGAGTTCCTGCACCCGATCTACGAGGCGTGCGACGAGCTCGGGCTTCCCTTCAACCTCCACGTCGGCGGCGCCGACGTCGGCATCAACTCCGGCAGCTTCGCGGTCGGCGGCCCCACGACGTTCCTCGAGCACCACGTCGGGATGTGCATCCCGGCGATCCACCACCTGATCAGCATGGTCACCGAGGGCGTGTTCGTGAAGTACCCCAACACCAAGTTGGTGCTCAACGAGTTCGGCGTCGCCTGGCTGCCGTTCGTCATGTGGCGGATGGACATGGAGTACCGCGCGGGCCGCGAGGACATGCCGTGGCTGACCGACCTCCCGAGCCGCCACATCCGCGAGTTCGTGCGCTTCACGACCCAGCCGCTGGAGGTCCCGGAGAGGCCGCAGGACCTCATCACGCTGCTCGGGCTGATCGGCGCCGAGGACATGCTCGTCTACTCCTCCGACTACCCGCACTGGGACTTCGACAGCCCCGACTACGCGCTCAAGGGCTTCTCCGACGAGTGGAAGGAGAAGATCCTGTACAGCAACCCGCGGGAGCTCTTCCGGCTCGACGAGGCGCTGGTGCCGACGGCGGGCGCGCGATGAGCCCGACGAAGACGCGGCGGCGCGTCGCGTTCCCCGCCTCCGAGCTGCCGCCCGGCACGCGCAAGGTCGTGACGATGGGCAAGCGCGAGATCGCCGTGCTCAACGTCGACTCCAAGTTGTACGCCATCTACAACCGCTGCCCGCACCAGCGCGCGCCGCTGGACGCCGGCCCGCTCGGCGGGACCAACGTGGAGTCGCCGGTCGGCGAGTTCCGCTTCGGCATGGAGGGCCAGGTGCTGCGCTGTCCGTGGCACCACTACGAGTTCGACCTGAACACCGGCCGCTGCCTGGCTGATCCGCAGCGGCTGCGGGTCGCCGTCTACGACGTGCAGCGCGAAGGCGACGAGATCGCCGTCTATGCCTGAGGAGCGTGAGACCGTGAGCGACGTCCGGCACATCGACTGGGACCTGCGGACCCGCCCGACGCTGGCGGCGGTGGCCGGCCGGCTGTCGCCCTCGTGGCGCGGCTACTTCCGCATCGCCGCCGACGGCGGGCGCAACGTCAGCACCAACGCCACCTCCAGCGCGGAGTGGGGCGGGGTCCTGCCCGGGACGCTCTACGAGCGGCCCGGCACCGACCCGTCCGCGGCCGCGCTGCGCACGCCGGCCGAGGCGACCGCCGCGCTCGACCGCCATGGGGTGGACGAGGCGGTCCTCAACCCGACCGTCGCGCCGCGGGTCAGTGGCCTGGCCAGCGCGCGCTGGTCGGCGGAGCTGGCGCGGGCGATCAACGACTGGACGGTCGAGGAGTGGCTGCCCGCCGATGAGCGCCTGCGGGCGTCGATCCTCGTCAGCACGCGGGACCCGCGGCTCGCCGCCCAGGAGATCGAGCGTCTCGGCGCCCACGAGCGCACCGCCCAGGTCGTGCTCGGCTATCCGCAGGCGCTGCTCGGCGACCGGTCGCTCGACCCGCTCTACGGGGCGGCCGCCGAGCACGGGCTTCCGGTGCTGCTGCAGGCCGGCGGCGCCTACACGGGCGCCAACAAGGGGCTGAGCCGCATCGGCCATCCGCTGTCGGCCTACGAGGCCGAGCGCGCGTGGATCCACGCCGCGCAGCCGCACCTCACGAGCCTGGTCGCCCAAGGCGTGTTCGCGCGCCACCCCGGGCTGCGGCTGGTGCTCAGCGGCTTCGGCATCGCCTGGCTGCCGTCGCTGCTGTGGGAGCTCGACGCCGCCTACGACGCCGGCGACGCCGTGCCGCCCGCGCGGGTGGAGCGCCGTCCGAGCGAGACGTTGCGCGAGCACGTGCGCTTCACCACGGCCGGGCTCGAGCGGCCGGCGGACCCCGGGCGGCTCGTCGACCTCCTGCGGCTGGTCGACGGCGCCGATCTGCTCCTCTTCGGCTCGGGCGCCCGCGGCCCGGACGATCCGGAGGCCGCGGCGCTGCTCGCGGCGCTGGCGCCCGTCGCCTAGTCCTCGCGCCAGCGGCGCCACTCGTCGGGGATCGCGCAGTCGAAGAAATTCGTATGTCCCTTGGGCATCAGCGAGATGTGCGCCGCGCGGCCACCCTCGGGCGCGCCGTGCATGTGGGGGACGTGGGCGGGGAGCATGACGAAGCTCCCCGCCTCCACCAGCTGATCGGGGCCGTCGCCGACCGCGATGACGCCCGGGCCCTGGGTGAACAGCAGCACCTGATCGAAGTCGTGGGCGTGCGGGCGCGAGCGCACGCCCTCGTCGAACGTGAGCGCATTGACCTGGAGGCCGTCGGTGTCGAGCGCGAGGTTGATCCCGCGGACGGTCGTGGGCCCGGTGAACTTGTCGAGTCCGGCGATCCGGACGGGCTCGGCGTCCTCGGGCCGGACGGTGGGGCGCAGCATCGGCTCTCCTGTCGAGTTAGTACCAAACGATTGGCAGAAACTACCATCGCCCGGCAGGCTCGGCCGCTCCCCGCCATTGAGCGGTCGCTCGCAATTGCTGCGCGGAGTCTGCGAGAATGCCCGGATGGCCCGAGCGCGTCCCAAGAGCAATGCGACCAAGCAAGGCGCAACAAACGGTCGGACGGGACGGAGCGCCGCTCGGGAGGCGGAGATCCTCGACGCCTCCGTGGACATCTTCCACGCCAACGGCTACTCGGCCACCTCGGTCGAGGACGTGGCGCAGGCCGTCGGGATCCTCAAGGGCAGCCTCTACTACTACATCGACTCCAAGGAAGATCTGCTCGTGCGGATCGTGGAAGCGGTGCACGACGAGGTCCAGAAGGTCATGGACGACGTGCTGCTGGCCGACGAGGGCACCCCGCTGGAGCGGATCGCCGCCTACGTCCGCGCCCAGGTCGACTACAACGCGCACAACATCAAGCGCATGCGCGTGTACTACCACGACTACGAGCAGCTCAGCGAAGAGCGCCTGTCCGAGGTGCGCAAGCGCCGCCGCGCGCAGGAGCAGGCCGCCATCCGGGTCCTCCAGGAGGCCAAGGAGGCCGGGGAGATCCCCGCCGACCTCGACGAGCGCCTGGCCGCGAAGTCGATGTTCGCGACGATCCTGTGGATGTACACGTGGTACAAGCCGGGCGGCAACGTCTCGGCCAAGGGCCTGGCCGACTTCTGCGCGAAGTTCGTGGTCGACGGCGTGCGCGGCGGGATGGCGGCGCCGGCCGCGCCCAAGCGCCGCGCCACGCGCGCCGCCGCCGCGAAGTCCTGAACCCGGCGGCACCCCCGCAACCCTTGTGCCGGAACGGTTCGCGCGAGCTATGATGCGCGAAGAATCGACTGACCGGTTGGTGGAAGTGTCGCACCTCGCGCCCCCGGTCGAGCCGCCGTCACGAGCTGGAGATCGAGATGTCCGACTGGGATCGCATTGCCGACGTCGTCGTCGTGGGAAGCGGGGCGGCGGGGTTGACCGCCGCGATCACCGCCCGGGCCTCGGGGCTGGATCCGATCGTGCTGGAGCGCGGCGACCTGGTCGGCGGCTCGACCGCGTTCGCCGGCGGCGGCATGTGGATCCCGGCCAACAAGTGGATGGTCGCCGACGGCGTGCGCGACACGCCGGAGCTGGCGCTGGAGTTCCTGGAGGCCCTGGTCGGCGACGCCGGCCCGTCGACGACGCGCGAGCGCAAGGAGGCGTTCGTGTACCGGGCGCCCGAGGCGATCGCGTTCCTCGAGGGCCAGGGGATGCGCTTCCGCCGCACGCCGGGCTATCCCGACTACCACCCCGACTACCCGGGCGCCTCGGTCGACGGGCGCGGCATCGAGTCGGTCATCTTCGACACGCACCGCCTCGGCGTCTGGGCCGAGCGCCTGCCCAAGCGCGTCTTCCCGCGCAACATGCCGCTCGGGACGCTCGACGTCTCGCGCGTCACGCTCGCACGGCGCACGCTGCCCGGCGCCGCCCGGTACGCGCGGATCTTCGCCCACCACGTGATCTCCCGCGCCCGCGGCGAGCGGCTCGTCGGCGGCGGCGGCGCGCTGGTCTCCCAGCTCCTGCAGACGGTGCTGGGCCAGGGCACGCCGGTCGCGCTGAACACCCGCGTCGTCGAGCTCGTCCAGGAGGGCGACCGCGTCACCGGCGTCGTCGTGGAGCGTGCCGACGGCACGGTGCTGCGGATCCAGGCCCGCGCGGGCGTCATGCTCGGCGCCGGCGGCTTCGCGCGCAACGACGACATGCGCGGCGAGTACCACCCCGACCCGGCGCAGGCGGCCTGGACCTCGGCCAGCCGGTTCGACCTCGGCGACGGCATCCGCCTCGGCCAGGAGGCCGGCGGCGCGACCGCGCTCATGGACGAGGTGTGGGGCGGGCCGAGCAGCCTGATGCCCGGCGGCCCGGCGATCTTCCACGTCTCGGAGCGCTCCAAGCCCGGGTCGATCATGGTCGACGGCTCCGGCCGCCGGTACCTCAACGAGGCCAAGTCCTATGTCGAGGCCGTGCACGACATGTACGCGCGCCACCGCGAGACGCCCGCGATCCCGTCGTGGCTGATCTTCGACACGACCTACCGCCGCCGCTACCCGTTCGGGACGATGCTCCCGTGGATCACGCCCAAGGCGCTGGTCGAGAACGGCTACCTCAAGCGCGCGTCGAGCATCGCCGAGCTGGCGCGGATCTGCGGGATCGACCCGGCCACGCTGGAGCAGACCGTGCAGCGCTTCAACGGCTTCGCGCACACCGGCGTCGACGCGGACTTCCACCGCGGCGAGAACGCCTACGACACGTACTACGGCGATCCGCGGGTCAAGCCCAACCCGTGCCTGGCGCCGCTGGCCAAGGCCCCGTTCTACGCGACCGCGCTCTACCCCGGCGACCTCGGGACCAAGGGCGGGCTGGTGACCGACGCGGAGGGCCGCGTGCTGCGCGAGGACGGCACCGCCGTCGAGGGCCTGTACGCCTCGGGCAACACCAGCGCGTCGGTGATGGGGCGCCACTACCCTGGACCGGGGGTGACGCTGGCTCCGGCGGTCACGTTCTCCTACCTGGCCATGCGCCACGCCGCCGTCGCGGCAGGGCGCGAGATCTACCAACCGGTCGCTTGATCAGATACGGTTCGCCTCCCATGAGCACCGAAACGCACGGCCTTCCCACCGAGCAGGAGCAGTCCGCGACGACCTACGCGGGGCTCCTGCGGTCCGTCGCCGCCGCGCGCCCCGACGCCGTGGCGCTCGCGTTCCCCGGCCGGCGGCTCACCTACCGCGAGCTGGTCGACCGCGGCGCGGCCCGCGCCAAGGAGCTGCGGGCGCTCGGGGTCGGGCGCGGCGACCGCTTCGGGATGCTGCTGCCCAACTGCCCCGAGCTGGTCGAGCTGCTGATCGGCGGCGCGATGATCGGCGCGGCCGCGGTCCCGATCAACACCCGGTTCAAGTCGGTCGAGCTGGAGCACGTCTGCGTCGACGGCGCGCTCAAGGCGCTCTTCACCACCGACGCGGTCGACGACCACGTCGACTTCAAGGCGCTGCTGTGGGAGGCGCTGCCCGGGCTGAAGGAGGCGCCGGACCCGCAGCGCCTCGCGCTGCCGCGGGCGCCGGAGCTGGGCGCGGTCGCGCTGGTCAGCGAGCGCGAGGCGCCGGGCCTGCTCGCCGCCCACGCGCTGCGCGACCTCGCCGCCGGCCAGCCGGAGGTCACGCCGGACGACGCGCCCGACGGCGACGACCCGCTGCTGATCATGTACACGTCGGGCACGACGGCCAAGCCCAAGGGCTGCCTGCAGACCAACGTCGCGGTCGTGACCAACACCGGCAACATCGCCGAGCGCTTCGCGATCCCGGCCGGCGACCGCTGGTGGGACCCGCTGCCGATGTTCCACATGGGCGCGATCCTGCTGATGACCGCGGTGTTCCATCGCGGCGGCACGTTCATCAGCCAGGGGCACTTCGACGCCGACGAGGCGTTCGACCTCATCGAGGAGCACCGCCCGACGGTGCTCTATCCGCTCTTCCCCACGATCACCCTCAGCCTGCTGCACCACCCGCGGTTCGCGCAAGCGACGCTGGAGCAGGTCCGGGTCATCACGAACGTCAGCCCGCCCGACATCCAGCGCCAGATCCAGGACGCCCTCCCGGGCGCGACGCTGATCAGCGCCTATGGCATGACGGAGCTGTGCGGCACGCTGGCCTACAGCCGCCTCGACGACACGCTCGAGCAGCGGACGACCACCTGCGGGCACCTGCTGCCCGGGTGGGAGGCCAAGATCATCGACCCCGAGACCGGCGCCACGGTGGCTCCGGACGTGCGGGGCGAGCTGGTCGTCCGCGGCGACTGCCTGTTCGCGGGGTACTTCAACGACCCCGGGCAGACCGCCGCGTCGATCGACGCCGACGGCTACTTCCACACGGGCGACCACTGCTCGCTGGACGCCGACGGCCTCCTGCTGTTCCACGGCCGGCTCAAGGACGTGCTGAAGGTGGGAGGCGAGAACGTCTCGGCGCTCGAGGTCGAGTCGTTCCTGGCGACGCAGCCGGGCGTCAAGCTCGCCCAGGTCGTCGGCGTCCCCGACGACAAGTACGACGAGGTCGCCGCGGCGTTCATCGAGCTGGCGCCCGGAGCGAGGCTGACCGAGCGGGAGGTCAAGGACTTCTGCAATGGGCGGATCGCGCGGTTCAAGATCCCGCGGTACGTGCGGTTCGTGACCGAGTGGCCGATGTCGTCGACCAAGGTCCAGAAGTTCCGTCTGCGTGACACGCTGATGGCCGAGCTCGGCCGAGACGCCTGACATGCCCGACCGCCTCCCCGCCCGCCCGGAGCGCGCCGACCTGCCGCCCGAGGATCACCCGACCTATGACCGCGTGATGGAGCGCCAGGCCAAGCTGTGGGCCAACGCGCCGTCCAACTCGGACCGGTACTTCGGGGCGTTGCTCAACAGCCCGCAGATGGCCGCGACGATCGCCGAGCTGGGCAAGTTCATGCGGATGGGCCAGGTCCGGGGCACGTACTCCGACGCCGACCGCGAGTTGGTGGACATGGTCCTCAGCGTCGACTTCGGCTACAACGCCATCCTCGCGCTCCACATCCCCGACGCGATCGCGGTCGGCGTGCGGCTGGAGGCGATCGAGGCGCTGTGGCGCGGGCGCGAGGAGGGGCTGGACGAGGGCGAGCGCCAGCTCACGCACTACATCCGCCAGGTCGCGGGCGGGACGGTGGACGATGCGTCGTTCGCGGCGATGGTCGCCCGCCAGGGTGCGCGCACGGTCGTGGAATACACCGCGTTCATCACCTTTCTGGTGTCGACGATGCGCCTCTGGCAGGCGCTCGGCGTGCCGGAGCCAACCGACGCCGAGATCGACGAGCTGCTCGGCGCGTACCGCAGCGGCCGCGGTCCGGTCGTCGACCCGGCGGCGCGCGTCGGGTGACGCCCGGACGGTATTATCAACCGTCCGGTGGGTAGAATTTCAGTGGGACCGATCTCCGAGGAGCGATGATGAGCGCTGGTACTGAGACGACGCCGAACACGGTCGAGGTCGATGTCGTGGTCGTCGGATCCGGCGGCGGCGGCATGGTCGCCGCGCTGACCGCCAAGGCTGCGGGCCTCAACGTGGTGGTCATCGAGAAGAGCAAGTTCTTCGGCGGCTCGACCGCGCGCTCCGGCGGTGGCGCCTGGGTGCCCAACGCGCCCGCGCTGCTGCGCGAGGGCCAGCGCGACGACCCCAAGGAGATCGTCGCCTACGTCGAGCGGCTCGCCGGCGACCGCGTACCGCTGGACCGCATCGAGCGGTACGTCGAGGAGGGGCCGAAGATGCTCCAGTTCCTCGAGGGCGTCAGCCCGCACCTCGCCGACGGGTTCTTCTGGATCAAGGGCTACGCCGACTACCACCCCGAGCAGGGCGGCAACCCGCTCGGACGCGGCATCTGGGCGCGCCCGATCGACAAGCGGCTGCTCGGCGAAGAGCTGCCCTACCTGCACCCCGGCGTCAAGCGCATGCAGCTGCCGCTCGGCGCGTGGATCACGTCCGTCGACCTCCACGAGCTGCTCGCCTACCGGTGGGGCGGCATCCTCCACAAGAAGATCTTCCTCAAGCTCGCGTGGCGCATCGCGCGGGCGCGCGTGCTCGGCGAGCGCATCGGCGTCAGCGGCCAGGCGCTCGCGACGCGGCTGCGCCTGGCGCTGCGCGACAACGGCATCCCGCTGTGGCGCGAGACGCCGATGACCGCGCTGATCACCGACGCCTCCGGGCGGGTGGTCGGGGTCGAGGCCACCCAGAACGGCCGCCCGCTGCGGCTCGAGGCGCGCCGCGGCGTGATCCTGGCCAGCGGCGGGTTCGACCACAACCTGGAGATGCGCAAGCAGCACCAGCCGGGCATCGACCACGACTGGAGCCTCGGCAGCGCGACCAACGAGGGCGACGGCATCAAGCTGGGCGTCGAGCTGGGCGCGCAGACCGACCTGATGGAGGAGGCGTGGTGGATGCCCACCATGCCCGCGCCGGACGGCACGCTCGTCGGCCTCGTCGCCGACCGCCAGTTCCCCGGGCAGTTCATCGTCAACGGCGCCGGCAAGCGCTTCGTCAACGAGGCCACGCCCTACGTCGTGTTCTGCCAGCAGCAGCTGGCCGGCCACCAGACCGGCGTCTCGCACATCCCGGCCTGGATGATCATCGACGATCGCGCCTGGAAGCGGAACGTGATCGCCGGGCACCTGCCGGGCTCTCCGATGCCGAAGCTGTGGCTCAAGGAAGGCATCGCCCACGTCGGCAACACGCTCGAGGAGCTGGCCGGGAAGATCGGGGTCCCGCCGGCCGCGCTGCGCGCCGAGGGCGACCGCTTCAACGGGTTCGCCCGCACCGGCGTCGACGACGACTTCCATCGCGGCGAGTCGGCGTACGACCGCTACTACGGCGACCCGTCCTACAAGAACCCCAACCTGGGCGAGGTCTCCAAGCCGCCGTTCTACGCGTTCGCGCTGACGCCGGGCGACCTCGGGACCAAGGGCGGGCTCGTCACCGACCCCGATGCCCGCGTCCTGCGCGAGGACGGCTCGGCGATCCCCGGCCTGTACGCGACCGGCAACGTGTCGTCGTCGGTCATGGGCACCAAGTACGCCGGCCCGGGGGCGACCCTCGGCCCGGCGATGGCCTTCGGGTTCGTCGCCGCCCGCGAGCTGGCGGCCGAGCCGCCGCACGCGCAGCAGCCGCCGGCGCAGCCGGGTCCCGCCGTCGAGCGCCAGGCCTGAGGCGCGTGCGTCGCACGATCTTCGAGCCCGAGCACGACGCGTTCCGCGAGTCGGTCCGCGGCTTCCTGGAGCGCGAGGCGGTCCCGCACCGCGAGCGCTGGGAGTCGGCGGGCATCATCGACCGTGACTTCTGGAAGAAGGCGGCGGCGCAGGGCTTCGTCGGCTTTTCGGCCCCTGAGGAGCTCGGGGGCGCCGGGCTGCACGACTTCCGCTTCAACGCCGTGCTCGACGAGGAGGTCGTGCGCAGCGGGGCGGCGACCGACGCCTTCTCGCTGACCAACGACATCGTCGCGCCGTACCTGATCGAGCTGACCACGCCCGAGCAGCAGCAGCGGTGGCTGCCGGGGGTGACCGACGGCTCGATCGTGCCTGCGATCGCGATGTCGGAGCCCGGCACCGGGTCCGACCTGCGGGGGATCAAGTCGACCGCCACTTGGCGGGACGACCACTGGGCGCTCAGCGGCTCCAAGACGTTCGTCACCAGCGGCATCCAGGCCGACCTCGTCGTCGTCGCCGCCCAGGTGCGCCGCGACGGCGTCGACGGCCTCGGGCTCTTCGTCGTCGAGGCCGGGATGGAGGGCTTCGAGCGCGGCCGCAAGCTGGAGAAGCTCGGGCGCAAGGGGCAGGACACGGCCGAGCTGTTCTTCGAGAGCGTCCGCGTCCCCGAGGCCAACGTCCTCGGCGAGCTGGGCAAGGGCTTGGGCATGTTGATGCGCAACCTCGCGCAGGAACGGCTGTCGATGGCGGTCACCGCGATCGCCAACGCCGAGCGCGCCTTGGAGATCACGCTGGAGTACGCGCAGGATCGCCAGGCCTTCGGCCAGTCGATCGGCAAGTTCCAGGCCAATCGCTTCACGCTGGCCGAGCTGTCGACGGAGGTGGCGATCGCCCGCACCTACGTCGACCGCTGCATCCAGGCCCAGGTCGACGGCGAGCTGTCCGACGCCGAGGCGGCCGGCGCCAAGTACTGGACCACCGACCTCGAGTTCAGCGTCCTGGACCGCTGCCTCCAGCTCCACGGTGGCTACGGCTACATGGAGGAGTACGAGGTCGCCCGGCGCTGGCGCGACTCGCGCGTCCAACGGATCTACGGCGGCACCAACGAGATCATGAAGGAGATCGTCGGGCGGTCGCTCGGGTTCTAGGCAGGAAGGCCGCCGGGACGAGCGCGAGCGCGGTCAGGCCGAGCAGGATCCAGTAGCCGGTCGCGAACGCGCCGGCGAGGTCGTCCGCGGCGGCGGCACGCGCCGCGGGGGAGAGGGCGTGCAGCGCGGCGAGGCCGGCCGGGCCGGCGGCGGTAGGCACCGCGTCCGCGATGCTCGTGGCCAGCACGACCGCGAGCGAGCGATGGTGATTGGCTCCCCGGCTACCACGCCGCGCCGCAGAGCGCCGAGGCGCCGATGAACACGGTCAGCGCGCCGACCCACACGTGCTTGGCGCCGAAGCGGCCGGTCGCCCAGCCGGTCGTGGGGACGGCGAAGGCCAGCGCGAGCAGGTAGGCCGTGCTCACCCACTGCGTGGCGGTGACCGTGAGCCCGAGGTCACCGCCCAGCGTGTCCAGCGCGACGTTGACGATCGTCGTGTCGAAGATCGTGAGCACCGCGCCGGCGCTCAGGATCGCGACCGCGACGAGCACGGACCGGCGCGGCGTGGTGTTACGCGATCGTCGGTGCCACCAGCAACGGGAACCGCGGGTGGTCGTAGGGCTCGTTGACCTTCAGGTCGAGGTCGTCGGTCCGGCGCTGCTGTGCGCCGGTGTAGAGGACGTCGGCCGGGAACATCCCGGTCACGTAGGCCCAGCGCGGATCCTGGGTGTCGTTCTGGGCGGCGTAGTGGATCGTGCACAGGTTGTGCACTGTCGCGTCGCCGGCTGCAAGATGCAGTGGCTCGGAGATCTCATACTCCTCCGCCAGCTCGGGATACATGTCGAGCAGGTCGATGCCGTCGGTGCGCTGGATGACGCGGCCCATCGGCCCGGCGCGGTGCGAGCCGTTGAGGAAGCGCATCGACCCCATCTCTGGCGGCACGTCGACGAGCGCGACCCAGATGTTGGCATTGCCCTGGCGGTCCATCGCGTGGTACGGGAAGTCCTGGTGCCAGGGCGTCTTGGAGCCGCCCTCGCTGGCCGGCATCTTGCACATCACGGTGTCGGACCAGAACCGGACACCGCGCGCCTCGCCCCACAGGCGGTTGGCGACGGCCGCCATCTGCGGCGACTGCGCGAGCGCGCGGAACCACTCGTCCTCGTTGGCCGGGTACTGCCAGTTGCGCCACAGCGCCGCGAGCTCGGGCGACATGATCGCCGCGCGATTGTCGCCGAGGTCGGCGGAGGCACGCTCGCCCATCTTGTCCTTGACGCGGACGAGCACCTCCGCGGTCAGCTCGGGGGTGAACAGCCCCTTGAGGTGCACCCAGCCGTTGCGGCGGTAGAAGGCGACCTCCTCCTCGGTGACCGCCCGGACGCTCTGCGCGGCGGGCGCTTCGACCTGCGACACGACGTTCTCCCTTCCTCCGACAACCTGATGGCGTCGCGACCCTACACCAACCGATCGGTAGATAAAAGGTGAGGAGCTCCCCCTCAGAACGAGCGGGGGAGCCCGAGGCTCTCGGCCAGGAAGTTGCGGCCCATCTCGTTGTTGATCGGCGCCACGCGGTAGAGCCGCATGTCGCGCCAGTAGCGCTGCATGTCGTACTCCATGGCGTAGCCGTAGCCGCCCAGGACCTGCATGCCGCGGTCCGCGCCGGCGAAGCAGTGCTCGGAGGCGACGAGCTTGGCCATCGTCGACTCGACACCGCAGGAGCGCCCGAGAGACTGCAGCCACGCCGCTCGGTAGGTCAGCAGGCGGGAGATCTCCAGGCCTGCGTAGGTGTCGGCGATCATGTGCTGCACGGCCTGCATCTGGCCGAGCGGCTTGCCGAAGACGATGCGCTCCTTGCTGTAGGACACCATGTCGTCCAGGACGCCCTGCAGCGCGCCGGAGCAGTTGGCGCCGTTCATGATGCGCTCGCTGTTGAGCGTCTCGGCCAGGATGACCCAGCCGCGGTCGATCTCGCCCAGGACGTCCTCGTCGGGGATGAAGACGTCCTCGAAGACGACCTCGCAGCTGCCGAGCGCACGCATGCCCAGCTTGGGGATCGGCGTAGCGGTGACGCCCGGGCTCTTGGCGTCGCACAGGAAGACGGTCACGCCCTCGTGCGGGCGCTTGCCGGTCGACGTGCGGGCGACCAGGAAGAGGCGGTCGGCCACGTGGGCCAAGGTCGACCAGATCTTGGTGCCGTTGACGACCCAGCCGCCGTCGACCTTCTTCGCGTTGGTCTTCATCGCGCCGAAGACGTCGGTGCCACCGTCGGGCTCGGTCAGCGAGATCGCGCACATCATCTCGCCGGCGGCGATCTTCGGGAGGAAGCGGTCCTTCTGGGCCTCGGTGCCGACGGTGGCGATCGCCTTGGCGTCGAAGAGCGTGATCCCGACCAGCCAGTACAGGCCGGCGAGGTGGCGCGACAGCTCCTCGTCGAGGATCACCTGCTCCATGATCCCGCCGCCCTGGCCGCCGTACTGCTCGTCGACGCCGACGCCGGTGAACCCGGCGTCCACGAGCTTCTTCCAGAGGTCCCAGGGGAACTCCTCGCGGGCCTCGACCTCGCGGCAGTAGTCCTTGGGCAGCTCCTGGTTCACGAAGTCGCGGACGGACCGCTGGAACATCTGCTGCTCCTCGGTCAGCTCGAAGCTGAGGCCGGTGGGAAGCGTGGGCGTGCTCATGGTGTTCTCCTGTGCGGGTCGCATCGACGGCGACGGTGGACTCCCCGGTAATCTATCGTGCGTTTGGTTGGTATCAAGCGAAGAGGGAGCAGAAACATGCCGAGCGGACCCATGGCCCACGTGTGCCTGTTGGTGCAGGACCTCGACAAGGCGGTCGAGGACTGGCGGAAGATCCTGAGCGTGCTCGACGCGGGCCAGCTCGAGGAGCCGATCGTCCGGTACGACGACTTCACCGGCGGCGACGACGCCATGCGCTGGGTGACGTTCGTCTCCAACCACGGCGCTGAGATCCAGCTCTGCGAGCCGGCGCCCGAGACGCCGCTGGGCCGTCGCCTGGCCAAGCACGGCGAGCACGTGCACCACATCTGCTTCACGACCGACGACGTCCCGGGCGCCGCCCGCAAGCTCGCCGACTCCGGCCTCGCGGTCGACGTCGACAACACCTACGGCGACCCCGACGTGCCGTGGCAGGAGTGGACGTGGGTGCTGCCGAAGTCGGCGCACGGCGTGCTCGTCGAGATCGCCCGGCCCTACAAGGCGGTCGGCGGCAAGTGGGAGCCGGGGACGCCGGCGAGCTAGTTACTCCGGGGCCGGCGCCGTCGGCAGGCCGGCCGGGTGCGCGATCCCGCCGAGGACGAAGCCGACGCAGCAGTCGGCGACCTGGTCCTCGGTGATCGCGCCGCCTTCCTTGTACCAGGTGTAGAGCCAGACGAGGGTGGCGAAGACGCAGTGGCTGGTGAGTTTCGGGTCGATCGACGGGTCGATCTCGCCGGACTCCTGGCCCTCCGTCAGGAGCTGGGTGACCATGTCGTGCTGGGCGCGGCGCTGGCGGCGGATCACGGCCCGGCGCTCGTCGCCGAGGCGGTCGACCTCGCGGTAGTAGACCGAGATCCGCGTGATGTGGCGGGCGTTGTAGATCGCCTGGCTACGGACGTAGAGCGCGATCCGGTCGATCGGGCTCAGGTCGGTCCGTCCGAGCGACTCGTCGAGGATGCGCTGGACGTCTGCGTGCACCTCGGAGACGATCTTGAAGAGCAGATCCTCCTTCGAGGAGATGTAGTGGTAGAGCGAGCCCTTGAGGATCCCGAGGCGGCTGGCGATGTCCTCGACCGAGGTCCCGGCGTAGCCCTGCTCGTGGAACGTCGAGATCGATGCCTCCAGGACCTCATCCTCCCTACGCCGCTTGCGCTCGTGCCGTCCTCCGTTGGCCTCGGTGCCGCTCTTGTCCGTCGCCGCTCGACTTGCCATCTCTGCAGCATGTCTGACCGCTGTCGTGAAAACAAGCAACCGGTCGTTCGGCTATCGCTTCGGACGGGTGGTCGGCGGCGGTGGTTTATCTACCGACCGCTTGATAGTCTGCCTGCCGTGGACCGTGACCGAAGCGAGCGACGCCGATGACGCCTGACGAGCTGCTGCCGACCTACTTCCGCTGCCTCGACACCGAGGACTGGGAGCTGATGCGCACGCTCTGGCATCCCGACGCCACGATGCTGGCCGTCGGGACGCGCCCGCGTGTCGGCGTCGACGACATCATCGAGTTCTTCTCGACGCTGTTCGCCGCCTGGCCGGCGCACGAGGATCGGCCGACGCGCACGATCGCCGCCGAGGGGACCTCGACCGTCGAGGTGCTCTTCCTCGGCACGACGGCCGACGGCCGGACGGTGCAGTTCGAGGCGGTCGACGTCTTCGACATCGAGGACGGGCGGATCCGCAAGCTCTCGAACTGGTACGACATCGCGTACGTTCGGCGGGCCCTGGCGGCCGACGCGCCGCCGCGATGAGCACCGCGCCGCTGCGTGCTGTCATCGTCGGCGCGGGGCCTTCGGGGTTCTATGCCGCCGATCAGTTGTTGAACGGTGGGTTCGAGGTCGATGTGCTCGATGCGTTGCCGACGCCGTTCGGTCTCGTGCGCGCGGGTGTGGCGCCCGACCATCCGAAGATCAAGGCCGTCACGCGGGTGTATGAGAAGACGGCCAGGAAGCCGGGGTTTCGGTTCTTCGGTGGGGTGCGGCTGGGCGAGCATGTGACGCGGGCGGAGTTGCTGGAGCGCTACGACGTGGTGCTTTACGCGCTCGGCACGTCGGATGACAACCGGTTGGGGATTCCGGGTGAGGATCGTCCGGGTGTGCACGGGGCCACGCAGTTCGTGGGCTGGTACAACGGCCATCCCGACGCCGCCGATCACGAGTACGACTTGAGCGTGAAGCGTGCGGTGGTGATCGGCAACGGCAACGTCGCGATCGAC
>DASYBY010000633.1:0-27103 GCA_036500525.1 Baekduia sp. | reverse complement strand
TCCTGAGTCGCTAATTCGCGGGCAGTCTGCGGGCGCTCGCCGCCGCCTGACGGCCGCCGCTGACCTCGATGAACGGGGGTTCACCTTCGGTCATCGGCGACCGTCAGCCGGGGCCGAGCATCCCGCATACTGCACCCGAATCAGCGACTCACGACACTAGCGACCTCAGTCCGCCGGGCGGCGGAAGACGAACTCGTTGCAGCCGAGGCCACGGCGCTCGACCAGCCGCTCGACGACGAGGCCGTGCGCCTGCCCGCGGGCCGTGACGGTGGCGGGCCGCGCGACCTCGAACGGGTAGCCGCCGATCCAGTCGACGATGTCGTGCCAGCGGCTCATGCCGCGCGCGCTGCGGTAGTCCGTCCAGCTCCGGACGTAGCGCCCGGGCCGCAGCAGGGCCGTGTTCTTGAGGAGCGAGAGCAGCTCCCGCGGGCCCATGATCGCGATCGTGTACGCGAGCCGCAGGCGCTCGGGCAGGACGTTGTACCAGCGCTTGATGATCCGCCAGACGCGGCTGCGCAGACCCTGGTCGTTGTAGATCGCGACGAAGAGCAGTCCACCCGGCGCCACCGCCGCCGCGGCGTGGTCGAACGCCGTCCAGAGGTCGCCAGTGTGGTGCAGGACGCCCCACGAGTAGACGAGGTCGAACGTGCCCAGCCCCTTCATGTAGGCCTCGTCGAGGACGCTGCCGCGCTCGACGGTCCACCGCTGGGCCGCACCATCGCCGGCGCGCGCCCGGAGCTCGTCGGTGCAGGCCACGCTGTCGGCGTCGTAGTCGAACGAGCGCAGCGTGGCGGCGCCCAGGCGCAGCGCGGCCAGCGAGAACAGGCCGCTGCCCGATCCGGCGTCGAGCCAGGTGCGGCCGGCGATCGCGTCGCGGCCGACCATCTCCAGCAGCGAGCGCTCGGCCTCGGCGATGCGCTCGTCGTCCACGACGGCCAGGTAGCGCGACCAGTTCTCACCGAATGCGAAGCGCTGCTGATCATTCGATGTCATTGCCACATCCTCTCACGGCGCGTCCCCCGGGCCGGCGAGCCCCTGGTAGAGCGCGGTCATGGCGCCCACCATCCGGTCCAGCGACAGCTCCTCCACGACCCGCGCGCGCCCCGCGGCGCCCATGCGCCGGCGCAGCGGCGCGTCGCCGAGCAGGCGCTCGAGCGCCGCCGCCAGCGCGGGCGGGTCGCGCGGTGCGACGAGCAGGCCCGTCGCACCGTCCTGCACGAGGTCGACGATCCCGTTGACGGCGGTCCCGACGACCGGCAGGCCGCTGGCCATCGCCTCCATCACCGCGCCCGGCATGCCCTCCTGCGTGGAGGGCAGGCACGCCACGTCGGCGTCGGCCAGCAGCCGGGCGACCTCCACGGGCGCCAGCGCGCCGTGGAGCGTCACCCGATCGGCGAGGCCGAGGCGGTCGACCTGGGCGCGCACCGCCGCCAGCATCGGGCCGTCGCCGGCGAAGCGGACGCGCGCGTCCACGCCGCGCGCCCGCAGCAGGGCCACCGCGGCGACGAGGTCCTCCTGGCGCTTGACCGCCGTGAACCGCCCGATGCACGCGATCACCGGCACGCCGTCGCGCCCCTCACGGGCGACCGGCGGCCAGTCGGCCGCGTCGATGCCGTTGGGGACGTGGTGCAGCTTGGCCGCGGGGATGCCGTGCTCGGCGAGGACCGTCAGCGCGCCCGGAGAGTTGGCGACGTAGGCGTCGACGAGCGGTGCCGTCCAACGCTCGACGGCCATGACCAGCCGCCCGCGCGGCCCGTCGAGCCGCTCGATCTCGGTCACGTAGAGGCCGCGGATGCCGGTCACCGTCCGCGCGCGCGGCCGCAGGGCACGGCCCAGCACGCGCGTCGCCAGGCCGGTCCGGAAGCCGTAGCCGCAGAGGACGTCGGGACGCACCCGCCGGATCGCCGCCGCCAGGCCGGGCAGGCTCGCGAGCGGCCCGTGCGCGCCGAGCGACACGACCGGCACGCCGGCGGCGCGCAGCCGGGCGGCGATCGGCCCCGGCCGGTCGAGGAACAGGACGGTCGTGCGCAGCACGCCGGGATCGGTCCGCCCGGCCTGCGCGGCGATCATCACCTCGGTTCCGGCCAGCGCGTCGCGCGCCAGCACATGGACGACCCGGAGCGGGCGCGTCACACCGCGGTCGCCGACCGGGCGGCCCGCTCGGCCTCCAGGCTCTCGACCGTGGCGCGGATGCCGTCGACGAACCCGACCCGGGGCGTGAAGCCCAGCAGGCGGCCCGCCTTGGCGATGTCGGCCTGGGAGTGCGCGACGTCGCCCGGGCGACGGTCGGCGTAGTCGGCGACGACCTCGGTGCCGAGCACCTCGCCGATGGTCGCGAGCAGCTCGTTGAGCGTGTAGCGCTCGCCGCAGGCGATGTTGAAGGCCTCGCCGGCCGCGGCAGGCGCGGTCAGGGCCAGGAGGTTGGCCTCGACGACGTTGTCGATGTACGTGAAGTCGCGGGAGTGGCTGCCGTCCCCGAAGACCTGGGGGCGCTGGCCGTCGAGCACCGCGGTGATGAAGCGCGGGACCACCGCAGCGTACTGGGACTGCGGATCCTGCCGCGGCCCGAAGACGTTGAAGTAGCGCAGCGCGACGCACTCCAAGTCGTACACCTCGGTGAAGGCGCGGCAGTAGCCCTCGGCGGCGAGCTTGCTGACGGCATAGGGCGAGATCGGCAGGGTCGGCATGCCCTCGTGCTTGGGCAGCTCGCGGGACGCGCCGTAGACCGACGAGGAGGACGCGAACACCACGCGGCGCGCCCCGGCGTCGCGCGCGGCGAGCAGCACGTTGAGCGTCCCGGTGGTGTTGACGGCCGCGGACGTCAGCGGATCCTGGATCGACCGCGGCACCGACGGCAGCGCGGCCTGGTGGAGCACCATGTCGCAGCCCTGGACGGCCGCGTGGGCGCGCTCGAAGCTCTGGACGTCGCCCTCGACCAGCTCGACGCCGTCGAGCACTGCGAGGTTCTCACGGCGACCGGTGGCGAACGAGTCGAGGATCCGCACCTCATGGCCCTCCTGCAGCAATCGACCCGCCAGATGAGAGCCGATGAAGCCTGCGCCGCCGGTCACGAGGATCCGCACGGGGCAGAACCCTAGCGCCACCATCTAGCATCGGCCTCGTGAGGCTTCGATGAGCGACCCGCGCGACGAGCTGCGGCCGCTCGTGGCCGGGACGGTCCGGTCGGAGGAGGGCGCGGTGGTCGTCGAGCTGGGGACGGCCGAGGCGCGGGTGGCCGGCGACGTCGCGCTCGTGCAGGCGGTGCTGGGGGCGTGCGACGGCCAGAGCTCGGTGGCGGAGATCGCGGCCGTCCACGGCGAGGCGGCGCGTGAGCTGATCGCGCTGCTGGTGGCCGAGGGCGCGGTGGTCCCCGCCGAGCACGCGTGGCGCGTCCTGCACCGCCAGAGCTCGGTGGGCTCGGCGCTGGGGCGGCCGATCGGCGACGCCGAGCTGGCGGAGCTGACCCGCGGCGCCTTCGCGCCGGCGACCGCCGCACGGCGCGTGCTCGTCCCGCCGCCCGCCCCCTCGGGCATCGCCCGGCTCGCGGGCCGGCGGCGCTCGACGGTCCCCGCGGATCCCCCACGGCCCGCCACGCTCGCCGACCTCGTTGCGATCCTCACCGCCGCCTACGGCGTTCCGCCGGGGGACGGGGCACCGCGCAGCGGGACCGTACCGTCGGCCGGCGCCCTTTATCCGCTCGCGCTGCACGTGCTCCTGCGCGAGCCCGCCGGCGAGGCCGAGCCCGGGCTGTGGTGGAGCGACCCGGCGTCGGGTGCGCTGCACCGCGTGGGCGAGGCGCCGGACGACGTCCTGGACCTCTTCGTGGCCGAGCCCGCGCTCGCGGTGCTCCTGGCGGCGGACGGGCCGATCGTCTTCGTGTCCGCCGACCTGGCACGGCCCAGCCGGAAGTACGGCGCGCGCGGCTACCGCTATGCCTTGCTGGAGGCCGGGGCCGCGATGCAGAACGCCCACCTGGCAGCGACCGAGCGCGACCTCCCGCTGCGGGCCATCGGCGGGATCGCCGACGGTGCCGTCCACCGGCTCCTGGACCTGCCCGACACGGGCGTGGCGCTGCTGGCCCTGCTCGTCGGTCGCTGATGGCCGCGCTGCGCGCCGGATGGATGGTCGGCGTGGTCGGCGAGGGCCTGGCGATCGTCGGGCCCGACGTCGCGGCGACCGTCACGATCGCGGGCGGCCCGCCGGCCGCCGCGGACCTCGCCGAGCAGGCCCTGCGCGCGGAACCGGCCGAGCCCGGGCCCGTCGCGGACCTCCGCACGCTGCTGGCCGACCTCGGCGCCCTCGGCCCCGCCGCGGCGCCGGAGCGCCCGCTGCCCGGCAGCTCGCTGGCGGAGGCGGTGGCCGCCGCGCTCGCCGGTCGCCCGCCCGCCGGGGCGATCTGGACGGCGGAGGAGGCGCTGGTCCTCTCCCCCGCCGTGCCGGATCGCGGCCGGACGCGGGCGATCCGCGCGTTCGTCGCGGGGCTCGAGCCCCAGGGACGGCTCGAGACCTATGCCTTGCTCGCCCAGGGCATCGGCGCCGTGCACGGCGACGTCCCCGACGGGTCGCCGCCGCTCGACACGGAGCTCGCGCGCGGTGATCGCGACGGCGCCGAGATCTCCGTCGTCGACCTCACCGGCGACGGCCCGGCCTGGCGGCTGCGCGCGGCCGATCTCGACCGGCTCGGAGCCGAGCACCCCCACCGGCTCGGCCCGATCCGCCGCAGCGGCGCGCCGGCGCCGGTCGTGCCCGATCTCGCGGACCTGCACCTGTGCGTCGCCGAGGTCGCGCCGGCCAACCTCAACTTCGTCGCAGCGCCGCAGGACCGCCTGGTGCAGGGCGTCGGCAGCGCCGGGCACGCGCGCTTCGTCGCCCACGCCGAGGGCGCCGAGCGGTTCGCCGCCGGCGACCTGACCGAAGCCGAGATCGTCACCGCCGCGCGCCGCGACCTGCCCGGCGCGCTGGACCCCGGCGACCTGTACGCCAACGACCGCGACCCGCCGTCCGACGGCACCGAGCCGCGCCTCTGGAGTCCCGTGCTCGACCGCCACGGGAATCGCCGCTGGGCGCCCGCGGAGACCGTCCACCTCACCGTCTCGCCCGCCACCCTGCCGTGGACGAGCTCCGGCCTGGCCGCCGGGCGCGACGTCCACGACGCACGCCGCCGCGCCCTGCGCGAGCTGGTCGAGCGCGACGCCTTCATGGTCGCCTGGCTGCGCCGGACGCGTCGCGCGCGCGTCGCCCCCGCGACCGTGCCCGCCGAGGCGCGGCGGCTCGCCGGCGTCCTGCGCGACCGCGGCTGGGCCACGACGTGGGTCGACCTCACGCTCGACACGCTGCCGGTCCTGCTCTGCTGCCTGACGCACGAGCGCGCAGGCCTCACGCTCGGGGCCGGCTGCCACCCGGACCCGGCGGCGGCGCTGCTGCGCGCGACGACCGAGGCGCTCGTCCTCGCCCTGCGCTTCGAGCCCGGCGACGGTCCGCCGCCCGCGCCGCACCTGGTCCGCAGCCCGCGCGACCACCTGCGCCTGCACCGTGATCCGCGCCGGCGCGCCGATCACGCCTTCCTCTTCGACGGGCCGGACGAGCTCGACCTGCGCGCCATCCCCCACTTCCCCGAGGACGACCTCGACGACGCGCTGGACGACCTGGGCTCGACGCCGCTGACGGCCGACCTCTCAGGCGCCTTGACCGGTCCCTACGCGGTGGTCCGCGCCCTGGCGCCGGGGCTGGTCCCGCTCACGTTCGGCTACGAGCGCGAGGCGACCGCCATGGCGCGCATCCGCGAAGGCGTGATGACCCGCGACGGACGTTGGCACGGCGACGCGCCCCATACCGGTCCGACGAGGACTAGGATCCCGCATCCTTTCCCCTGACGACGCTGGAGGCTGCCGTGTCAGCATTCGAGGTCACCATCCATCCCCGCCGGCGCCCGACCACCGCAGGCTCGCTCGACGACGCCGCGATGAGCTCGATCCCCGGTCCGGCGATGAGCTCGATCCCGCAAGGCCCGGCGATGAGCTCGATCCCGGCGCCGTCCGGCTCCGTGCGGGAGCTCTCGCCGCTGAGCGGCCGCCGCTGATCGACGCCCGGCGGCCGCCGCTGCCTCCAGGCCCCTACGTGGTGGCGGGCGTGGGGCGTGCGGGAACGGCGGCAGTCCGCGCCCTCCTCGCCCACGGCAGCGGTGCCGTGCACGCCTGGGACGGCCTGGGTCGATCGACCGAGCGGGCGGCGGCCGACGCCCTCGCCGCCGAGGGCGTCGTCACCGCGCGCGGCGACGGCACCGCGCTCCTGGACGCCGCCGTCGCACCGCGGACGCTCGTCAAGAGCCCCGGCCTGCCGTTCGACACACCGCTGATCGCCGCCGCGCGCCGCCGCGGGCTGGTCGTCCTCGACGAGGCCGAGCTCGGCTGGCTCCTGGACCCGCGCCCGCTGATCGCCGTGACCGGGACCAACGGCAAGAGCACGACGACCTCGCTCCTGGAGACGATCCTGACGGCCGCCGGCCGGGCACCGGTCGGCGCGGGCAACACGCGCTTCGGCGTGCCGCTCAGCGCCGTTCACCACCAGCCGGGCGACATCGTGGTGGCCGAGCTGTCGAGCTTCCAGCTGGAGGGCTGCCGCGCGCTGTCGCCGGACGCGGCGGTGCTGACGAACCTCACGCACGACCACCTGTACCGCCACGGCTCGCGCTCGGCCTACGCAGCGTCCAAGCGCCGTGCGTTCATCTCCGCCGACGGTGCCACCGTCCCCGTGGCGGCGATCGGGATCGATCAGCCCGAGGGCGCCGCGCTGGCCCGCGAGCTGCGCGAGCGCGGCGGCACCGTCGTGACCTTCGGCGTCAGCGCGGGCGCCGACCTGCGCGTGCTCGGCGCCGAGCCCTCAGGCGACGGGCGCGGCCGCATGACATTCGCCGCCGGCGGCACCGTGCGGGCGCTGCGCCCGCGCCTGCACGGCCTCCACAACGCGCTCAACGTCGCGGCCGCGCTGGCGCTCGCCGACGGGCTCGGCCTCGACCCCGAGCGGGCCGCCGCCGGCGCCGAGGCCACCGCGCCGCTGCCCGGGCGCTTCGAACGCGTCACGGACGCCGGCGCGCCGTTCGACGTGGTCGTCGACTTCGCGCACAACCCCGACGGCGTCGCGCACGCGGTGCGGGCCGCCCGCGCCCTCCTGGCCGCGCGCGGCGGCCACGGCCGGCTGCACGTCGTGCTCTCGGCGCTGTCGATCGTCGACGCCGACCAGGCCCGGGCCATGGGCGCCGCGGGCCGCGCGGCCTCCGACCACCTCGTCCTGACGACGCAGCGCTGGCGCCTCGAGGATCCGGGCGACGCGCTCACGCCGGGTCTCCTGGAGGGAGCCCGCGCGACCGCCGGCGGGACCCTCGCCGTCGTGCCCGACCGGCGCGCGGCGATCGAGGTCGTGCTGCGCGCCGCCGCACCGGACGACCTCGTCCTCGTCCTGGAGCGCGGCGAGGCGGCCGGCCCGCTCTTCGGCAGCGACGGCGTCCCCCACGCGTTCGACGACCGCACCGAGGTCCGTGCGCTCCTGCGCGCCCTGAAAGGATGACCGCGTGCGCATCGTCATGGGTCTCCAGGACTTCTCGGCGTTCGCGGGCACCGAGACCTACACCTTGACCATCGCCGACGAGCTCGTGCGGCTGGGACACGAGGTCACCATCCACCCCGGGCAGGCGGGCGCGATCGCGGTGGCCGCGCGGGAGCGGGGCGTCTCCGTGGAGACCGCGCCCGAGCGCCTGCCGGACGCCTGCGACGCCGTGCTGGCCCAGGACGCGTCGTCGGCCTACGCGCTGGCCGAGCGCCATCCGGACGCCGCGCGCCTGTTCATCGCGCACTCCGAGTACTTCGCGGCGCAGTCGCCCCCGCAGCTCCCCGGCGTCTGCCACGCGGTCGTGGTGCTCAACGAGCGCGTCGACCGCCACGTGGCGGCGCTCGCCTCGCCGCCGCCCGTCGTCCGGCTGCGCCAGCCCGTCGACCTCAAGCGCTTCGGCGCACGCGGCGGGCAGCCCCGGGTGGCGCGCCGCGCGCTCATCCTGGGCAACTACCTGCGCGGCCCGGCGGCCGAGGCGGTCGTCGCGGCCTGCCACGACGCCGGCCTGGAGCCGGTGCTTAGCGGCGTGCACACCGCGCCCACCCACACGCCCGAGCAGGCCATCGCCGACGTCGACGTCGTCATCGGCGTGGGACGGTGCGTCGTCGAGGCGATGGCCGGGCGGCGCGCGGCCTACGTCTACGGGATCGCGGGCGGCGACGGCTGGGTCACCCCCGACACCTACGCGGCGCTCGAGGCCGACGGCTTCGGCGGCACCGCGACCGACCTGACCGTCGACCGCGCGCGCCTCGCCGCCGACCTCGCGGCCTGGGATCCCGAGATGGGCCCCGTCAACCGCCAGCTCGCCCACCGCCACCACGACGCCGCGGCCCACGCCGCCGCGCTGGTGGACGTGCTGCGCGGGCTGGGCGAGCGGGGGCCGGGTCCCGCCGCGCGTCCGCCCGACCAGGCGGGCGAGCTCGCGCGCCTCGTCCGCGCGGAGTGGCAGTCCTGGGCCCGGTACGCGGGCGCGATCGCGGAGAGCACGGCGCTGCGCGAGGACCGCGAGGCCCAGGCCGCGGAGGCCGAGCGCCTGCGCGCCGAGAACGAGGAGCTGCGCGCGCAGAGCGCCGCTGCGGCCGAGAGCGCGCGCGCCGAGCTCACGCACGCGGTCGCGGCCCTGGAGGCGGAGCGCGCCCGGTGGGCGGCGTTCCGGGCCACGCGGCGGTTCCGGCTCGTCGCGGCGGTGGCGGCGCCGCTGGACGCGCTGCGGAGACGCGGGTGACGGCCGGAGGGCGGCGGTGGGCCCCGGGCGCCCTGGCCCTCAGCGCCCTCCTCGGTCCGCTCTGGCCCACGTACGTCCACGTGCAGCAGGTCACGATCGGCCGCATGCTGCTCGTGCTCGTCGCCGCGGGCATCGTCGTGGACCTCGCGCCGAGCCGGGGCCGCGTGGAGCGGCCCGCCTGGGCCGTCGCGGCGCTCATGGCCATCCTCGGCGCGCTGCTGGCCTGGACGATCCTCAACGCGGCGACCGTCGGCTGCTTCTGCGGAACCGCGCAGGGCTTCGGCGAGCTCGTCGTCCTGATCGGGCTGGCCGGCGTGGTCGGCCTCTACGCCTCCCCGCGCTGGCTGCTCGTCGTCCTCGGCGCCGGCACGCTCGGGGTGCTGGCGGGTGGCCTGCTCGCGGCCGTCGGGCTGAAGGACCTGCACGCCGCGGTCTACGCCGCCTCGGGGAGCGCCGACCGCCTCGACGGCGTCTACGGCAACCCCAACTCCCTCGGGTACGCGCTGGCGCTGGGGCTGCCCGCCGCCTGCGCCGCGATCATCCCGCGCGGACGCACGCGTTGGGCCGCGGCGGCGGTCACCGCCGTGCTGCTCGTGCTGCTGGTGCTCACCTACTCGCGTGGATCGCTGCTGGCGGCGGCCGCCGGGATCGCCGCCGTCGTGCTGCTGAGCCCGCTCAACCGGCTGTCGCGGCGCCAGACGGTCGTGGCGGCCGTCGCGCTCCCGGCGCTCGTCGCGCTGCTGTTCGTCTCACCGTTCTACAAATCCAAGCGCCTGGACGCCGACTTCGGGGGCGCGCTCGCCCAGAGCGCGGCGGACGTCGACCGCTCCGGCTGGACGACCGCCGCGGAAGGCCCGATCGCCGGCGGTGGCGTGCTCACCAACCCGCCGGGCTCCGATGCGCTCCGGCTGCTCGCGCGGCGCCCCGGGCAGGGCGTCGCGTTCTTCCTCACCCACGCGTTCGGCGACGCGCGCACCGAGTGGCGACTCACCCTGACGGCGGCCGGGCGCGAGCCCGCCGACGTCGACTGGGCGGTGAAGGACCTGCGCGACGGCACCGTCGCGCAGGGCGTCGCGCACGTCCGCCCGGGGACGCCGGTGCGCGTGGTCGCGCGCTTCGCCTCGCGGCTGGACCACGACTACGCCACCGGGCTGTGGACCCGCTCGCCGGCGACGCTCACGATCGACGACGTCCAGGTGTCCGAGCACCGCCCGGGATCGCCGGTGTCGACGCGCCCGATCTCGACCAGGCTGCTCGGCTCGGCGCAGCGCGCGATGAGCGACGCCGAAGACCGCTTCACCGACTCGCGCGGCGCGGCGCTGCGCATGGCCCTCGACGCCTTCGCCGACTATCCCGTCCAGGGCGTCGGCGTCGACCAGTTCAGCCGCTACAGCCTGGCCCACGAACCCCGCTACGGAGCGCTGCCGACGCACGACAGCTACGCGCAGATCCTCGCCGAGCTCGGCCTCCTCGGCCTGCTGCCGCTCGTCGCCGCGGCGGCCCTGCTCCTCGACGTGCTGCGGCGGCTGCCGCCGGGGCTGGGCGGGTCGCCCTGGCCGCGCGCGGCGCTGCTGGGCACCATCGTCGCGGGCGCCGTCAACCTGGTGTTCATCAACGGGCTCGCCGCGCCGGGCAACGCGATGCCGCTGCTCTTGGCGATCGGCTTCGCGGTGGCCCTGGCGGGCGAGCCGCCGAGCTGGTGGCGGCGGGTCAGCCGCGCGGCGCCCGGGCGGCGCCGCGCTCGGCCAGCAGCGTGACGTACAGGGCGTCGACGTCGGCGACCAGGCGCGCCGCGCCGTAGCGATCGCGTACGTGCTCGCGCGCGGCGAGCCCGCGCCGGCGCAGGCCGGCCCGGTCCCCCGCGGCGGCGACCAGGGCGCCGGCCAGCGCCGCCGGGTCGCCGGGCGCCACGAGCCAGCCGGTCGTGCCGTCCAGGACGATGTCGGCCACGCCGCCGACGTCCGTCGCGATCGCCGGGACGCCCGCGGCGGCCGCCTCGATCAGCGCCACCGGCGTGCCCTCGTTGTCGGAGGACAACACCGCGACGTCCGTGCCGGCCGCGAGCGCCGCGATGTCGTCGCGGAACCCCAGGAAGCGCACCGCGCCGCCCAGCGGTGCCGCGCGGGCCTCCAGCTCCGCCCGCAGCTCGCCGTCGCCGGCGATCGCCAGGCGGACGTCGGCGCCCGCCTCCCGCGCCCGCTGCACCGCGGCGATCAGCAGCTCCACCCGCTTGATGGCGACGAGCCGCCCGACGAACGTGGCCACCAGGGTCTCGGGGCCCGCCCCGAGCTCGTCGCGCAGGCCGCCCGTCGCGGGCTCGACCGCCAGGAACGGCTCAAGCTCGAGTCCGACGGGCACCGCCGTGAATCGCGCCCGCGGCGCGACGCCGAGCGCGACGAGCTCGCTCACCGTGGCGTCGCTGACGCCGATCAGCCGCGTGCTCAGCCGCGCCAGCGCACGCTCGATCCCGCGGTAGACGGCTTCGGTCCGCGGGCCGAAGTACCCGCGCAGGACATGCCCGTGGTAGGTGTGCACGACGACCGGGCGGCGGCCGAGCGCCACCCGCGCGGCCACCCGGCCCAACATCCCCGCCTTGGCCGTGTGTGTGTGGACCACGTCGGGGCGGAAGCGGCGGACGTGGCGGGCGATGGCCACCAGCGCCCGGAGGTCGTCGAGCGGGCGCGGCACCGGCCCGAAGCCCGGCACGCGGCGCACGTCGATCCCCCGTGCGCGGGAGGCCGGCTCCAGCGTGTCCTCGCCCGGGCCGGTCGCGCCGATGAGCAGGACGCTCCGGTAGCGACCGGGGTCGAGCCGCTCGCTCAGGATCGTCACGTGGTGCGCCGGGCCGCCGACGTTGAGCCGCGCGATGACCCGCAGGACGCGGATCCGGCCGTCGCCGTCGGCGCGGGCCGGGTCCTTGGACCTGCTCGAGCTGCGCTTCACGGCCCGCGACGCTAACGGGTTCGCGCCGCCGGTACGCTCGCGGCGTGGCCGACCGCCTTCGCACCGCCGCGCTCGTCCACGAGGTCCTGCTCGACCGCTGGCCCGGGCGCTTCGGTGCCGCGGCGCCCGACGACGCGACCTCGCTCGGCGAGACCGGGCTCGGACTCGACTCGATCGACGTCGTCGAGTACCTCCTCGCCTGTGAGGAGCGCTTCGCCGGACCGACGACCGACGCGCTGCTCGCGGCCGGTCCGATCAGCTTCGGGCACCTCGTCGACCACTTCTGCGCCGCGTGAGCGCGCGCGGCCTGCGGCGGACCCTCCAGCGAGCGGCGGGCCGGCACCCGGACCTGGCGGTCGGGGCGGCCACGGCCGTGGGCTGGGCCACGCGGCCGCTGCGCCGCGGCGTCGGGACCGACGCGCTGCGCCGCTTCCTGCCCGAGCTGCCACCCGCGGAGCTCCGGCGCCTGCGCGGCGCGACGTGGTCGACCTGGCTGCGGCTGCGCGCGATGGAGGCGGCGCTCGCCTCGCCGACGGCGTCCTGGCCCTACCCGGCGCTGGCGCTGCCCGACCTGACGGCGCTGCGCCCGCCGCTGGTGCTCGCCGGGTTCCACCTCGGCCCGATGCCGGCCGTCGCCGGGCTGCTCGAGCAGCTGCCCGGCGAGGTGCTCGTCCTGCAGTTCTCCGGCGCCCCGCGGCCGCGGCTGACGATGCTCCCGGTGGGCACCGATCAGTGGCAGCGGGCCGGCGCCTTCCGGCGGGCGATCGGCACGCTGCGGACCGCCGGCTTCGTCTTCGTCCTCGTCGACGCCAACGAGGTGCCCTCGACGCTCCCGGCCACCGCGTTCGGCCGCGACGTCCGCCTGGCGCGCGGGGCGTTCGCGCTGGCCCGGGTCACCGGCGCGCCGGTCGTCCCGATCGCCGCCTACTGGCAGGACGGCCGCGCCGTCGTCGTCACGGGCGATCCCATCGCCCCCGACGACGAGCACCGCATGGCCGCCGCGACGGCCGCCTGGCTGGAGCGGTTCATCCGGGACCATCCCGAGGTGATCGGCCCGCGGTTCGTCAACGCCTTCTGGGGCGACGAGCGCTAGATGGGTGCCGCGACCACGAACGCCGCGAGGCGCGCGTGGCGGATCTTGCCGTTCTCGGTGCGCGGGATCGTGCCGCGGCCGGTGACGAGCACGCGGTCGGGGGCGAAGCCGCAGGCCGCGACGACCTGGCGCGTGACGGCGGCCGCGACGGCGTCGGCCTCGTCGGCCTCCACCACCACGACGATGCTGTCCGCGATGGCCAGCGCGGCGGCGACGCGCACCGCGTCCACGCCCTGCGCCGCCTCCTCGAGCTCGCGCGGCGCGATCATCGCGCCGCCGCGCTTGATCATCCCCTGCCGGCGCCCGAGCACGTACAGCCGGCCGCCGGCGTCGACGTAGCCGCTGTCGCCGGTGTGCAGCCAGCCGTCCTGCAGGCGCGCGGCCGTGTCCTCGGGAGCGTCGAGGTACCCCGCGAAGACCGCGTCGCCCCGCACGAGGATCTCGCCGGGCTCCTCCACGCCGACGCCCGCCCGCACCTCCAGCCCGGGCAGCGGGAGCCCGTGCGACACGTTGCCGCGCGCGTCGACCGCGCGGGCCTCTCCCGGCTCCGTCCCGGCGACGCCCAGCGCGCACTCCGCGAGCCCGTAGCCGGGCAGGACGACGCCCGGCACGCCGAACCGCGACTCGAACGCCTCGATGCTCGACCACCGCACCGGCTCGCCGCCGTTGGTCATGTTGCGCAGCGAGCGCAGGTCGACGGTCGCCGGGTCGACCATCCGCGCGGCGAGGCGGAAGCAGAAGTCCGGCGCGCCGGAGACCGTGGCGCCGACCCGCGAGATCGTCTGCAGCCAGCGGGGGATCGTGGCGATCGCCGGCGGCACGATGTGGCAGCTCGCACCGTGGTACACCGCGCCGATCACGAAGCGGACCAGGCCGAAGTCGTGCCACGGCGGGACCCACGCCACCATCACGTCGCCGTGCACGACCTGCCCGCGCTCGCCGGCGGCGTGCAGGAACGCCAGCGCGTTGCGGTGGCGCACGCACGCGCCGCGCGGCTCGCCGGACGTGCCGGACGTCGGCTGGATGAACGCGAGGTCCTCCGTCCCGATCTCCGCGCACGCCGGCACCGCGGGCGCGTCGTCGGGCCAGGCCGCGAGGAGCGCCTCGTCGACGATCAGTCGCGGCGTGATCGCGGCGATGCGGCGCTCCAGGGCCTCCGCGCCGGTCGCCGGGTTGAACGCGCACGAGACCGCACCGAGCTGCTGCACGGCCCAGAAGAGCTCGGCGAACGGCACGCCCGCGGGCAGGACGAGCGCCACGCGGTCGCCGACCCCGACGCCCATGCTCCGCAGCGCCCCGGCCCGCCGCGCCGCGCGCCCGGCCAGCTGCGCGAAGGTGATCGCCTCCGACCCGTCGTCGTAGGCGAGGCGGTCGCCGTCCTCGCGGGCGCGGGCGGCCAGCGCGTCGCCGAGGACGTTCCAGGGATGCATCCCGACATCTTCCCAAGCCATCCCCTACGGTCACGCCTCGTGCGTGCGCCTCGCTACGACATCGCGTTCTACGCGCCCTGGGCCGGGCCGACGCTGGCCGCCGGGCACCGGCCGACCGGCGGCGCCGAGGTCCAGATGCTGCACCTGGCCCGCGGCCTCGCGGGCCGCGGCCTGCGCGTCGCGCTGCTGACCTACGAGACGCCGGGGCTCCCGTCGCAGGTCGACGGCGTCGACGTCCTCACGCAGTGGCATCCGCGCTGGAAGTTCGCCCCGGCACGGCGGGTCGCCACGCTGGGCGCCACCGTCTGGCGGCTGGCCCGGACCGACGCGGGGACCATCGTCCAGCGGTCCGCCGGAGCGATGACCGGGATCGTCGGCACCGTCGCGCGGATCCGGCGGCGGCGCTTCGTGTACTCCAGCGCGAGCACGATCGACTTCACCTTCGAGGAGACCGGTCAGCGCCGCTCCGCGGTCGCCCTCTACACCCTCGGCGTCCGCCTGGCCCACCGCATCGTCGTCCAGACCGACGAGCAGGCCGCCCTCTGCACCGGCCGGTTCGGACGGCGGTCGGTCGTCATCCGCAGCGTCGCCCAGCCCGCGGCCGACGGCGTCGCCGGCGCGGGCGCCGACGGCTTCCTGTGGATCGGCCGCCTCGCCACCTACAAGAACCCGCAGGCCCTGCTGGACCTCGCGGCGGCCGTGCCCGAGGCGCCGTTCACCATCGTCTGCGTCCCCTCGCCCGACGACCCGCCCGCGACCGCCGCCGCGGTCGCCGCCGCCGGCGCCCGCCTGGACAACCTCCAGGTGCTCGGACCCCAGCCACGCCCGGCGATGCTCGCCCGCATCGCCCGCGCGACCGCGATCGTCAGCACCTCGGACTTCGAGGGGATGCCGAACACGCTCCTCGAAGGCTGGAGCCACGGCCTCCCGGCGCTGACGCTCAACCACGACCCCGACGGCGTCATCGCCCGCCACGGCCTCGGCCACTGCGCGAACGGCAGCCCGACCGCGCTGGCCGAGCACGCCCGGCAGCTCTGGGCCGGGCGCGAGACCGACCACGCGCTGCGCGACGCGTGCCGCGCGTACGTGCGACGCGAGCACGCGCCCGAGCAGGTCGTGGGACGGTGGATCGAGGTCCTGGGACTGGGCTAGTGTCGTGAGTCGTGAATTCGCGGGCAGCCTGCGGTCATCGACGCCCGTCAGCCGGGGCCGAGCATCCCGCATCCTGCGCCCGAATCAACGACTCACGACACTAGGCGGCGCGCGCGACCTGCCGGACGAAGGCGAAGCCGGCTCGTCTAGGATCCCGCCATGCCTCGACGTCGTCGTTTACTTTCGATCCTCCCCGCGGCGATCGTCGCGCTCGCCATGCTTCCGGCGGTGGCCTCGGCGGCGGTGCCCACCGATCTGGGGATCACCAAGACCGACGGGGTGACCACCGCGACCGCCGGTGGCTCGGTCACGTACACCATCACCGCCAGCAACGCCGGCCCCAGCGCCTCCGTCGGCGCCACCGTCGCCGACACCCTCCCGGCCTCGCTGACCGCGACGTGGACCTGCGTCGGCGCCGGCGGCGGCACCTGCATGGCGTCCGGCAGCGGCAACATCAACGAGACCGTCGACCTCCCGGCCGGCGGATCGGTCACCTACACCGTGTCGGCCACGGTCAGCGCCTCGGCGACCGGCACGCTCTCCAACACGGCGACCGTCGCCGTGGCCCCGGGCGACAGCGATCCCGACCCCGCCAACAACTCCGCGACGGACACCGACACCCTGCAGGCCCAGGCCGACCTGGCGATCACCAAGACCGACGGGGTGACGACGGTGACCGCCGGCGGCACGACGACCTACACGATCACCGCCAGCAACGCCGGCCCGTCCAACGCGTTCGGCGTCACCGTCGCCGACACCCTCCCGGCCTCGCTGACCCCGACATGGACCTGCGCCGGCGCCGGCGGCGGCACCTGCACGGCGTCTGGCAGCGGCGACATCAACGACGCCGTCAACCTGCCCGCCGGCGGCTCGGTGACCTACACCGTGTCGGCCACGATCGCCGCCTCGGCCTTCGGGACGCTCTCCAACACCGCCACCGTCACCGCGCCCGCCGGCGTCACCGACCCGGTCCCCGGCAACAACTCCGGGACCGACACCGACACCGTCGCGCAAACCGCCGACCTGGCGATCACCAAGACCGACGGGGTGACGACGGTGACCGCCGGCGGCACGACGACCTACACGATCACCGCCAGTAACGCCGGCCCGTCCGACGCGACGGGCACCACCGTCACCGACACCCTCCCGGCGTCGCTGACCGGGACGTGGACCTGCGCCGGCGCGGGCGGCGCCAGCTGCATGGCGTCCGGCAGCGGCGACATCAACACCACCGTCGACCTGCCCGCGGGCGGATCGGTCACCTACACCGTGGCGGCCACGATCAGCGGCTCGGCGACCGGCTCGCTCTCCAACACCGCCGACGTCGGCGCGCCCGCCGGCGTCACCGACCCGACCCCCGGCAACGACTCGGCCACCGACACCGACACCATCGAGCCGAGCATCGATCTCTCCATCACGAAGACCGACGGCGTCACGTCCGTCGTGGCGGGCGGCTCGACGACCTACACGATCACCGCGAGCAACGCCGGCCCGTCCGGCGCGACGGGCGCCACCGTCGCCGACACCTTCCCGGCGTCGCTGACGACGACGTGGACCTGCGCCGGCGCCGGCGGCGGCACCTGCACCGCGTCCGGCAGCGGCGACATCAACGACACCGTCGACCTGCCCGCCGGCGGCTCCGTCACCTACACCGTCACCGCGACGGTCAGCCCGGGCGCGTCCGGCACGCTCTCCAACACCGCCACGGTCACCGCGCCCGCGGGCATCACCGACGCGTCGCCCGGCAACGACTCGGCCACCGACAGCGACACCATCGACGTCCAGGCCGACCTCGGCATCGCCTTGACCGACGGGGCCACGACGGTCGATGCCGGCGGCACGACGACCTACACCATCACCGTGACCAACGGCGGGCCGTCCGCGGTCACCGGCGCGGCGGTCACCGACACGTTCCCGGCGACGCTGACCGTCACCTGGACCTGCGCCGGCAGCGGCGGCGGCACCTGCACGGCGTCCGGCAGCGGCGACATCGCCGACACCGTCGACCTGCCCGCGACCGGCTCGGTCGTGTACACGGTCACCGCCGCGATCAGCGACTCGGCCGACGGGACGCTGACGAACACCGCGAGCGTCGCCGCTCCCGGCGGCGTGACCGACGCGGGCGGCAACAACGCGGCCACCGACGCGGACGCGATCTCGCCGCGGCCGGCGCTCCCGGTCACGCCCCCGTCCACGGTGCCGATCGCAGCACCGTCGACGGTGCCGATCGCCGGCCCCACCGCGCCGACGGCGGCACCCAAGCCCGCCCCCGCCGTGAGCCACAGCCGCCGCGTCGTCACGCTGCACGTCCGCGCCAACGGCAAGCCGAAGCTCCGCTCGGCGACCGTGACGTTCCGCGGCCGGACGATCAAGGCCAAGCGCCAAGGCGCCTACCTCGTCGCCACCATCGACCTCCGCGGCCTGACCGCGGGGCGCTACACGGTGACGATCCGCACGGTGACGACCACGGGCCGCATCGTCAGGGCCGCACGCCGCTACATCACCTGCGCGACGTCCTAGGTCCCGCCCCTCGCCGCACGATCCGTCCGATGAACGGACGGATCGTGCGGCGAGCCGCTGAGGCCCGCCTCAGTGGAGGAAGCCGGGCGGCGTGGTGATGGCGATGCCGGACGTCGTCGCCCCGGAGGTGACGGTGATGTGCTGGGCCGCGGCGAGGTCGGCCGTGCCCGGGTACCAGAACAGCCCGGTGCCGCAGGTGGCGACGTTCTTGGAGATCTTGTCGTCGGAGGCGCCGACGACGTAGGTGCCGGGCGGCATCAGCATGTCGAACTCGCCGTCGCTGGTGGTGGGGACGCCGCGGGCACCGGGATACGGGAGACCCTGGCCGTTCGTGGGCGCGCCGAGGCCGTCGTCGAACGCGACGCAGGCGTTGGCCACCGGCTTCCCGGTCGTGCCGTCGGTGACGGTGCCGGTGATCCGGCCCATCCGCGTGAGCGCGATGTCGATGCCCGTCGTGGTGTGCCCGGCACGCACGACCACGGTCCTGGCCTGGGTCGCGTCGCGCGTTCCCGGCCAGTACACGGAGGTGAACGGGTAGCGGTCGGCGTCGTGGTCGCCGCCGTTGCACACGTGGAAGCTGACCGAGACCGCCGGGCCGGGCGGCACCTGCGCGAGCCGGTAGCTGCCCTTGACGACCGGTGCCCGCTCCGGGCCTGCGAACGCGCAGCCGTCGTCGGCCGGCCGGCCCGTGGTCGCGTCGGTCACCGTGCCGGTGATGGAGCCGCCGATCTCGATCGTGATGCGTGCGGCGGTGGTCGTCCCGCGTCGGCCGGACACGGAGATCCTGGCCTTGCTGCTCTGGTTGACGTACAACAACTTGTCGGCGGGGCAGCCCTTCGCCGTGACGACGTACCGGCCGCGCGGGATGTCGCGAAAGCGGAAGCGCCCCTGCCGGTCGGCGTCGACGTTGCCGTAGCCCCGGGAGCCGTTGATCACCACGCACGCGCGCGCCGCGGGCCTGCCGGTCGCGCCGATGACGATCTGGCCGGTCACCGTCGTGGAGCCCTTGAACGGTGAGTAGAAGCCCGTGGCATCCGCCGCAGGGGCGCCCAGCGCGCCCAACGCCACGACGGCGGCGAGCAGGCCGAGCGCGGCCCGCGGGCGGCGTCGGTCGAGTCTGAGCGTCATGTCCGGCTAGCCCTTCCTGATCGTGAAGGCCTTGGTGACGGGGGCGCCGGCACCGGCGCTGTTGCGCGGCACGAGATCGAGGCGGTAGCCGCCGGCCTTGAGCGCGTGGCCGCCGACCCGGCCGCTGAAACGGAACTGGACCGCGCCGGCGGCGTCGTTGCGCGAGAAGCTCCCGGCGCGCGTGTAACGAACGCACGCCTTGCCCTTGCGGTTGGCCTTGCTCGGCTTGGCGCATGACGTCCCGTGCCGGCGACCGGCGACCTTGCGCGACACCGTGAACGTCGTCGTAGCCGCCGCGCTGCCCCGGTAGTGCACGATCGTTCCGTACGACTTCTTCTTGGCCTTGACCGCCGTCGGCCCGGACCGACTCGCGAAGAACGCGCTCGGCGCCAACGACAACCCCGTGATCCGGTCGCGCAGCGCCGGCGCGGGCGGCGGCGGCGCGGGCGACGGCGCGGAGAACGGCGCCGGCTCCGGCTCCGGCCCCGGCGCCGGCGACCCCGGCGGGGTCACCACCGTGGTCGGCGGCGGCACGATGACCGTGTCGGGGACGAGCGTGCCGGTGGCCTCGTTCCCGGCCGCGTCGACCACGACGCACTCGTCACCGCTCGGGCACGCGATCGCGGTCAGCCCGGCCGCCTGCGCAACCGGTGCGACCGTCCAGGCCCCGGAGCCCTGCGGATCGCCCTCCACGACCCGGCCGGCGCTGTCGGTCGCGACGCACACGGTCGCCGAAGGGCACGCGACCCCGGTCAGCCCGGCGCCGCTCCCGATCGTCGTCGACGCCGGGGAGCCGGGCGACCGCGGGTCGAACGTCACCGCGCCGCCGGCGGCGTCGACCGCGGTGCACTGGGTCGCGGACGGGCACGCCACGCCCACCATCCGCCGGCCGCTGTCGATCGGCGTCGGGATCGGGATGTCGAGCCCCGTCGGGTCGAACGTCACCTGGTACCCGGCCGCGTCGACGGCGGTGCACTGCGTGACGGCCGGGCAGGCCAGCGCCGTCACGGCCCGGCCGGCGTCGATCGAGGCGGCGATCGACGCCTGCGGCGCACCCGGGTTGAAGGTGATCTGCAACGCGCCGCTCGTCGTCGTGCAGCGCGTGACCGACGGGCACGCGATCGCGCTCAGGGACGGGACCGTGGTCCGATCGTGCCGTGGGGAGCCCGGCGCCTGTGGGTTGAACGTCACGACGGCCCCGTTCTGGTCGACGGCACTGCACTGCGTGACCGACGGGCAGGCCACGGCGGTCGGGTGGCCGCCGCTGTCGATCGTGGCGACGGTCAGCGCGTCGAGCGACCGCGGGTTGAACGTCAGCTCGTCCGCGATCTCGTTGACGGCCGTGCACTGCGTCGCCGAGGGGCAGGCCACGCCCGGCAGCGAGAAGCCGTGGCCGGGATCGATCGCGGTCCGCGCCGGCGTGCCCGGGGCGGCCGGGTCGAACGTCACCACACCCCCACCGTCGTCGACCGCCGTGCACTGCGTCACCGACGGACACGCCACGCCGACCATCGCCTGGCCGCCGTCGACCACCGTCCGCGCCGGGGAGCCGGGGGCGGCCGGGTCGAACGTCACCACACCCCCACCGTCATCGACGACCGTGCACCGCGTCACCGACGGACACGCCACCGCGTTCACCGCCTGCCCGCTGTCGACCACCGTCGGCACCGGCGAGCCGGGGGCGGCCGGGTCGAACGTCACCACACCCCCACCGTCATCGACCGCCGTGCACTGCGTCACCGACGGACACGCCACGCCGACCATCGCCTGGCCGCCGTCGACCACCGTCGGCACCGGCGAGCCGGGCGACTGCGGGTCGAACGTCACCTGCGCGCCGAGGTCGTCGACCGCCGTGCACTGCGTCACCGACGGACACGCCAGCGCCAACAGCGGCTCACCGTCGAGCGTGGCACTGCTCGGCGAGCCTGGCGCGGTCGGGTCGAAGGTCACCACTCCCCCACCGTCGTCGAGCGCGGTGCACTGCGTCGTCGACGGGCACGTCACGCGGTACAGGGCGTGGAAGCCGTTCTCGCGCGTCGGCGTCGGCGAGCCGGGCGCTCGCGGGTTGAACGTCACCTGGGCTCCGAGGTTGTCGACGGCGGTGCACTGCGTCGCCGAGGGGCAGGCCAGCCCGGTCTCGATGGCGCCCTGGAGACTCGTGTGGGTCGCGGAGCCGGGCGACTGCGGGTCGAACGTCACCTGGTTGGCGCGCTGGTCGACGGCGGTGCACTGCGTCGCCGTCGGGCAGGCGATCGCGGTCGGCAGCTGGCCGTCGGCGTGATCGATCTGCGTCGCCGCCGACCACGAGAAGCTCGCCGCGCCCGCCGCGCCCGGGAACGCGAGCAGCCCGGCGCACACCGCGGCCTGCAGGATCCGTCGCACGCTCATGGCCCGTCATGCTCAGCGAGCGATGCGGCGCGCACAATGGACCTGGGTCCCCTCTCGCGCACCGTTCCTGAGAGGGTTGTCGCCATGCGCACGCGCCCGCGCCCGGGCTCCCCCCGCCCGCTGCTGGACGCGATGCTCGTGATCGCTGCCGGGATGCTCTGCGCGGCCGGCGCGCAGCTCGCCGCGCTGTTCCACGGAGCCGCCCCGTGGGTCGCCGATCTGTTCCCCGCCGTCGCCGTCGTCTACACCGCAGCCGGGCTGTTGGCCTGGCTGCGGCGGCCGAGCAGCCGGCTCGGCGCCCTGCTCGTCGTCGCCGGCGGCCTCTGGTTGCTCGATGGCCTGGCCAACATCGCCGTGCCGTCGCTGGCCGCGATCAGCCTGGTCGTCCGCACCCTGCCGCTGGCGCTGATCGTCCACCTGCTCCTCACCTTCCCCACCGGCCGCCTGCGCGACCGGGCGTCGCGCGCCGTGGTCGCGGCGGGCTACTTCGTCTGCTCCGTCCTCCAGGTGCCGCTGTACGTCTTCACCCCGGGATCGATCCTGACGATCGCCGACCGGCCTGACCTCGCCCAGGCGGGGCTCCAGGTGCAGCGCGCGGCCGGGGCGGCGGTGGTCGTCGCGACCGCGCTGCTGCTGGTGCGTCAGATGCGCCGTGGCACACCGGCGCAGCGCCGCGTCCTCGCGCCGCTGACCGCTTACGGGATCTTCGCCCTGCTGCTGATCCCGGTGAGCAGCGCGGTCGCGACCACCCTCTTCGACGGCGGCGGGCTGTGGCTGCCCGCCGCCGAGCTGATCCTGGTGTCCTTCGTGCCGCTCGCGTTCGTCGTCGCCGCGTCGCGGGGCGGCTTCGAGCGTACGAGCGAGATCGCCGAGCTCGGCGCGTGGCTCGGCGCCGACGAGGTCGACCGCCCGGAGCTGCGCGATGCCCTGTCGACCGCGCTGGGCGACCCGTCGCTCGAGCTGCTGTTCCGCCTCCCCGGGGAGGACGGGCTGGTCGACGACCGTGGCGTCGCGGTCAGGCCGCGGGCGATCGGAGCATCCCGGGGCTGCGTCGACGTCGAGCTCGCCGGACGCCCGATCGGCTCGATCCTCTACGACGCCGCGCTGCTCGACCGCCCCGACGAGGTGCGCGAGGCCGGGCGCGTCGTCGCCCTGGCCGTCGATCGCCAGCGCCTGGCCGTCCGGCTGCGCGCGTCCCGCGCCCGCATCGCCGCCGCCGCCGACGACGAGCGACGCCGGATCGCGCGCGACCTCCACGACGGGCTGCAGTCGCGCCTCGTCTTCCTCGCCGTGCAGGCCGGCACCGGCGCCGATCCGCGCGTGCTGCGCACGGGCCTCGAGGCGGCGATCGACGAGCTGCGCGAGCTCGTCGACGGCGTGATGCCCGCCCAGCTGACCGAGCGCGGCCTTCCCGCCGCCGTCGGTGAGCTGGCCGATCGCCTGCCGACGCCGATCGTCCTGCGGGTCACCGGCCTGGAGGAGCGCCTCGCGCCCGAGATCGAAACCGCCGCGTACTTCGTCGTCTCGGAGGCGATCGTCAACGCCGTCAAGCACTCGGGCTCGGCCGCCCTCGGCGTCTCGCTGGACCGGACCGACGGGACGCTCCGCATCGAGGTCAGCGACGACGGCGCCGGGGGCGCGCTGACTGGCCCGGGCGTGCGCGGCATGGCCGACCGCGTCGCCGCCCTCGCCGGCGATCTCACCGTCGACAGCCCCGCCGACGGCGGGACGCGCATCCGGGCGGTGATCCCGTGCGCGTCGTGATCGGTGAGGACCACGCGCTGATGCGCGAGGGCCTGCGACTGGTGCTCGAGCGTGCGGGCTTCGAGATCGTCGCGGCCGCCGCCGACGCCCCGGAGCTGCTGCGGCGCGTCCGCGGCCTGCGCCCGGATCTCGTGATCGCCGACATCCGCATGCCGCCCAACCACGCCGACGACGGCCTGCGGGCGGCGCTCGAGCTGCGCCGCGAGGCTCCCGATCTGCCGCTCATCGTGCTCTCCCAGCACGTCTCGCGCCAGTACGCGACCGAGCTGGTCGAGGCCGGCCCGCGCGGCGTCGGCTACCTGCTCAAGCACCGCATCGCCGACATCGACGAGTTCGTCGACGCGCTGCACCGGGTGATCCGCGGAGGCACGGTGCTCGACCCGATCGTCGTCGCGGCGATGATCGACCGGCCGCGACACGACGACCCGCTCGGCGGCCTGACCGATCGTCAGCGCGAGGTGCTGGCCCTGATGGCCGAGGGCCGCACCAACGCCGCGATCGCCGAACGCCTGACGGTCAGCGAGAAGGCCGTCGTGCGCCACACCTCCAACATCTACGACGAGCTCGGCATCGACCGCACCGCCGCCGACCACCGGCGCGTGCTCGCCGTGGTGCGGTACCTGTCGGCGTAGCCACGCGAGGGCGGCCGGCTGGCGCAGGGTGTGCCAGGCGCTCGCGTTGCCGGCGCGGTCGACGGCGCGGAGGTACTTCGGCGCTGTCGAGGCGCGGTAGGTCAGCGTGCGGCGGAAGGCGATGGCCTTGTTCGGCGTGGCTTCCCGGCCACCCGTCGCGAGGTGGAGAGTGGTCGACCACTCTAACCGCCCTGCGCGCCGGCTTCGGCGGCGAGGTGCTCAGCTGCCGCAGTTGGTGTTGTTGCCGTAGTCGTGGCAGGTGCTCTGCGAGGTGCCGTCGGCGTTGTAGGTCGTGACGGTGACCTGCTCGGGCTGCAGGGTGTAGGACTCCTGCTCGTTCGTCGCGCTCGCGCTGCGCAGGACCACGTCGGTGAGCGCGTAGGCGATCTGCGGCGCGGTCGTCGAGCCCGGGCGGTGGATGGTGACGTTGACCGCGGCGACGTGGGTGCCGAGGGTCGCGTCGCGGACGAGGGTCGCCGACAGCTTGTCGGTGGCCCGCGTCAGCGTGAAGGTCGCGGTCGCGGGACCCGACGCGGTGATCGACTGCCCGAAGCCCTGCACCGGCCCGGAGCCCGCGGCGCCGAAGTCAGCCGTCCCGCGATCGACCGGCTGCGGCGTGGTGCCGTCCTTGCCGGCGGCGCCGGGCGCGCCCGCCGCTCCGGGGGCGCCCGCCGCGCCGGCCGCGCCGGCCGCGCCCGATGCGCCCATCGCCCCGGCGTCGCCCTTGGCTCCGGCCGGGAGCTGACCCTTCTTGAAATCCTTGGCCGTCAGCGAGCCGTTCTTGACGTCGGCGCTCGTGATGGACCCGTCCTTGATGTCCTTGCCTGTGATGAGCACGTGCGCGGCCATCGCCGTGCCGCTCAGGGCCAGGCACAGGGCGGCGAAGGCCAGGATCAGCGCGGGCGAAGGCAGACGCAACCGGGGCATGCGCAGACCATATTCACCGCCGTGCGGGACGACCCCGGCTGTCCGTATAGGGCCTGTGCCGGGGCTTCGGCGGCGAGCCGTTGCTCTGATCGTCTTCCGCCCCCCACCCGCAACCGGACCCCACGACCAGCACCGAACTGGTCTCTTGCATCGGACCAGTTTGCTTCTAGGGTCGAGGGATGGACCACGGACAGATGGGCAACACGCGCCTCACCGGCCTGCTGGAGGCCAGTCCGTCGTCGATGCCGGATCCGGCGCAGGCGATGACGGTGTTGATCGAGGTTCCGCCCGGTGATGCGGGGACGCCGCCCCACCGGCATTCGGGGCCGGTCTTCGGCTATGTGACCGAGGGCGAGTTGCTCTACGAGCTCGAGGGTGAGCCCGAGTACGTCGTGCGCGCCGGTGAGGCGTTCTGGGAACCGGGCGGCGACACGATCCACTACCAGGCGGGGAACAACCGCGAGGACACGTGGGTGCGGTTCGTCGCGGTGATGCTCTGCGTCCCGGGCGAGCCGATGCTGACCCTCGTGGAGGCCGACGAGCTCGCCGCCCGTGCCGGTCGTCGCGCGCCGCGGCCCGGGGTGTGAGCGGCGTGAGGATCTTCATCGCCGGTGCGACGGGCGTCGTCGGGCGGCGCGTCGTCGCGCTCCTGGCCGAGGCCGGGCACGAGCTGACGGCCATGACCCGCCACGCGGCGTCGGCCCCGGGGCTGCGGGCGGCGGGAGCCGACCCGGTCGTGTGCGACGTCTTCGACGCGGGCGCGGTGCGCGACGCGGTGCGCGGCGCGCGCCCGGAGGTCGTCGTCCACGAGCTGACCGATCTCGCCGCCGGGGACCGCACCGCCAACGCCGCGATCCGCGTGCAGGGCACGCGCAACCTGGTCGACGCCGCGCACGCGGCCGGCGTGCGCCGGATCGTCGCGCAGAGCATCGCGTGGGCGTACGCGCCGGGCGATGCGCCGGCGAGCGAGGACGTCCCGCTCGACACCGATGCGGCCGACGGCACGCGCCGCGAGACCGTCGCCGCGGTGGCCGCGCTGGAGTCCACCGCCGCCGAGCTGCCCGAGTGGATCGTCCTGCGCCACGGCATGCTCTACGGGCCCGGCACCTGGTACGCGCCGGGCGGGCTGATGGCCGGTGCGGCGCGCGCCGGGCAGCTGCCCGCCACGGCCGACGTCACGAGCTTCGTCCACGTCGACGACGCGGCGGCCGCGGCGGTCGTGGCGCTCGACTGGCCGACCGGCACCTACAACATCTGCGACGACGAGCCGGCGCCGGGCAGCGCGTGGGTCCCCGCGTTCTGCCAGGCGGTGGACGCGCCCCCACCGCTCCCGCCCGCGCCCGCCACGCCGCGTGCCCCGTGGGCGCGCGGTGCCGACAACCACCGCGCACGCACCCGACGCGGATGGACTCCGCGCTTCCCCACCTGGCGCACGGGCTTCTGACCATGACCATGACCCTGCTCCCGCCCCAAACCGTCGCCCCCGCCCGCGCGCTGCCGCTGCGCCAGGGCCTCTACGCCCTCGGCGCGCTCAACCTCGCCATCGGCCTCTACGGCGTGCTCTCACCGCACGGCTTCTACAAGAACGTGCTCGGCGTCGATCTGCTCGGCCCGTACAACCAGCACTTCATGAGCGACATCGGCGGCTTCTACCTGGGCTTCGCCGTCGCGTTCCTGCTGGCGGCGCGGTCGCTCTCCCCCGACCTGATCCGCGGCATCTGCGCCGGCTACGCGGTGACGCAGCTTCTCCACTTCCTGTACCACATCACCCACCTCGGCCGGTTCAGCACGGGCGAGGCGATCGCGCAGACCATCGGCCTTGCCATCATCCTCGCGGCACCGGTGATCTGCACCATGTTGACCGCGCGCCTGGACGCCGGAAGCGCGCCACGCGCGCGGCGCAGGCCTTAGCCGCGCCGCGTGCGGCCGGCGCTCAACCGCAGCAGCGCCAGCCCGAGCGTCAAGGCCTCGACCCACAGCGACGCCAGCCCCAGCGGGTCGCTCCAGTTGCCGATGTCGTCGTCGGATCCGGGCAGGCCGGTGGTCCGGCTCAGCACGTAGCCGGCCAGCGGCGCGAGGGCCAGGACGCCGACCGCCGCCCAGACCCGCGGCGACGCGCGGCTCAGCAGCGCCCCGCCCGCCGCGACGCATCCCACCATCAACGCGACGTAGAGCCAGAACACGTAGCGCGTCTCGTGGAAGGTGTCGATCGCGTCGAGCAGGTGGACCAGCCCGATCCCGGCGACCGCCACGACGCCGACGCCGCGGGCCACCACCTCCGAGACGTCGGTGAGGG
>DASYBY010000632.1:0-7600 GCA_036500525.1 Baekduia sp. | reverse complement strand
CCCGGGGCGGGTCTTCGGACCCGCCCCGTCGCGTTTGCAGACCGCTTCGTCCGGGACTTGCTGCAACCAGGACTGGACGTCGTCGGAACACCCAGCACCCCCAAGACGAACGCCCAGGAGGGCCCTCATGCATCCTTCCATCCGCGACGAGGACGGCTTCACGCTGATCGAGCTCCTCGTCGTCATCCTGATCATCGGCATCCTCGCCGCGATCGCCCTGCCGAGCTTCCTCGGCCAGCAGCAGAAGGCGCAGGACACCAGCGCCAAGTCCGACGCCCGCTCGATGGTCGAGCAGGTCGAGTCCTGTGGCGCCGGCGACAACGGCGACTACACCAACTGCTCGACCGACTTGATGGACCCGACCGGTCTGCCCGTCGGCACCGGCTTGGGCCAGGTCACGGTGTCCGCGCACGACGACAACGGCTACACGATCAGCGCCACGTCGAAGTCGGGCGGCGTGTTCACCATCACGCGCTCGTCGGCGAGCGGAACGGTGGACCGCGCCTGCACGGGCGGCACCAAGGGCTGCAACGACGGACACTGGTAGCCCCAGCCGTCAAGAGCGCGGGACCATCTGCCGACTAGATGAACGATGGCTCCCGCGCTCGCACCGGCCGCCCTGTTCGGCCTCCTCATCGGTTCCTTCTTGAACGTCGTCGCGTGGCGCCTGCCGCGCGGCGAGTCGCTCGTCCGGCCGCGTTCCAAGTGCCCGGGCTGCTCGGCGCAGCTGGCGCCCTACGACAACATCCCGATCTTCTCGTGGCTGTTTTTGCGGGGGAAGTGCCGGGGCTGCGGGGAGTCGATCTCCGCGCGCTATCCCGTCGTCGAGGCGATCACCGCCGCCTTGTACGTGTTGGTCGTCGCCGTGAAGTGGGGCGATGCGCTGCAGATCGCGCTGGGGCTCGTGCTCGTCACGTTCCTGGTGCCGATCGCGGTCATCGACATCGACCTGAAGATCATCCCCAACAAGCTGACCGCGCCGGCCGCCGTCCTCGCCGTCGTCCTCGGCGCCGTGCTGGAGCCTTCGTACCTGCCCGAGCAGCTCATCGCCGGCGCCGGTGCGTTGTTGTTCTTCTACCTGCCGGCGCTCATCCACAAGAAGGGCATGGGGATGGGCGACGTCAAGCTCGCCGCCGTCCTCGGGCTGTACCTCGGCCGCGCCGTGGCGCCGGGCTTGTTCATCGCCTTGTTCCTCGGCATCGCCGGCGGCACCGCGATCATCGCCATGAAGGGCATGTCGGAGGGGCGGCGCACCAAGGTGCCGTTCGGCCCCTTCCTCGCCGCGGGCGGCCTGATCGCCTTCTTCGTCGGCGACGCCATCGTCAACGGCTACCTGGACCGCTACTGAGCGGACGCCGGGTGCCCTGCGGCGCTCAAGAGCAAGCGCTCTTGGACGAACAACCGAGGGTGTCGGGGCGGTTGCTACAGCCGCCGCCACTCCACGCCGACCCAACGTCCTGAACATGGCCAAGCGCGCATCCACCATCGTCGGACTCGAGATCGAGCCGTCTGCCATCCACGCCGCCTCGGTGACCGTCAACGGTCGCGTGTCGGTCCGGACGGCCGCAGTCGCTCCGCTCGAGACGGGCATCGTCCGAGACGGCGAGGTCAACGACGTCGAGGGCCTCGCCGAGGCCTTGCGCTCGCTCTACCGCGAGAACAAGGGCCTCGACAAGAAGGTCCGCATCGGCATCGCGAACCAGAAGATCGTCGTCCGCGTCATCGAGCTGCCCCCGCTCGACGACCCCAAGGAGCTGGAGGCCGCGGTGCGGTTCCAGGCCCAGGACCAGATCCCGATGCCGCTCGACAGCGCGGTCCTCGACTACCAGCCGCTCGACATCGTCGAGACCGAGCACGGGATCCGCCAGCGCGTGCTGATCGTCGCCGCCCGCCGCGACATGGTCGAGCGCGTCATGGCCGCCTGCAAGTCGGCCGGGCTCAAGCCCGAGGGCATCGACCTCTCCGCCTTCGCCATGATCCGCGCCCTGTACCGCGCGGCGCCCACCGAGGCGCCCGAGCCGGTGCTCTACCTCTCGGTCGGCGGCCTCACGAACCTCGCGGTCGCCGAGGGCACGACCTGCCTCTTCACCCGCGTCGTCGGCGGCGGCCTCGAGGCCATCGCCGTCGAGCTGGCCGAGCGCAAGGCGCTCACCCTCGAGCACGCTCGCGGGTGGCTGCGCCACGTCGGCCTGGTCACCCCGCTCACCGAGGTCGAGTCCGACGACCAGGACGAGATCGCCGAGGAGGCCCGCACGGTCCTGCTCGACGGCGTCCGTCGCATCGGCGGCGAGGTGCGCAACTCGCTCGACTTCCACCACGCCCAGGAGGGCATGAGCCTGCGCGTCCAGCGCGCCGTGCTCACCGGTGCCGCCGCCAGCGTGCCCGGCTTCGACGACGCGCTCGCCGCCGAGCTCGGCCTGCCGGTCGAGTCGGGGCTGCTCGACGGCACCCCCGAGGGCCTGGATCCCCATCTGCTCACGATCGCGGCCGGGCTGGCCGTCGAGGAGGCTCCGCACGCATGAGGGCCGTCAACCTCATCCCCGCCGAACAGCAGCGCGGTGCCGGCGGCACCGCCGGCCGCTCGGGCGGCGGGGCGTACTTCCTGATCGGCGGGCTCGCGCTCGTCGTCGCGATGGCCGGTCTCTTCGTCCACACCAACAAGTCGGTGAGCGACAAGAAGGCCGAAGTGGCCCGCGTCAGCCAGGAGGCCACCGCGGCCGAGGCCAAGGCGGCGGCGCTGCAGAGCTACACCAAGTTCGCGTCGGTGCGGGCCAAGCGCGTCGACACCGTCTCGCAGCTGGCCGCCTCTCGCTTCGACTGGGCGCACTCGCTGCGCGAGGTCGCGCGGGTCCTGCCGACCAACGCGTGGCTGACCTCGCTGACCGGGACCACGTCCCCGACGGTGAGCGTCGGCGGTGGTGCCGGTGGTGGCGGCGGTGGCCTCCGCGCCGCCATGGAGGTGCCGGCCATCGAGATCGCGGGCTGCACCACCAGCCAGGCCTCGGTCGCCAAGATGATGGCGCGCCTGCGCCTGATCGACGGCGTCCAGCGCGTCAGCCTCGAGGACTCCACCAAGAACGCGAGCGCCGCTGGAGCCGGCGGCGGTGGCGGCGGTGGCGGCGGCGGCGCGGCGAGCGGTGCGGCCACCGGCGGCGACTGCCGCGGCGCCTCCTCGCACTTCCCGCTCTTCAACATCGTCGTCTTCTACGACGCGCCGTCCGCCACCGTGCCGGTGACCGGCGGCACGACCCAGACCGCGTCGGCGATCACCTCGTCGTCGTCCACGACGCCCGCGTCCAGCGCGTCGTCGACCACCCCGTCCACCACCACGCCGGCCGCCTCGGGAGGCGTCACCCCGTGACCGTACGTGACCGCAGCGTCCTGATCATCGTCGGCTTCCTCGCCGTCGTCGCGGCCTTCTGGCTGCTCGCCCTGTCGCCCAAGCGCAAGGACGCGGCCGACATCTCCACGCAGCTGCAGACCGCGCAGCAGCGGCTGACCACCGCGCAGGCGACCGCCGCGGGCGCCGAGTCGGCACGTGCGAGCTACGACTCCGACTACGCCACGGTCGCCCGTCTGGGCAAGGCCGTGCCGGTCGACGACGACGTCCCGTCGCTCGTCTACCAGCTCGAGCACACCGCGCACACGAGCAAGATCGACTTCCGCTCGATCTCGGTGACCGGTGGTGGCACCGCCGCCGCCCCGGCGCCCACCGGTGCCGCCGCGGCCGTGGCCTCGGCCAACGGCACCACGACCACCGCACCGGCGGCCACGTCCGCGCTGCCGCCCGGGGCCGTCGTCGGCACCGCCGGCTTCCCGACGATGCCGTTCACCTTCAACTTCGACGGCAAGTTCTTCCCGATGCAGCACTTCCTGCACTCGCTCGACGGCCTCACCACCGTCAACGGCAAGTCCATCAACGTGAAGGGCCGCCTCCTCACCGTCGACGGCGTCTCGCTCGTCGCCGGACCGAAGGGCTTCCCCGACGTGACGGCCACCGTGGCCGCCACCGCGTACCTCCTGCCCTCCGACGAGGGGCTCGCCCCCGGCGCCCCGGCGGACACCTCCGCGGCGCCGTCGACGGCGACCTCCGCCGGCACCACCCCCACCGCCAGCCTGATCGGGAGCAACTGACGATGAGCTTCCTCAAGAACGTCCTGCACGACCTCATCGAGAAGCGCCTGTGGCCCGTGGCCATCGCGCTCGTCGTCGCGCTGATCGCCGTGCCGATCGTCCTCGGCGGCGGCTCGGACGCCGGATCCACCGGCGCCGACGTCGCGGCCACCCCGACGCCCGCCGCCGGGAGCGCCCCGGCCAACGGCGCGGCCGTCGTCAGCCTCCAGGAGCAGACGGCCGGCGGCAAGATCCAGCGCGCCGGCAAGATCCGCGACCCGTTCGTCCAGCACCACGTCGCCAAGACGGTCACCGACGCCGTGACGACGACCAGCGGCATCGCCGACGCGCTGAGCGGCGGCTCGTCCTCCGGCGCCGGCTCCGGTTCGACCGGCGGCGGCTCGGACACGTCAACGACGCCCACGTCGACGACCCCCGCGAACCCGACCCCCAAGCCCGACACCACCAAGAAGCCCGACACCACGGCCGCCGACCTGTACCGCGTCAAGCTGAAGTTCGGCGAGGCCGGGGCGGAGCGGACCTACAACAACGTGGCCCGGCTCACGCCGCTGCCCTCGTCGGACAACCCCTTCTTCGTCTACCTCGGCCTCAAGGACGACCAGAAGACCGCGATCTTCCTGGTCGACGCCGACTCGGTCCCGACCGGCGACGGCACCTGCAAGCCGTCCAAGGCCAACTGCGCCCAGATCGAGCTGAAGCCCGGCGCCATGGAGTACTTCGACCTCCAGAGCGGCACCGCCGGCGTCGTGCAGTACCAGCTGCAGGTGGTGAGCGTCTCCAAGGGCAAGGCCGCCTCGACCGCCTCGGCGGCCCGGGCCCACGCCCGTGAGTCGCGCGCCGGCCGCGAGTACCTCCGTCAGGTCGTCGCCGACGACCCGACCGCGGTCTCCGCCTGGGACTACTCGTCCAAGCTCGGACTGCTGCAGGAGCGCGCCCCGACGGCCACCGCCGACGTCGCCAACGTCCCCGCCGCGGTGGCCGACGCCGCCGACGGACAGGACGTCGAGCAGACCTCGACGGTCCTGACGGTCCCGGCTCCATAGACTTCGGCGCCGCATGGCGCTGAACCTCATCACCGCAGGGGAGTCCCACGGCCCGGGCCTGACGTGCATCGTCGAAGGCCTGCCCGCCGGACTCCATCTCGACCAGCAGGCGATCGATCGCGACATGGCCCGGCGACAGCTGGGCCATGGCCGTGGCGGGCGCATGAAGATCGAGAAGGACCACGCCAACGTCACGGCGGGCGTACGGCACGGCCGGACGCTCGGCGGGCCGATCGCGCTCGAGGTCCCCAATCGCGACTACGCGAACTGGGAAGAGCGGATGAACCCGTGGCCGGTCGAGGCCGACATCCCCGAGGTGCATCTGCCGCGCCCGGGCCACGCGGACCTCGTCGGCGTCCAGAAGTACCGCTTCACCGACGTCCGCAACGTCCTGGAGCGCGCGAGCGCCCGGGAGACCGCGGCGCGGGTCGCCGGCGGCGCGCTGTGCAAGGCCTTCCTCACCGCGCTCGGCGTCGAGGTCCGCAGCCACGTCGTGCAGATCGGCGACGTCTACGTCGCGCCGCGCGCCACGCCGGTCACGGTGGCCGACTTCGAGGCCGTCGACGACGACAAGGTCCGCTGCCTCGATCCCGAGGCGAGCCGCGCGATGGTCAACCACATCAACGTGCAGCGCAAGGCCAACGAGTCGATCGGCGGCGTCTTCGAGGTGGTGGCCTTCGGGCTCGTGCCGGGCCTCGGCTCGCACGTCTCCTGGGAGGAACGCCTCGACGGCCGCGTCGGTGGCGCGCTGTGCTCGATCCAGGCGGCCAAGGGCGTCGCGTTCGGCGACGGCTTCGACCTGCCGGGCGCGCCCGGCTCGCAGTCGCACGACGAGATCTTCTGGTCCGAGGAGCGCGGCTACTACCGCGAGACCAACCACGCAGGTGGCCTGGAGGGCGGCATGACGACCGGCCTGCCGCTGGTCGCGCGCGTCGCGATGAAGCCGATCCCGACGCTGACCAAGCCGCTGCGCTCGGTCGACATCGAGAGCCACGAGCCGGCCCAGGCGCTGCGCGAGCGCACCGACTCGTGCGTCGTGCCCGCCGCCGGCGTCGTGGGGGAGGCCATGCTCGCCTACGTCCTGGCCGACGCCTACCGCACCAAGTTCGGCGGCGACCACATCGAGGACGTCCAGGAGGCCGTGGCGCGGTACCGCGAGCGGATCGCGTGGATCGGCTGACCGTCGTCATCGGGTTCATGGGCGCGGGCAAGACGACCCTCGCCCGCGAGCTCGCGGCGGCCCGCGGCGTGGCCCACGTCGACACCGACGCGCTGCTGGTGCAGCGCTTCGGCCGCTCGATCGAGGAGGTCTTCGACACCGAGGGCGAGGCGGCGTTCCGCGCCGCCGAGGAGGAGGTCGTCGCGTCGGTCCTGGACCGCGGCGGCGACGAGATCGTCTCGCTGGGCGGTGGCGCGGTGCTGTCGGAGCGCGTGCGTGCGGCGCTGGCCGGTCACGTCACGGTGCTCGTCGACGTGCCGCTCGACCTCGCCTGGGAGCGGGCGCGAGGGCGCAACCGGCCGCTGGCCCGCGACCGCGCCGTCTTCGCCGCGCTGCACGCCGAGCGCCACGCGCTCTACGAGTCGCTGGCCGACGCGTACCTGCCGGCGGCCGACGCCGGCGTCGTCGTGCGCGCCGACGGTGCGCTGCGCGCGCTGGCCAAGGCGCCGCCCGGCACGCGCATGGCCTGGGGCCACGCGGCCTCGGGCGAGTACCCCGTCTTCGTCGGCCGCGGCGTGCTGGGCGTGCGCCCGCCGGGTCTGGACGGCCGCGCGTTCGCGGTGACCGACAGCAGCGTCGGCGACCTACACCTCGGCGCGCTGTACGACCTCGCGGGCGTCGTGGAGATCCCGGCCGGCGAGGAGCACAAGACGCTGCAGACGGCCGAGCGGGTCTGGCGCGCGCTGGCCGACCAGGGCGTCACGCGCGCCGACCACCTCGTCGCGCTGGGCGGCGGCGTGGTCGGCGATCTCGCCGGCTTCTGCGCCTCGGCCTACCAGCGCGGCATCCCGATCGTGCAGGCGCCGACGACCATCGTCTCGCAGGTCGACTCGGCCTACGGCGGCAAGACGGGCGTCGACTTGCCCGAGGCCAAGAACTACGTCGGCGCCTATCACCAGCCGGCCGCCGTCCTGGTCGACACCCAGACGCTCGCGACGCTCCCGCCCGAGGAGCACGCCGCCGGGTACGCCGAGGTCCTCAAGACCGCGCTGATCGCGGGTGGACCGCTGTGGGACCACATCGGCTCCGGCGGACCGGTCGACGACGCCGTCATCCTCGCCTGCGCCCGGACCAAGCTCGCCGTGGTCGCCGCCGACGAGCGCGACGGCGGCCGGCGCCAGGTGCTCAACCTCGGCCACACCGTCGGCCACGCGCTGGAGGTCAAGCTCGGCTACGGCACGCTGCGCCACGGCGAGGCCGTCGG
>DASYBY010000631.1:0-7128 GCA_036500525.1 Baekduia sp. | reverse complement strand
CTGGAAGCAGACCGCGCCGCGCGAGCGCTACGACCAGGTCGCGGTCCCGTCGCTGAACATCGGCGGCTGGTACGACTGCTTCCTCGGCGGCACGCTGGCCAACTACCGCGCGATCAAGGAGCAGGGCGGCGACGATCCCGCGCGCCGGGCGCGCCTGGTCGTCGGGCCGTGGGCGCACGGCACCTCGATGGGCGAGTTCCCCGAGCAGGGCTTCGGCCTGATGGCCAACTCGGCGCTCGCCGACCTCACCGGCCAGCAGCTGCGCTTCTTCGACCGCCACCTGCGCGGCGTCGACGACGGCCTCGACGACGAGCCGCCGGTGAAGGTGTTCGTGATGGGGGCCAACGTCTGGCGCGACGAGCAGGACTGGCCGCTGCCCGACACCAAGTTCACCAAGTACTTCCTCGATGGGCGGGGACGGGCCAACACCGCCGGCGGCGACGGCGTGCTGACGCCGCAGCCGCCGGCGGCCGAGGCCGTCGACGCCTACCTCTACGACCCTCGCGATCCGGTGCCCACCACGGGTGGCGGGACGTTCCTCCCCGGCTTCCTGATCGGCCGCAACTCGGGGCCGCGCGACCAGCGCGCCGTCGAGGCGCGTGCCGACGTCCTGTGCTTCACGACCGCGCCGCTGGCGCGCGACACCGAGGTGACCGGCCCGATCGAGCTGGTGCTGCACGCGTCGTCGTCGGCGTTCGACACCGACTTCACCGGCAAGCTGGTGGACGTGCATCCCGACGGCCGCGCGGTGATCCTCACCGACGGGATCCTGCGCGCCCGCTACCGGGAGTCGACGGCCGAGGCCCGGCTCCTGGAGCCGGGCGAGGTCTACGAGCTGCGCATCGACCTGTGGGCGACGGCCAACGTCTTCGCGGCGGGCCACCGCATCCGGCTGGAGGTCTCCAGCAGCAACTTCCCGCGCTTCGATCGCAACACGAACACCGGCGCGATCGTCGCCGCCGACGGCGAGGACGACCTCGTCGTGGCCGTCAACCGCGTGCATCACGGACCGGAGCACCAGTCGCACGTGGTGCTGCCGATCATCGAGCGAAACTAACTGCTCTTTCAGTTGACATGGCGTTAGTGAATTGACATGCTATCCAGCAGACGACGGGGAGCCGTCGACACCCTTCGGGAGGAGGAAGTTCTGTCCGCTTCAACTTCATCGGTGACCCCGCGCGACGTGGAGGTCGCCGGGCTCCGGGTCCACCTCAACGAGCGGGGCGAGGGCGCGCCGATGGTGGTCCTGCACCACTCGACCGGCCCGCTCTGGACCCCGTTCCATGACGCGCTGGCCGAGCAGTACGCGGTCACCGCGATCGACCTGCCGGGCTTCGCCCAGTCCGAGCGCCCCGAGGATGCGCGCTCGCCGCGGGACCTCGGGATCCTGACGCTGCAGGCCATCGACGCGCTGGAGCTCGACGAGTTCCACCTCGTCGGCCTCGGCTTCGGCGGCTGGGTCGCCGCCGAGATCGCCACGATGGCCGGGCGCCGCCTGTCGGCGCTGACGCTGGTCGGCGCCGCGGGCGTCAAGCCCCGCGAGGGCGCGGGCTTCATCCACGACCCGGTCACCGCCGGCTTCGTGGAGTACGTCCGGCTCGGCTTCCACGACGGCGAGGCGTTCGACGCGTTCTTCGGCGCGGAGCCGTCCAAGGACATGATCGACCTCTGGGACTACAGCCGCGAGATGACCGCGCGGGTCACCTGGAAGCCCTGGATGTGGAGCCTGGTCCTGCCGACGCTGCTGCGCGGCGTCACGGTCCCGGCGCAGGTCATCTGGGGCGCCGAGGACGCGGTCGTGCCGCTGGACTGCGGCGAGCAGTACGCGGAGATCCTGCCCAATGGGCACCTGGAAGTCATCGACGGAGCGGGACACCTGGTCGAGCTCGAGCGCCCCGAGGCGGTCGCGCGGCTCGTCACCGGATTCGCCCCCGTCGCCAGCTAGGAGGAGAGAGACAATGTTCGTTGGTTACTTCACCGAGCGGCCCTACCAGGACCCCGGTGCCGAGTGGTACGACCGCTACACGGCGATGCAGGACCTGGCGCTGAGCAACGGCGTCATCGATCCCGTCAAGCAGGCGGACCTCTACCACCGCTACTTCGACGAGAAGCAGTACATCGAGAAGATGGGCTTCGATGGGGTGATGCTCAACTCCCATCACTCGACGCCCTTCTGCATGGGCGGCGGCCCGATGAACGTCGAGGCCGGGATCCTCTCGCGGATCACCGAGAAGCTGAAGATCATCCTCCTCGGCAACGTCCTGCCGATCTGGGAGGACCCGCTCTGGCTCGTCGAGGAGCTCGGGATGATCGACGTCCTGTCGCGCGGCCGGCTGGTCTCCGGCTTCGTCCGCGGCACCGGGCGCGAGTCGATCGCCCACAACTCGCAGTCGCCCTACAACTGGGAGCGATTCCAGGAGGCGCACGACTTCATCATCAAGGCGTGGACCGACCCGGGGCCGTTCCGCTGGGAGGGCAAGCACTACCAGTACCGGTACGTGAACCCGTGGGTGCGTCCGTACTCGCAGCCCCATCCGCAGGTGTGGATCCCGGGGATCATGAGCAAGTCGACCATCGACTGGGCCTGCGCGCACCGCTACCCCTACGTGATGCTCGACAGCCAGCTGGAGCTGACCGCGCAGACCTTCGACTACTACCGGTCCCAGGCCAAGGAGAACGGCTACGAGGCCGGTCCGCAGCACTTGGGCTACATGTTCAAGATCCACGTGGACGAGACCGAGGAGAAGGCCTACGAGACCGGCCGCAAGCTGATCGAGGGCGCGGGCAACCTCTTCCTCGACGGCTCCAACGGCGAGGCCAACCCGTGGGCTCAGAACCTGCCGGGCCTCAACCAGCGCAAGCAGTCCAACTACCTGCCGACGTCGCAGTTCCTGCACGTCAAGCGCTCGCGCGGGGTCAACCTCGAGGGCGAGGAGCTGGACTTCACCGAGGCGCCGGCGCCCACGCCGGAGGAGCGCGAGTTCCGCCGCAAGCAGATCTTCGACGGGCTGCTGGACCGCTACGCGGTCATCGTCGGCACGCCGGAGACCGTCGCCAAGAAGGTGCGCCACGTCCTCGAGACGCTGCGGCCGGGCAACATCATCTTCTGGCACGGTGACGGCGACTTCAGCCACGAGGACACGATGCGCGGCATCCGCCTCATGGGCGAGGAGCTGCTGCCGCAGATCCGCGACATGGCCAAGGAGCTCGACCTCCCCGGCGCGTTCGAGGTGGATCCGGCGACCAACCAGCGCGTGGGCGAGGCGACGCCGATGCCCGTCGGGTAGCGGCTGCCCGCCATGGCCAGCACCGAGCCAGGCGTCGCGCGGACCTCGACGCTGCGCGACGCCCAGAAGGCGTTCACGCGGCAGCGGCTGCTGGATGCGGCCGCCGAGGCCTTCGCGGCCAAGGGCTACGGGGCGACGACGATCGACGACATCGTCGAGGTCGCCGGCGCCACGCGGGCGACGTTCTACTTGCACTTCAAGAGCAAGGCGGACGTCGTCACGGAGCTGGTGGCGTTCGCGCGGACGGAGTCGCGCGCGCTCTACGAGCAGCTCACGTCGCCCGTGCTCGACGGGCGGTGTGAGCCGATCCGGGCGTGGCTGGGGTCGGCCATGGAGTACTGGGAGCGGATGCGCCCGTACCTCGCGCCGGGGCTGGAGGCCGCGGCGATCGAGCCGGAGCTGCAGCGGGCCGAGGACGGCGACGTCGAGATCGCGGTGGCGGCGATCGTCGCGGGGATGGCGGGGTCCGGGCGCCTGGAGGAGGGCGCCCGGCGCCTGCACGCGCTGCTGATGTTCGGGCAGCTGGAGTGGCTGTTCAGGCGCTGGATGCGCCTGGGCTGGGAGTTCGATCGCGAGCAGGTGCTCGATGCGCTGACGGAGACGTGGATGGCCGCGCTCCGCTGAACGAGGGAGAGGGGCAAGTTGTCCACACCGGCGGTTCCCAAGCAGCTGAGCCCGGCGCAGATCTGGTTCGTCGTCGCCGGCCTCATGGTCGGCGGGTTCCTCTCGACGCTCGACGTGCTCGTGGTCATCACGGCGCTGCCGACGATCGTCGGCGACCTCGGCGGGCGCGCCGAGTTGTCGTGGGTGTTGACCGCCTACCTGCTCGCCTCGACGGTGGCGGGCCCGCTCTTCGGGCGCCTCAGCGACCTGATCGGGCGGCGGCGGCTCTACGAGCTGTCGATCCTCATCTTCGTCTTCGGGTCGGTGCTCGGCGGGATCAGCCAGAACATCGACGAGCTGATCGTGGCGCGCGCCATCCAGGGGATCGGCGCCGGCGGGCTGATGACGCTGCCGTTCGCGATCGTCGCCGACATCACGACGCCGCGCGAGCGCGCCCGCTACACGAGCATCATGGTGATGAACTTCACCGTGGCCAGCGTGCTCGGCCCGCTGATCGGCGGCCTGTTCGTCGACCACCTGAGCTGGCGCTGGATCTTCTTCATCAACATCCCGCTCGGCGCGCTGGCGCTGCTGGCCTCGCTGCGGACGCGGCTGCCGGTGCAGCGGGCGCAGAAGGTGGTCATCGACTACCTCGGCACGCTGCTGATGGTCGGCGCGACGTCGGCGCTGCTGCTCGCCTTCACCTGGGGCGGCAGCGAGCACGCGTGGGACTCGTCGACGATCCTGGGGCTCTTCGGCGGCGCGGCCGTGCTCGTCACCGCGCTGATCTTCTGGGAGCGGCACACCGACGAGCCGCTGCTGCCGCCGCGGCTCTTCGGCAACGCGCGCTTCAACCTGCTGGTGGGCAGCACGCTGCTGGCGGCGATCGCCATGTACTCGGGCTGGGCGCTCATGCCGATCTTCCTGCAGGTGGTGACCGGCGCGTCGGCGACCAACTCGGGGGTGTTGGTCCTGCCCTTCGTGGCGGGCAACACCATCGCCTCGCTGGTGACGGGACGGATCGTGGCGCGAACGGGGCGCGCGAAGTGGGCGCCGGTGGTGGGGCAGCTGATCGCCGCGGGCGGGTTCTTCCTGTACACCACCATGGACGCCGAGACGACGCGCTTCACCGCGTCGTTGTTCATGGCCATCGCCGGCTTCGGCCTGGGGATGGCGCTGCAGATCGTGATGGTGATCGGGCAGTCGATCGTCGATCCCGGCGACCTCGGGGCGGGCACCGCGATGATCGCGTTCTTCCGCAACCTGGGGTCCTCGTTCGGCGCGGCGATCGGGCTCGGCACGCTGAACTCGCAGTTGTCGCACAACCTCGACCAGCGGCTCGCGCCGGCGCAATTGGCGCGGCTGCCCGCCGAGGCGCTGCAGGGGAGCCCCGCCGCGATCCGGGAGCTGGCGCCGGGGGTGCGCCACGCGGTGGTGGCGGCGTTCGCCGACGCGCTGCACTCCGCGTTCCTGGTGACCTTCCCGACCGCGCTGGCGGGCCTCGCGCTGTTCCTGTTCGTCCGGCACGTGCGGCTCGGCGATCGGCTGGTGATCGAGGACCCCGAGGTCATCGCCGAGAGCCATGCGTCCGGGCTCTGAGGTCGCGGAGTCCGACGCGGCGCTGCGCCGCATCTCGATCGTCCTCGTCCTGGGGGCGATCGTCACCGCGATCGACCTGACGATCGTCAACATCGGGGTCGACACGCTGCGGCGCGAGCTGCACCGCGGGGTCGGCTCGATCCAGTGGGTCATCACCGCCTACTCGCTGGCGCTGGCGGCGGTGATCCCGCTGACCGGCTGGGCGGCGCGGCGCTTCGGCGCGCGCCGTGCGTACCTGGTGTCCTTGACGCTCTTCACGCTCGGCTCGGCGCTGTGCGGGGCGTGCTCGACGCTGGAGCAGCTGGTGGTCTGCCGCGTGCTTCAGGGCCTCGGCGGCGGCATGATCATGCCCTTGGGGATGATCATCCTGGCCGAGGCGGCGGGGCCGGCGCGGCTGGGGCGGGCGATGGGGCTGATGAACGGCGCCGCGATGCTCGGCCCGATGCTGGGGCCGGTGTTCGGCGGGCTGATCCTGGCCCACCTGGGCTGGCAGTGGATCTTCTACGTCAACCTGCCGCTGGGCGTCGCCGGGCTCGCTCTGGGGTGGCGGTACCTGCCGGCGGCGCGGCTCGACGGGGTGGCGCGGCAGCTCGACGTGGTCGGGTTCGGGCTGCTCGGCGTCGGCATCCCGGCGATCACCTATGGGTTGAGCGAGATGGCGTCGGGCGGCGAGGTGGCGCGCGCCGGGGTGACGATCCCGATCGCCGGCGGGCTCGTGCTCGTCGCGGCGTTCGTGCGCCACGCGCTGTCGGCCGACCACCCGCTGCTCGACGTGCGGCTCTACGCCAACCGCGTCTTCGCCGCGGCGTCGGCGACCACGTTCGTGCTGAGCGCCGGGTTGTTGGGGGCGATGGTGCTGATGCCGCTGTACTTCCAGCAGGTGCGCGGCCTCGGGGTGCTGTCGGCCGGGCTGCTGATGCTGCCGCAGGGGTTCGGGCTGATGGTCACGACGCCGTTGTCAGGGCGGTTGGTCGACCGCATGCCCGCCGGGCCGCTGACGATGATCGGCCTCGCGGTGACGCTGATCGGCACCGCGCCGCTGGCCTTCGCGGGCGCGCACACGCCGCTGGTGTTGTTGATGGTGGCGATCTTCGTGCGCGGCGCGGGGATCGGCATGACGTTCACGCCGACGATGAAGGTGGCGCTCGGCTCGCTGGCGCGCGGGCAGGTGGCCGACGCGTCGCCGCAGCTGAACGTCGGCCAGCGGGTCGGCGGGTCGATCGGCACGGCGCTCATCGCGGTGGCGCTGCAGCGCGAGCTGCCGACGTCGCTGCATCCGCATCTCACCCGCGTGGCCGGCGCCTACGACACGGCCTACCGCTGGGCGCTGCTCGGCGTGCTGCTCGCGGCGGTGCCGGGGGTGGTGCTGCTGCGGGCGGAGTCGCGCCGGGCGGCGAAGCGGCCGGCGGCGGTGGCGCCGCCGGCGGCGGTCTTGGTCACCGACCCGGAGGCGTGAGGGGCCACCGCCGGCGTGCGGCTCGGTCCGGCGGTCGGTCGGTCACCAGGTCAGCTCGATCTCCAGCTCGCGCTCGTCGCTCTCGATCTCCAGCTCCAGCTTGAGGTCGACCTCGTCGGGGACGTGGACGGTGAACTTCATCCCGCCGCGCTCGAACTCGATGTCGTTGTGGCGCGCGAGCAT
>DASYBY010000630.1:0-4432 GCA_036500525.1 Baekduia sp. | reverse complement strand
GGGCCGGACCCGTACCGACCTCCTGCGACTCATCCTCGTCGCAGGAGGTCGTCTGCGTTTCAGCGCCCCGCGACCCAGTCGGCCACATCCTGCGGCGGGGTGCGATGCCACTGCGCGGCCACCGCGCGCTCGATCAGGCCGGTCGGATCGGGATGCGAGCCGACCTCGGCCGGATGCGCGGCGAGGTAGAGCACGACGGCGCTCGCGACCGAGACGGCCGGCGCCTCGCCCTCGTAATCCGCGCCCTCCAGCGCGATGGCGAGCCGCTCCTCGAGGTTCTCGACGGTCGTCACCGGCTCGTCGGCATCCTCGAACTGCTCCTCCAGCCGCCCCAGCACCGGGTCGACGTCGTCGGGGTCGCAGACTTCCACCGCCAACCGCACCACGTCGAAGACCGAAGGCGTCGGACGGTCCATGGCTACCTCACCTCTCGCTGCACGGAAATCCAGGTCATGCGGGCGATGCTACGACGCGGGAGGCGGGACGTCGACGGCGCGCGGGCGCCGGGTTGTTCGCTCAGGATGGTGGTGCGCTGAGCGATGCGGCGCACTCGATGGAGCCAGACGGGATCGAACCGACGACCTCCTGCTTGCAAAGCAGGCGCTCTCCCAGCTGAGCTATGGCCCCGAGGAGTTCGGAGTCTAGCTCGAAAGCGCGCGAGCGCGCCGATGGCTGAGACCTGATCGGCGCGCTCGCGGTGTCCTTCGTGCGCCGGAATTGTTCCCCGATGCCGGCGCGGTACCTGTGTCGAGGAGGGTGTCGGCCGGGTGCCGGGTGGGCTTCAGCGCCGGCGGGCGTCCTGGACACGTGATCGAGCGGGTCGGCGGGCGCCCGCGGTCCCTCACCTCAGAAGTCGAAGTCCTTGGGCGGCTTCTGCTCGAACCAGAGCCGGTCGTGCTCGGGCGTCTCCTGCAGGAACTCGGGGGTGTCCTCGAGCTCGTCGGCGGGGTCGGCGTCGGGGTCGGGCGCGGCGGGCGGCGCGGGCGTGCGCTCGTCGGCCTCCGGGCGCGGCGGCTCGGGCTCGTCGTGCGCGGGCGCGCGGTCGGCCGCGTGCTGCCCCAGCGCCTCGTCCAGCTCGTGCGACGAGAACTCGCGCGTCTGCTGGTGGGCCAGTGGGTCGCCGTGCGGCGGCGTGGACGACTCGTCCTCGCGCTCGGCGTACGGATCGGGGTGCGTCTGCGGCGCCTCGGAGCGGACCGGCGGCTCGAGGACGATCTCGTCCTCGAAGGGCGTGTCGTCGGCGAAGTGGTCGTACGCGCGCGTGAGCTCGTCGTGGGCGCCGTCGCCGTTGCCGTCCGTGGCCCCACCGACCGGCTCGTCCGCGTACGGACGATCGAGCTCCGCGTCGGCGTCCGCGACCTCCGCGGGCTCGCCGCGGCGGACGGGCCCGAGGGCCTCGCTCTCCTCGCGTGCGATCTCGGACGGGTCGGCGCCCCGACGGCGCTTGAGGTCGAGGTGCTCCCGGATGGCGTCATCCAACAGGCCCATGGTCCTCTTAGCGTAACGAGGCCGCGGGCGGGAAGACGACGGGAGCCGTCACTGCGCGCTGATCGTCCGGTTCTTGCCGGCGCGCTTGGCCTGGTAGAGCGCCTCGTCGGCCGCGGCCACGAGCGCCCGGGAGTTGGCGGTCGCGTCCGACAGCGCGGCGGCCCCGAAGCTCGCGGTGATCCGCAGCGGCTCGGCGGTGTCGTCGCCGGTGACCGGCAGGCGCAGCGCCTCGATCCCCGCGCGCACGCGCTCGGCCAGGTTGTGCGCGCCCTCCAGGTCCGTGCCCGGGAGCACGACCGCCAGCTCCTCGCCGCCGTAGCGCGCGGGCTCGTCGATCTCGCGCGAGGAGGCCCGCAGGATCCGGGCGACCTCGCGCAGCACGATGTCGCCCTGCTGGTGGCCGTAGTTGTCGTTGACGGACTTGAAGTCGTCGATGTCGAGCATCACGAGGCCGAGCTGCTGGTCGAAGCGCTTGGAGCGCTCGACCTCCGCGCCGAGGACCTCCTGGAACCGCCGGCGGTTCGACAGGCCGGTCAGCTCGTCGGTCACCGCCTGGCGCTCGACGGTCTCGTGCAAGCCGACGTTCTCGATCGACACCGCGGCCTGGCCCGCCAAGTAGTGGAACAACTCGCGCTCGCGGTGCGAGAACGCGCGGTCGCGGCGCCACACGGAGATCACGCCGGTGACCGCGTCGGCCAGGGCGCCCGCCGCCGGGCCGGCACGCAGCGGATGCGCGAGCGCGTGCCCGCCCTCGACGTTGACCAGCGCCGGCTCGCCCACCGCGAGCACGCGCCGCTCCGCCTCGAACGCCGCCGCCGGCCGATCGTCGCCGACCGCCGTGCCCGCGGACGCGACCGACTCCAGCTTGCCGTCGCGTTCGTTCTCCAGCAGCGCGTGGCCGCCCTCGCCGTTGACAGCGTCGATCGCGGTGCGCACGACGATCTCCAGCAGCGCGTCGCGGTCCAGGTTGGAGGCGAACGTCTCGCCGATGCGTCGCAGCGACAGTTCCAGGCGCAGCCGCTCCTGCCCGAGCTCGCCCAGCCGCCCCTCCAGCTCGCGCGACATCTTGTTGAACTCGTCGCCGAGCTGGGCGAACTGGTCGCGGCCGCGGGCGGGGGCCTCGACGGAGAAGTCGCCGCCGGCGAGGCGGCGCGCGGCGGCGAGGAAGTCCTCGATCTGGCGGTTCAGCGAGCGGGAGACGACGAGCGCGGAGACGAGGGCGAGCAGGAAGAAGCCGGCGAGGATGAGGCCCGCGACGAGCCGGCCGGTGCGGATGTCGTGCGCCGTCTGCGCCTCGGATTCCAGGACCGCGACCTGCAGGCGCCGGCCGAGGAAGGCGGGCGCGTCGAACGAGGCGGTGCGGTACTGGTGGCCGTCGATGGTGACGCGGCCGGTGCGCGCGGGGATCTTCGTGTCGTGCGCGTTCGGGAGCGTCGAGGCGATCGTGTGGCCGCCGCGCCGCACGACCGTCTCCAGTTGCGTCGCCTGCTTGACGCGGCGCGCGTAGGCCTGGGCGTCGAGGACGGAGACCTGGAGGTCGGCGACGGGGCGGCCGTCCTCGACCAGGCTGCGGGTCGCGGGGAAGGAGGCGCGCGGGTTGCCGACGTCGGCCCAGACGCGGTTGCCGCTGGAGAGCGTGATGCGGGCGGCGTTGGTCTGCTGTTGCAGTTCCTGGACGGTCTGGCGGATGCGCTGTGGATCGCGACTGCGGAGCGCGGTGGCCAGCGAGCGCTCGCGCCCGAGCTGCGCGGCGAGCCGGTCGGCGTCGGCGTGCGCGTCGTAGTAGAGGCTGATCGCGGCCTCCTGCCGGCCGGCGACCCGCGCATCGGCCTGCCCGTTCTCGGATTCGGCGATCAGGCGGAAGACGATCAGGGTCACCGCGATCATCGGAACGATCACGATGAGCACGAAGAACAGCCGCAGACGGGTACGGAAACTGGACAGACGATCGCGCAGATCGCCGAAAGGGCTACGGCTCGACATCTCCCACGCGCAGCCTACCCGCGGGCACCTCGCCGCTCCGCACGGCATCGACCGATGGTCGGTGCGGGCGCCCGACGAGTTCGCACGGCATCGACCGAGGGCCGACGGCTACAATCGGCGATTCCACCCGGGGCTATAGCTCAGTTGGGAGAGCGCCTGGATCGCACCCAGGAGGTCGGGGGTTCGAGTCCCCCTAGCTCCACTGGTACGAAGCCCCTGCTACGGCGGGGGTTTCGTCGTTCAGGGGCGGCGCCAAACCGGCCCGAGTACCGCTCCGTTTCAGGCACCAGTGCCTTTATTCCGAGATATGTGACTGGTTCGCCCGGGATCACCGGCGATTCGGGCGCTGTGCGCACCCCAATCTCAGCGGCAGCCGTGATGAGTCGCGCTTACCCGACGGGCCTCTCGCGCCCGCTGTCATCGACATCACCACTGGAGGTTGCGGGCGTGCCCGTCGGTGCGCACTGCGATGCCGGAGCGGACGTGGTCGCGAATCTGCGTGTGGCGTCGGCTGGCTTGCTTCTGCTCGGTGGCGGTGATCTCCAGGGTTGAGCGCAGGCCTGTCCAGGCGTCGTTGAGGTAGCCCCATCATGTGCTCCGGTGGTGGTAGATCAGTGAGGCTGAGGCGTCTGGGCCGGAGCCCAGCGATCCGAGGCGGTAGGTCGACAGGCCGGATCGGTCGGCGCTGGTCGTAGAGCTCCAGCCGTCCACGTTGGCGTGCGGGCCGGTGTGGCTGGTCACGACCCGGTAGGGCGTACCAGCGGGTACGGCGGTGAGCTTGGCGGTCAGCCGCGCCAGGCGATCGCGGCGATCGGGCTGGGTGCCCGCCGGCAAGCTGGCGGGCGCCGACGCGCCGCTGACCGAGGCGATCCGGTCCGGCGCCGGGCTCGGCGACTGGGCGGGCGACCTCATGTCCTTCGGCGCGCTGGTCGCGATCACGAGCGTCGTCGTGACGATCTTC
>DASYBY010000629.1:0-14031 GCA_036500525.1 Baekduia sp. | reverse complement strand
CCTTGCGGCGCTCCTCGACGAGCTCCACCAGGCCGTGGCGCTCCAGCGCCCGCAGGTGGTAGTTCGCCTTCTGGCGGGTGAGCCCGACGCGCGCGGCGAGCGTGCTCGCGGACCCGGGCTCGGCCAGCTCGGCGAGCAGGCCGGCCCGGATCGGATCGAGCGACGCCTCGGCGGCGGCGGGATCGTCGATGACGGCGACGTCGTGCACAGGAGCCACGTTCTCACCGACAACTATTGTTGTCAAGCGCGTTTTTGTCGTCGGTGACGGCTTGGCGCGTCTCCGTCTGCCGGTCATGCGAACATACGTTCGTGTCATCCGGTGCCTCGATCCTCCACGCCGACCTCGACGCCTTCTTCGCGTCGGTCGAGCAGCGCGACGATCCGGGGCTGCGCGGGCGGCCGGTGATCGTCGGGCCGGGCGTCGTGCTCGCCGCCAGCTACGAGGCGCGCGCGTTCGGCGTGCGGTCGGCGATGGGCGGCGGGCGGGCGCGGCGGCTCTGCCCGCAGGCGATCGTCGTGCCGCCGCGCTTCAAGGTGTACGTGCAGGCCAGCCGCGACGTCTTCGCGATCTTCGAGCGCATGTCCCCGCTGGTCGAGCCGCTCTCGGTCGACGAGGCGTTCCTCGACGTGCGCGGGCTGGAGCACATCCGCGGGACGCCGAGCGAGATCGCGCGGTCGCTGCGGCGGACGGTCCGCGAGGAGGTCGGGCTGCCGATCAGCGTCGGCGTCGCGACGACCAAGCACCTCGCCAAGGTCGCCAGCAACGTCGCCAAGCCCGACGGCCTGCTGGTCATCGCGCCCGGCGAGGAGCCGGCGTTCCTGCATCCGCTGCCGGTCGAGCGGCTGTGGGGCGTCGGGCCGGCGACCGCCGTGCGGCTGCGCGCGCATGGGCTGGTGACGGTCGGCCAGCTGGCGGGCGTCCCGGAGGAGTTGTTGATGACCATCCTCGGCAGCGCGCTCGGGCGCCGCCTCCACGCGATCGCGCACAACCGCGACCCGCGGCGCGTCCGGGCCGGGCGCGGACGGCGCTCGTTCGGTTCGCAGAGCGCGCTGGGCAGCCGGCGGCGGTCTGCCGCGGAGCTCGACGCCATCGCGGTCGCGCTGGTCGATCGCGTCACGCGCCGGATGCGGCACGCCGGGCGCTCGGGCCGGACGGTCGTCCTGCGCCTGCGCTTCGGCGACTTCTCGCGCGCGTCGCGCTCGCGCACGCTGCCGCGCCCGACCGCCGCCAGCGCCACCGTGCTGGCCACGCTGCGCCGACTGATGGCCGCGGAGCGCGCGACGATCGAGCGCCGCGGCCTCACGCTGCTCGGGTTGTCCATCACCAACCTCGCGGCGGCCGACGGCCAGCTCGAGCTGCCGCTCGACGGCCATCCGCCCGCCGCGCTCGACGCCGCGATGGACGAGATCCGCGACCGCTACGGCACCGCCAAGCTCCAACGCGCGACGCTGCTGAACCAGGGCGAGGCGCAGTCGCCGTGGCTGCTCGACCCGTTCAGCGCGTGAAGACGAGCTTCGTGTACGGCTCGACCAGCGCGTCGGCCGCGTCGTCGAAGGCCACCACCCGGGTGGTCACCGGCGCCACGTCCAGCGTGCCGTCGGCCAGCAGGTCCAGGACGGCGGGCGCGTCGTGACGCGCGTGGATGCGGCCCGTGACGAACGTGCTGCCCATGACGTACATCGGCAGCAGCGGGAACGGCGGGATCGTGGCCGGGTCGAAGTAGATCGCGGTGCTGGTGCAGACGCCGTCGCGATCCAGGCTGCCGAGCGCAAGCGCGAGGCCCTCGCGGCTGGCCGACGCGTCGACGGTGATCGGGAAGCGCCGGTCGGCCTGGTCGGGCACCTCGTCCAGGGTGCGGGCGCCGTAGCCCTCGGCGATCGCGCGGCGGCCGGCGTCGGGATCGACATACAGCACATCCTCGGAGCCCAGCGCGATCGCCTCGGCGACCGCGTAGAGCCCGATCGATCCCGACAGCGCGCCGCCGCAGACCAGCACGGCGGCGCCCGGCCGGGCCGCGAGGTGCGGGGCGACGGTGCGGTAGGCGTCGGTGATGTTGTCCGAGGCCGAGGCGGCCAGCTCGGGCGCAAGGCCCTCGGGCAGCGGCACGAGCATCGCGTCGGCGAACGGGACGTTCACGGCATCCGACAGGAAGCCGCCCCACCGCGTCTGCTCGGCGCCGAAGCCGAACCCGTAGGTCTGGCCGAGCGGGACGGTCTCGCAGTTGCCGGTGCGCCCGGCCGTGCAGGCGCCGCAGGTGCCGCAGCTGATCTGGAACGGCACGAGCACGCGGTCGCCGGGCTTGACCGTCCGCACGCCGTCGCCGATCTCCAGGACCTCGGCGACGCCCTCGTGCCCCAGCGCGAACGGCGCCGGGAACGGCGAGCCGCCGCCGACGATCAGCGCGTCGAGGTCGCAGGTCGCGACCGCGAGATGGCGGACGATCGCCTCGCCGTCGCCCGCCAGCCGCGGCTCGGGCACGTCGCGCCACTGCAGGTCCCGCGGTCCGGCGTAGATCAGGGAGCGCATGCGACGACCCTACGGATCGGCGTCGGCGCACTCGCCGGACCGACCGGGACATCCGTCGAGTCCGGTCAATACGTACCCCGGCCCGCCGAGTACGGGCACAGGACCGCCTTCCGCATGCCAGCCCCCCACACGCCGCCACTGTCGCCCCCCACCGGCTCGTCTCGACGTGCCGTCGTCGCCGTGCTCCGGGTGGCCTCGCTGCTGGGCCTCGCGGGCTACGCCGTGTACGCGGTCTTCGGCCTGCACGGCCACGTCGCCGACCGCCTCTTCGACGACTACGTGTTCAACGGGCTGATCGTCGTGGGCGCGCTGCTCTGCCTCGCGCGCGGCCTGTGGGCGTCCGAGGAGCGCGCCGCGTGGCTCGTGCTCGGCACCGGCCTCGGCTGCTGGGCGGCCGGCACCATCCTCTTCTCGCTGGACCCGTCGATCGTCACCGACCACGGCTTCCCGACGGTCAGCGACCTGCTCTGGATCGTCTTCTACCCCGCGGCCTTCCTGACGCTCGGGCTGCTCGTGCGCGGGCGCACGCGCCAGTTCTACGCGAGCCTCTGGCTCGACGGCCTCACCGGCGCGCTCACCGTCGCCGCGCTCGCCGCGCAGTTCGTGCTGCCGCCGATCGTGGAGGGCACGGGCGGATCGCTGAGCAGCGTCGTCGCCGACCTCGTCTACCCGCTCGGCGACCTGCTCGTCGCGGCCTTCGCCGTGGCGGTCTTCGGCCTCGCCGGCTGGCGCCCGGGCCGCGTGCTGGGCACGGTCGGCCTCGGGTTCCTGCTGAGCGCCGGCGCCGACGGCCTCTCGCTGTACTCCTCGGCCACCGGCAGCGCCGGGTCGGGCATCTTCGACGTCCTCTGGCCGGCCTCCGCGGTCGTCCTGGGCTGGGCGGCCTGGCAGCCCACGCGGCCGTCGCCCAACGTGGTCCTCGACGGCCGCCGCCTGCTCGTCATGCCGTGGGCGTTCGCCGCCTGCGCGCTGGTCCTGCTGGTGCAGCGGGCCTTCGGCCCGGTTCACCCGGTCGGCTACGTCCTGGCCGTCGCGGCGATCGTGACCGTGCTCGTGCGGATGAGCCTGACCTTCTCGGAGAACCTCGTCCTGGTGGCCAGCAGCCGCACCGAAGCGCTCACCGATGCGCTGACCGGACTGGGCAACCGGCGCAGCCTGCTGCTCGACGTCGATGACGCGGTCCGAATGGCCGGCCCGCGCGACCGCTACGCGCTGCTGCTCTTCGACCTCAACGGGTTCAAGGGCTACAACGACACCTCCGGCCACCCGGCGGGCGACGCGCTGCTGGCGCGGCTCGGCGAGCGGCTGCAGGCCGCGGTCACCGCCCACGGCCGTGCCTACCGCCTCGGCGGCGACGAGTTCTGCGTCCTGGCCCGCCTGCACCACACCACCGCCGGCGCGCTGGCCGACGCCGCGGTGGCGGCGCTCAGCGAGCGCGGCGACGGCTTCGAGGTCACGACCGCCTGCGGCACGACGCTGCTGCCCGACGAGGCGCAGGACACGTCGTCGGCGATCGCGCTGGCCGACCGCCGCCTGTACGCCGACAAGGGCACCGGCGGCCGGCGCAACGACGACCCGGGCTCGACGCGCGACGTCCTGCTCCAGGTGCTGCGCGAGCGCGAGCCGGACCTGCACGAGCATCTGCACGGCGTCGCCGAGCTGGCGCGCGACGTCGGGCGCTCGTTCGGCCTCAGCGCCGAGGATCTCGACACGGTCGTCCGCGCGGCCGAGCTGCACGACGTCGGCAAGGTCGCGGTCCCCGACGCGATCCTGCACAAGCCGGCGCGGCTCGACCCCGCCGAGCGCGCGGTCATCCAGCGCCACAGCGAGGTCGGCGAGCGCATCCTCGCCGCCGCGCCCGCGCTGCGACCGGTCGCGCGGATCGTCCGCTCCAGCCACGAGCGCTGGGACGGCAGCGGCTACCCCGACGGGCTCGCCGGCGAGGAGATCCCGCTCGGCGCGCGCATCGTCGCCGTCTGCGACGCCTTCGACGCCATGACCTCCGATCGCCCCTACCAGCCGCGCACGAACGTCGACGCCGCGCTGGACGAGCTGGTCCGCCACGCCGGCACGCAGTTCGACCCGCAGGTCGTCGCGGTCTTCGCCGCGCAGATCGCCCACTCCACGCAGGTGGCCGCATGACCCGCGCGCGCCGCGTGCTCGCCGGCGTCGCCGCGCTGCTCGCCTGCGCCGTGCCGGCGACCACCGCGCACGCCGCGCTCACGCCGAGCGTCGCCGAGCACGCGGTCTCGGGCCTCGGGGGCAACCCGTTCGGCGTGACCACCGGACCCGACGGCGCCCTCTGGTTCACCCAGTGGCTCGGCAACGGCCTCGGGCGGATGACGACCGCCGGCGCCGCGACCACGTACGCGACGCCCGCAGGATCGTCGATCCCCTGGGCGGTCACCACGGGCGCCGACGGCAACCTCTGGGTCGCCGAGCCCGGCACCAGCGTGATCGCGCGCGTCACCCCCACCGGCACCGCCGTGGAGTTCCCCGTCCCGACCGGGAGCTCCGCGCCCAACGCGATCACCCCCGGCCCCGACGGCGACGTGTGGTTCACCGAGACCAACGCAGGCCAGATCGGCCACGTCTCCCCCGCCGGGCTCATGACCGAGATCGCGCTGCCGTCGCCGGACTCCGGGCCGAGCGGCATCGCGACCGGCCCCGACGGCAACCTCTGGGTCACCGAGCCCGGCACCAACGCGATCGCGCGCGTCACCCCCGCCGGCGTCGCCGACGAGTTCCCCGTCCCGACGTCCGACGCCTACCCGCTCGCCATCACCGTCGGCTCCGACGGCAACCTGTGGTTCGTGGAGCGCAACGCCGGCGCGATCGGGCGGATCACGACCGCCGGGGTCGTCACCGAGTTCCCGCTGCCGACGGCCGGCACGCAGCCGCTGAGCATCGTCGCCGGTCCCGACGGCGCGCTCTGGTTCTCCGAGCTGGCCGCCAACGCGATCGGGCGGATCACGACGGACGGCGCGGCCGAGGAGTACCCGCTGCCGTCCACCAACGCCCAGCCCGGCGGCATCGCGGTCGGGCCCGACGGCAACATCTGGGCCACCGAGACGGCGCACGGCGGGCTCGCGCGGATCACCACGCCGCCGACCATCGGCCCCGCGATGCTCAGCTCGATCGGCCGGACGTCGGTCAACGTCTCCGCCGCGGTCGCCGCGCACGCGCAGGGCACGCGCGCCCACGTCGAGTTCGGCCCGACGGTGACCTACGGGTCTTCGACGACCGATCAGGCTTTCTCCACCGGGTCGCCCGCCCCCGTCGGACTGACGTGGTCGGTCACCGGGCTGCGGGCGGGCACGGTCCACCTGCGCGTCGTGGCGACCAACGCCACGGGCACGACCTACGGCCCGGACCAGTCCTTCACGACCGACGGCGCGGAGGCCACGCCCGACCCGTCGCCCGCCGACGAGCCCGAGGAGCCGGCCGCGACGCCGCCGCTCGCCGCGCCCCCGGCCGCGTTCGCCCCGCTGGTCGACCTCGCGATGGTGCCCAACCCCGTCCTCGACGCAGTGGCCGCCAAGCGCCGCCCGTCCACCGCCGCGACCCTCCTGGGCCCGTCGACCGTGCGGGTGACCAACGGCCATGTGCCGCTGACCCTCGGCTGCCCCGAGGCGGCGACCGGCGGCTGCACGGGCAGCGTCGCGATGCGCACGGTGGCCCCGCCGCCGAAGAGCAAGCAGGCCCGCGCCCGCGCCGCCCGCTGCGCCCGCGGCTGCCGCCCGCTCGGCAAGGTCAAGTTCCAGGCCAAGGCCGGCAAGCAGCGCCGCGTCTCGGTCAAGCTGTCGGCCGTGGGCCGCGGCAAGCTCGCCCACTCCTCCAGCCTCAAGGCCCTCGTGACCGTCACCACGGTCGTCGCGGGCAAGAGCACCACGTCGCGGCGGACGATCCGGCTGACGCACGGCTGAGGCACGTCGAACGGCTCTCCGGCGCGGCGGCGCGGCGGCGATCACGCGCCGCTGACGCGCACGATGAGCACGTCGCACGGCGCGCGCCGGGCGACCGCGTCGGCGGTGCTGCCGAGGACGCGACGGACGCGCTCGGCCGGTGCGCCCGCGCCGACGACGATCATCCGCGCGCCCTCCTCTTCGGCCACGTCCGGGAGGACGACGCCCGGGTCGCCGCGGCGTACGTGCTCGTAGACCTGCAGGCCGCCGGCCCGCAGGTCGGCGGCGGTCTGCGCCACGGCGTCGCGGATCTCGCCGCTGTCGGCCATCAGCAGGCGGTGGACGCCGACGACGTGGAGGCTCGCGTCGAGCGCCGTCGCCAGCCGCACGGCGGCGCGCACCACCTCCCCGCCCCGCGCCGACCCGTCGATCCCCACGACGATCCGGTTGCCGCGCGGATCGCCGACCGCGCCCCGGCGCCGCGGCACGACGCGGTCCCGCAGTGCCCGCGCGGGCGCCAGCGCGCCGGTGGCCAAGTGCCCCAACAACACCCCCACGCGCGCGCGGCGATCGGCGGCCGGCGTCAGCTCGATCTCCAGCTCCACCTCGCGGCCGGCCGGGCGCGCGACCGTCCGCCCCAGGCGCTCCAGCACGCGCATCGCCTCGACATTGTCGGCCAGGACCGGCGCGACGAAGCGCTCCACGCCCTCCTCCCGCGCGCGGACCGCCAGCGCGTCCAGCAGCACGCTGGCCACGCCGCGGCCCTGCCAGTCGTCGACGACGACCATCGCCGGCTCGGCCCGCCCCGGGCCGATGCGGACGAACCGCGCGACGCCGACGCCCTCGCCAGTGTCGGCGTCCACCGCCACCAGCGCCTCGTGGTCGTGGTGGTCGACCTGGGTCAGGTAGTCGAGGTCGCGCGCGCTGAGGCGCGGCACCGGCGCGAAGAAGCGCCGGTAGCGCGACTCGGGGCTGAGCCGCGCAAGCCCGGCCGCGAGCGCGTCGCGATCGCCGGGCTCGATGGGCCGGATCGCGATCTGCGAGCCGTCCCGCAGCTTGACCCGGTCCATCGCGCCGGCGTCAGGACGGCGTGGCCGAGGCGGGCACCTCGATCTCGCGCTTGAGGATCTTGCCCGTCGGTCCCTTGGGCAGGTCGTCCACGATCCACACGGCGCGCGGGTACTTGTAGGCCGCGACGCGCTCCTTGACGAACGCGCGCAGCTCGTCCGGCGTCGCCTCCACGCCCTCCTTGAGCGCGATCGCCGCGCCCACCTCCTCGCCGAGCGCGTCGTGCGGCACGCCGATCACCGCCGCCTCGCGCACCGCCGGATGCTCGTAGAACACCTCCTCGACCTCCCGCGGGTACACGTTGTAGCCGCCGCGGATGATGAGGTCCTTCTTGCGGTCGACGATGAAGAAGTAGCCCTCGTCGTCGACCGTCGCGATGTCGCCGGTGTGGAACCAGCCGCCGCGCATGACCTCCTCGGTCGCCTCGTCGCGGCCCCAGTAGCCGTGCATCACGAACGGGCCGCGCATGACGACCTCGCCCGGCTCGCCCTGGGCGACCTCGACGTCGGAGTTGTCGAACAGCTTGATCTCGGTCCCGCCGACCGGCAGGCCGATCGAGCCCGGCTTGCGCTCGCGGTCGGGCAGGTTGAACGAGCCCATGCCCGTGGTCTCCGACAGGCCGTAGCCCTCCAGCACCTTGCAGCCGAAGGCCTCGTCGAACCCACGCAGCACCTCGACCGGCATCGCCGAGCCGCCCGAGACGCACAGCTCCAGCGACGACACGTCGTACTGCTCGCGGTCGGCGTGGTGGAGCATGGCGGAGTACATGGTCGGCACGCCGGCGAACGTCGTGGCCGCGTCGCGCTGGATGACCTCCAGCGCCAGGCCCGGCTCGAAGCGCGGGATCAGCGTCATCAGCGCGCGGGCGCGCACCGTCACGTTCATCACCGAGTTCATGCCGAAGACGTGGAAGAGCGGGAGCGTCGCGACGGTGACGGAGTCCGGGCCGGCGTCGACCAGGTCGCGCGCGACCTCGGCGCCCGAGGCGACGTTGGCGTGCGTGAGCGTTGCGCCCTTGGGCGTCCCGGTCGTGCCCGAGGTGTAGATGATCACCGCGGCGTCATCGCTCTCGCGGGCGACGGTCTCGTCCACCGGGTCGGCCGCGCCGAGCAGCCCCTCGAACTCCCCCGGGCTGACGAGCACGCACTCGGCACCCGCACCGGCGGCGCCCGCCTCCGCCGCCTCGGCGAACCCGTGCCACGCGAGGATCAGCCGCGCGCCCGAGTCGGCGAGGTGGTACTCGACCTCGCGCCCCTTGAGCAGCGGGTTCATCGGCACCACGACCGCGCCCAGCCGCAGCGCGCCGTAGTAGATGATGGGGAAGTACGGGACGTTCGGCATCTGGAGCCCGACGCGGTCGCCCGGCCCGACGCCGCGGGCGCGCAGCAGCCCGGCCGCGCGCGCCACGCCGGCGTCCAGCGCCGCGTAGGTCAGGACGATGTCGTCGAGCTTGACCGCCGGGCCGTCCGGCGCCTCGGCGACCGCCGCGTCCAGCTCGCCGGCGAAATTGGTCATCTGCCACCTCTCAGCATCGGGCTCACCCTAGTGGGGCTGCTGTACCCGTCCGGCGCGGGGTAGTCCCATCCGGCGACGATGTTCGACTGGCTCACCCAGCAGATCTCCGACAGCCCGCTGACCTACCTGGTGGCCTTCCTGGCCGCGGGCGGCGACGTGCTGATGCCGCTGATCCCGTCGGAGACGATCGTCATCACCGCGGGGGTCGTCGTCGCCCAGGGCGGGCTGCGGCTGTGGCTGCTGATCCCCGTCGTCGCGCTCGGCGCGATGGTCGGCGACAACCTCGCCTACTGGCTGGGCCGCAAGGTCGGCGACCCGATCGTCCAGCGGCTGGTCCGCAGCGAGCAGTCGCAGGCGCGGCTGCGGTGGGCCGAGCGCGCGACGCGGCGCCACGGCTCGGTGGTCGTCGTCGCCGGGCGGTTCATCCCCGGCGGGCGGACAATGTCGACGCTCGCGGCGGGCACGCTGGAGATGCCCTGGCGCACGTTTTTGCTCGCCGACGTCGTGGCCGCGACGCTCTGGGCGGTCTACGCGACGATGCTCGGCTACCTCGGCGGCGAGACGTTCCGCCACAGCTCGTGGAAGCCGATCGTGCTCGCGCTCGCCGTCGCCACGGTGCTCTCGGCGGTCGTCGAGGTCTGGCGCCGCGTCCAGCGCCGCCGGGGCCGCGACGTCCTCGGCGACCCGCTGGACCAGCAGTCCTGAGCGGTGCCTCAGCTCATCGGCTCGACCGGCGGCGTGCGCCGGTCGAAGCGCCGCTGGCGCCGCTTTGCCTCGCTGAGCATCTCGCGTGCCGTCTGTGCCAGACGCGCGTCGTCGCGCCGCCGCCGCTGCTCGGCCAGCCGCGCGGCGGCGACCGCGGGATCGAGCGTCGCGAAGGCCGACGATCCCTTCATCCGTTCACGTTCCATGGGCCCCATATCCCCGGTGTCGACACTCCGCATGCGCACTGAGAGAGCCAATAACGACATGTTCACCAGCGAAGGAAGCCCGGTGGACGTTCAATCCATAGGCCTTGCTTATTCGGACCACGGTCCGCTTGTGCTACGTTGTCGCCGACAGCGGACTCTGGTCCGGTTACGGCACACGAGGAGCTCATGCGATGACCCCCCAGGACACGACCACCACCCCGGCCGAGCTCGGCCTCCCCACCGGCACGTGGCGGCTGGACCCGGCCGCGAGCCGGCTCGAGTTCACGGTCAAGACGATGTGGGGCCTGGCCACGGTCAACGGCCACTTCGACAAGTACGACGGCACGCTGGACGTCCGCCCCGACGGCGTCGACGCCACGCTGACGATCGACCCGAGCACGCTCGACACGGGCCACGCCAAGCGCGACGAGCACCTGCGCACCGCCGACTTCTTCGGCGTCGACGAGCACGCCGAGATCACCTTCGTCGCCACGGCCATCACGCCGCGCGACGGCGGCCTGACGATCACCGGCGACCTGCGTGTCCGCGCGACCACCGTGCGCCTGCACCTGCCGGTCGACGTCCAGCACGGTGAGAACGGCCGCCTGCACCTGACGACCGCCACCGACGTCACGCGCGACAAGGTCGGCCTCACCTGGAACAAGCTCGGCATGATCCGCGGCGACGCGCACCTGCGCGCCGACCTGGAGCTCGTGCCCGACCGGTAGGTCGCCCCACCCTCCGCCGTCGGCCTAGTGTCCTGAGTCGTTAATTCGCGGGCAGTCTGCGGGCGCTCGCCGCCGCCTGACGGCCGCCGCTGACCTCGATGAACGGGGGTTCACCTTCGGTCATCGGCGACCGTCAGCCGGGGCCGAGCATCCCGCATACTGCACCCGAATTAACGTCTCACGACACTAGCGCTCCAGCAGCGCGGGATCCTCGATCCCCACGAGGCCGGCGGCGCCCAGCTCGGCATCCTCGACCTCCAGCCGCTCGACGGCCTTCGTGACGGGCCCCGCGGCCCCCGCCGGCAGGACCCACGCGACCGCGGCCGCGACGACGCAGAGGATGGCCGCCGCCCACGCGGCGGTGACGTAGCCGCTCTCCCCCGGCAGGTGCGCGCCGGCCGGCGTGTCGCCCGCGAGGATCGCCGCCGCCAGCGCGCTGCCCAGCGAGAAGCCGATGTAGCGGACGACTTGGTAGAAGCCCATCGCGCTGCCGGTCTCCTCCGACGGCACGGCGCTGACGATCAGCCCGGGGATCGCGGCGAAGGTGAAGCCCATCCCGACGCCGACGATCGCCATCGTCCCGAACGCCTCCCAGAGCGCGCCGTGGGTCAGGGCGAAGAACGCGCCCGCCGCCGCCGTGACCAGGCAGCCCATCGGCAGCACGCCGCGCGGGCCGAGCAGCCGCGTCGCGGCCGGGAGCAGGCGGCTCGCGCCCAGGCTCATGATCGAGAACGGGACGAGGCACAGCCCGGCGGTCAGCACGCTCGCGCCGAAGCCGAAGCCCCCGCCGCTCGGGGACTGCACGAACGCGGTGACGACGGTCAAGTTGAGGTACAGCGCGATCCCCAGCAGGAACGCCGCCGCGTCGGCGGTCAGCACCGCGCGATGGCGCAGCAGGCGCAGCTCGATCAGCGGTGCGCGGGCGTGCAGCTGCTGGAAGACCCACGCGACGAGCAGCACCGCGGCCGTCGCCAGCAGCGCCAGGACGATCGCCGAGGTCCAGCCCCAGCTCTCCCCCTGGCCGATGGCCAGCAGCAGCGCGACCAGGCCGGCCGACAGCAGCGCGCCGCCGCGGAGATCGAGCGGGACGCCCTCCCCCGGCGTGGGGCGCGGGATGACGGCGACGACGGCGCCCAGGGCCAGCGCGCTGACGACCGCGCCGAACAGGAAGGCGGCGTCGAGCCCGAGGTGCTCGGCGATCAGGCCGCTGACCGGGTAGCCGATCCCGACGCCCGAGGCGGCGGAGACCGAGAGCAGCGCGATCGCCGGCATGATGCGGTGGGTCGGCAGGCCGTGGCGCGCCGCGGCCATCGCCAGCGGCACGAGGCCCAGCCCGACGCCCTGCAGCGCCCGCCCGGCGACGAGCACCGGCAGCGAGCCGGCCACGCCGGCGAGGACGCCGCCCATCAGGACCACGCCGAGGCCGCCGACCAGGGCGGCGCGGCGGTAGGGACCATCGCCCAGGCGGCCCATGATCGGCGCGCTGATGGCGCCGGAGAGCAGGGCGGCGGTGAGCGACCACTGCGCGTCGCTGAGCGGCACGTGCAGGTCGCCCGAGATCATCGGGATGAGCGGCGCGCCGAGCGAGGAGATCACCGCCACGACGAGCGTGACGAAGACGAGGACCGGGGTCAGCAGGCGCTCACGGCGCTCGGGGCTCATCGTCCCGCCTCCCCCTGGAGCGCGTCGATGACGTCCTGGAGCACCTCGGTCGCGGCGGCCAGCGCGAGCACCTCCGCGTCGGAGCGGTCGGCGAGCTGGTCGCGCAGGACCGCGCGGTAGTGCGCGCGGAAGGCGTCGAGCGCCGCGCGCCCGTCGTCGGTCAGCGAGACGAGCACGACGCGCCCGTCGCCGGGATGCCGGCCGCGGGCGACCAGCCCGCGTGTGTCGAGCAGCGCGACGAGCTGCGTCACCGTCGGCTGGGCGAGCGCCTGGGACGCCGCGAGCTCGGTGATGCGCTGCGGGCCCTGCTCCAGGCTGCTGAGGATCCCCGTCTCCGCGCGCGAGAGGCCCGTGCTCCCCCGCCGCAGCAGGAGCCGCGTGATCAGCGACGCCCGCGGCAGGAGATGGCGGGCGACGGCCTCGACGGCCTCGGCGCGATGAGCGGGGGATGCAGTGGCGGCGGGGGTCACATAGGAAAACTATATTGCATCCCGATGGATCACCGCCGCCGGCCGGTCCGCGCGCGGGCGCTCAGTGATGGAACGAGGCCCGGTGATCGTCCGACGGCAGGCCGCCGTGGCGGGTCAGGCGCGCGGTCTTGTGCTCGAGGTCGGTGAGCAGCAGGCTCGCCAGATCGCGCGAGAACCCGTTGCGGACGCAGATCCGCAGGACCGCGAGGTCGTCGATCGCCGGCGGCATGCGGTAGGCGGGCACGATCCAGCCGCGCACGCGCAGCGCCTCGGAGACGTCGTAGACGCTGAAGGCGGCCTCGTCGTCGGCCAGCGCGAACGCGAAGACCGGCAGCTCGCCGCCGTCGGAGATCAGGCGGTACGGGCCGAGCCCGGCGATCCGGTCAGCCAGCCACATCGCGGTGTCGCGCGACTCCTGCTGCACGCGGCGGTAGCCCTCGTGACCGAGCCGCACCAGGTTGTAGTACTGCGCCGCGACCTGGGCGCCCCCGCGCGAGAAGTTCAGCGCGAACGTCGGCATCTGCCCACCCAGGTAGTCCACGTTGAACACCAGGTCCTCGGGCAGCGCGGCCTTGTCGCGCCACACCGCCCACCCCACGCCCGGATAGACCAGGCCGTACTTGTGGCCCGACGCGTTGATCGACTGCACGCGCGGCAGCCGGAAGTCCCAGACGAGGTCGGGATCCAGGAACGGCGCGACGAACCCGCCCGACGCGGCGTCGACGTGCATCGGGACGTCGACGCCCTGGTCGGCCTGCAGGCGGTCGAGCGCGGCGGCGATCCCGGCGACCGGCTCATAGCTGCCGTCGAAGGTCGAGCCGAGGATCGCGACGACGCCGATCGTGTTCTCGTCGCAGTGCGCGACCGCGCCCTCGGCGGTCAGGTGCGGCGTCTGGGCGCTCACCGGCACCAGGCGCGGCTCGACGTCCCAGTAGCGGCAGAACTTCTCCCAGCACACCTGGACGTTGGCGCCCATGACCAGGTTGGGCCGGTCGGCGGCCTTGCCGGCCTTCTCCCGGCGCTCGCGCCAGCGCCACTTCAGCGCCATGCCGGCCAGCATCGCCGCCTCGCTGGAGCCCGTGGTGGAGCAACCGGTGGCGGTGGTGTGCTCGGGCGCGTTCCACAGGTCGGCCAGGATGTTCACGCAGCGCGCCTCCATCAGCGCGGTCTGCGGATACTCGTCCTTGTCGATCATGTTCTTGTCAGCCGTGTCACCCATCAGCTTGCCCGCGATCGAGGGCATCC
>DASYBY010000628.1:0-1684 GCA_036500525.1 Baekduia sp. | reverse complement strand
GCTCACCGACACGCCGCCGGTCCGCCCGGCGCGCCTCGTCGGGCTCGACCTCGGCCCCGCGTGCAACCAGTGCGGCGGCATGATGCAGCGGACCGGCTCGTGCTACACGTGCTCGTCCTGCGGCAACAACACCGGCTGCGGCTGATCGCCTGAAGGGGATCCAGCCCGGCGCCGGCCCGCGCCGAAGCTCGAACGACGGGGCGCCCCTTGGGCGCCCCGTCGTCGTTGTGGGGGCGCCTCGCCCCGCGCACCGCACCGGCTTCCGGACCGCAAGCGAAGAGATTCGTAAATAACGGCTGAGCAAACCTCCCCATCGCCTTCGGTCCCTCCACCCCATCAGTTCCCGTTTACTGGGACTCGCTGATAAGTTCGCGCCGCTGTCGCCGGGGTCATCGAGTGGCGGCCATCCACCGATGGGGAGCGCGAACGTGAAGTACACGCGGAGGGGCTGGACGGGCGTCAACGCAGGGACCAGGGGGCTGGCGCTGCTGGCCGCGACGCTGGCGGCGGTCGGCGCGATGCTCGCCGCCGCGACCGCGGCCCTCGCCGTCTCGCCGCCGGTCAACACCGTGGCGCCGACCATCTCGGGCTCCACCGTCCCGGGCCACACACTGACCGCGAACCACGGGACGTGGACCGGCTCGCCGACCCCGACCTACGCCTACCAGTGGCAGCTGTGCGCGGCGAGCTGCTCGAACATCGCGGGCGCGACCAGCGCGACGTACAGCACGCCGCTGACCTACGCGAACGCCGAGCGGAAGTTCGCCGTGAAGGTGACGGCCACCAACTCCGCGGGCGTCGCCTCGGCCACGAGCGCGCAGAGCGCCGCCATCCCCGAGCCGCCGGCACCGACCGTCACCCTCTCCGGGCGGACGGTCACCTGGTCGGCGATCCCGGGCGTCACGCAGTACGTGGTCGCCGACGTGCGCCACCCCGAGACCGCGCGCGAGACCTCGTACTTCAACGTCACCGGCACGAGCTACACGCCGAGCCTGGAGTTCCCCGGCGAGCACGTCGACTACGGCATCCGCGCCTTCACCCGGTCCAACGACCCGGACCCGCCGTGGGGCGCGAACGAGGCCACGCTCAACTGGCCGATCGTCGGCATCAACGCCGGCGCCGGCTGGGGCTCGGACGCCGCCGACACGATCCTCGACGGCCACGTGAACTGGGACCGCGTCGAGGTCGGCGCCGGCTCGGTGGCCGACTCGGTCGACGACGGCTTCAACGTCCTCGGCGTCGTCGGCAACACCGACGACGGCACGCCGCTGTCGTCGATCAACGCCACCACCTGGGGGGCGACGGTCGTCGACCAGCTGGAGGACAACCCCGGCATCAGCATCGCCGAGGCCGGCAACGAGATGTACTTCAAGGGCGGCGTCGCCGACCCGGTCAAGTACGGCCAGATGTACCTCGCCGCGGTCACCGCGATGGCGACGGCCGGGATCCACACCAAGTTGCTCTTCAACATGTGGGGCGACTTCTACTGCGGCGACAGCAGCTTCATCAGCTGCCCGTCCAACGGCTGGTCGCAGGACTCCGGCGGCCGCGGCTGGCTCGCCGACGCGGTCGCGGGCGTGCCCGGCCTGGCGGCGGCGATCGAGGCCAACGGCGTGAGCACCCACCCGTACGGCGCGGTCGGCACCAACGGCGCCGACGAGGAGGGGACCGGCGCGGTCGCCGG
>DASYBY010000627.1:0-3129 GCA_036500525.1 Baekduia sp. | reverse complement strand
CGATCGTCGCCGACCGCGCGGCGATGTTCGACGCGGCGCAGTCCGCGCTGGTGCTCGAGCAGTACATCCCCGACCGTCCCGGCCGCGAGGGCGAGCGCTTCGCCGACTACGTCTCGGTCGAGAGCTTCGTCAGCGACGGGCAGGTCAACCACCTCGCCGTCAACGGGCGCTTCCCGCCCGCCGACCCGTTCCGCGAGACCGGCTTCTTCATCCCCAGCGCGCTGGACGAGGACGCCTCCGCCGCGGCCCTCGCGGTCGTCGACGCGGCCGTCGCCGCCCTGGGCGTGACCGTCGGCTTCCTGCACACCGAGATCAAGATGACGCCCGACGGCCCGTGCGTGATCGAGGTCAACGGACGCATCGGCGGCGGCGTCCCGCTGATGCTGCGCGACGCGACGGGGATCGAGGTGATGCCGATCGCGTTCCGCCTGGCGCTCGGCGAGACGGTCGCCCTCGACGCGCAGCCCCGCGCCTCGCGCATCGCCTACCTCTTCCTCATCCAGGCGCCGGCCGCCATGCGGCGCATCCTCGCCCTCGACGGCCTCGACGCGCTGCGGGCCGATCCCGGCGTCGACGAGGTGACCGTCAACCGCGGTCCGGGGATGGAGGTCGACCGGCTGGAGGGCAACCTCGGCAACGTCTTCTCGGTGACCGGCACCGTCGGCGACCACGACCAGCTCGCCGAGCTGTTCGCGCGCGCCATGACCGGCGTGCACATCGGCGGCGCGTAGTCCGCGCGCCCGATCGACTCTCAACCGGGGCATCGGCGTGCCGACTATCCGGCCGTGTCCCGTTTCTCGCAGATCCTCACGGGCACGTGGACCGACGAGGACTCGACCACGGTCCGCTGGCAGTCCTGCACGTCGAGCACCGATCCGTCGACCTGCACCGACATCCCCGGCGCCCACGCGCTCGACTACACCCCGACCGCGGACGCCGTCGGCACCTACCTGCGGATCGTCGAGATCGCCACCAACGGCGACGGCGACACCGAGCAGGCCTCGGCCGTCACCGACGCGGTCGCCGGCCTGCCGCCGGTGAGCGACTCGCCGCCGTCGATCTCGACCTCCGGCGCCGCGCAGGAGGGCCACGCCGTCACCGGCGACCGCGGCACCTGGACCGACGCGGTGTCCTACGCCTTCCAGTACCAGCGCTGCACGTCGAGCACCGATCCGTCGACCTGCACCGACATCCCCGACGCCACCGCGCCGGACTACACCCCGACCGCCGACGACGCCGGCCGCTACCTGCGCCTGGTCGTCACGGCCACCAACCCCTGGGGCTCGACCGCCGCCGACTCGGCGCTGGGCGATGAGATCCTCCCGGCCCCGACCGCCGTGGTCGTGGCGCCCGGCACCGGTGGCGCCACCGCGCCGCTGGATCAGCAGCCGGCCGACGTCGGCGGCGCGCTGCACCCCGACCTCGGCTCCTTCCGCGGCGCCACCGGCGTGACCTACCAGTACCAGCGGTGCGCGACCGAGGACGAGAGCTCCTGCGTCGACATCACCGGCGCGACCGACGCGACCTACGTCCCCGGCGACGAGGACGCCGGCTACCACCTGCGCCTGGTCGTCCACGCGACCAACGCGGGCGGGACGGTCACGGTCGCTACGCCGATGACCCGCGCCGTCGCGGCGCGCCCGGCCACGCCGCCGCCCGCCGCGACCGCCGCGCCCGTCGCGACCCCGGCGGCCGCGCCCGCCGCGCCCGCGGCCACGGCGCCGGTGCGCCAGGCCTGCATCAGCCGGCGGTCGGTCACGCTGCACTGGATCGTGCCGAAGGGCCAGCGGGTCACCTCGTTCACGGTGGCCATCAACGGCAAGCGCTACGCGAACCTGCCGGGGCGCCGCACCGGCGTCAACGTCCGGATGAACGGCCGTCCGGCCGAGGTCGTGACGGTCGTCGTGACCGCCCGCACCCGCTCCGGCCGCAAGCTCGGCACCACGCGCCGCTACCAGACGTGCGCCGGCAAGCTGTCCGGCCTGCCGCTCGCGACGATCCGGCTGGGCACGCGGGGATAGCCAAGCGCACACCGGCGGCCGCGGCGAGTCGGTATCTATGCAGCGGTGCCGCTCGCGCCCTTCACGGATCTGCTCGCCGCCGCCCGCCGCGCGGGCTCGGCCGTCGCCGCGTTCAGCGTCTACGACGCCGAGTCGCTGGTCGGCGTGCTGCGCGCCGCCGCCGGCCGGCCGCTCATCGTGCTCGTCTCCTCCCAGCTGGTCGCCGAGCCGGGCGGCGACCTGGTCGTCGCGGGGATGCTCGCCATGGCCGAGCGCGCGCCGTCGCCGGTCAGCCTCCAGCTCGACCACGCCCGCGACCTGGACGTGATCGCCGCGGGCTGCGAGCTCGGGCTCGGCGCCGTGATGGCCGACGGCTCTGGCCTGCCGTACGACGAGAACGTCGCGTTCGTGCTCGCCGCCCGCGCGCTCGCCGCGCCGCGGGGCATCGCCGTCGAGGCCGAGTTGGGGCACTTGGCCGGGGAGGAGGAGGTCGCGCTGGCCGTCGACCCCGGGCCGTTGACCGACCCGGCGGCCGCCGAGCGCTTCGCCCGCGAGACCGGCACCGACTGCCTGGCGGTCGCGTTCGGCTACGTCCACGGCATCTATCGCGGCGCGCCCCGCCTCGACCTCGGGCACCTGCGCGCGATCGCCGCGCGCGTCGCCGTGCCGCTCTCGCTGCACGGCGGCTCGGGCCTGGCCGCGAGCGCGGTCGCCGGGGCCATCGCGGGCGGCATGACCAAGGTGAACTTCAACACCGAGCTGCGCCAGGCCTACCTCGCGCGCACCGCCGACGAGCTGCCCGGCGCCCGGGACGGCGCGCGCCTGCTGGCGCTGCATCGCGCCCAGGCCGACGCCGTCGCGGCGGTCGCCGCCGAGCGCTTTGCGGTGCTCAGCGCTTGACGCGGCGCCGCAGCCGGCGCTGCTCGGCGACGGCGGCGTCGTGGCCCACGTAGGGCAGCAGCGCCGAGAACGTCAGGTCGGGCAGGAGGTCGAGCAGCTGCGCGGTGCGGCCCTGCAGGACGCGGGCGTAGACGATCTCGTACATCCCGCCGACGATCCCCTCGGCCACGAGCTCCGGCGGGCGCCCGCGCTTGGGCTGCCCCTCGTCGACCGCCCGCAGGACCAGCGT
>DASYBY010000626.1:0-19199 GCA_036500525.1 Baekduia sp. | reverse complement strand
GATGGACGGCGTCCAGAAGGCCAACAGCGGGCACCCCGGGCTGCCCATGGGCATGGCTCCTACCGCGTACGTCCTGTACGCGAAGGTCATGAACTTCAACCCGAAGGACCCGGACTGGCCCGACCGCGACCGGTTCGTCCTGAGCGCCGGGCACGGGTCGATGTTGCTCTACAGCGTCCTGCACCTCTCCGGCTACGACCTGCCGATGGACCAGCTCAAGCAGTTCCGTCAGTGGGGATCGCTCACCCCCGGCCATCCGGAGCGCGACCGCGTGCACGTCACGCCGGGCGTCGAGGTCACCACGGGGCCGCTCGGCCAGGGCTTCGCCAACGGCGTCGGCATGGCCTTCGCGGAGCGCTTCCTGCGCGACCGCTACGGCAAGGACGTCATGGACCACTTCATCTACGCCATCGTCTCCGACGGCGACCTGATGGAGGGCATCGCGTCGGAGGCCGCGTCGCTGGCCGGCCAGTACGGCCTCGGCAAGCTCGTCTACCTGTACGACGACAACTCGATCTCGCTCGACGGCCCGACGTCGCTGAGCTTCAACACCGAGAACGTCGGCCAGCGCTTCGAGGCCTACGGCTGGCACGTCCTCGAGGTCCACGACGCCAACGACACGCTCGCGCTGGAGTCGGCGATCATCGAGGGCCAGCGGCAGACCGACAAGCCGACGCTCATCCGCGTCAAGTCGATCATCGGCTACCCGTCGCCCAACAAGATGGGCACCAGCAAGGCGCACGGCGCGCCGCTGGGCGAGGACGAGGTCCGGCTCACCAAGGAGAAGATGGGCTGGGATCCGGACAAGCAGTTCTACGTCCCCGACGAGGTCTACGCCGACTTCGCCAAGGCCGCCGACCGCGGCGCCGCCGCGCAGGCCGAGTGGGAGCAGCGCTTCGCCGACTGGAAGGGCGCCAACGCCGACCTCGGGCAGGAGTGGGACCTGGCGTGGGACGGCGGCTCGTACGGCGGTCGCCCGCTGCCCGGGCTCAAGGACGCGCTGCGCTCCGTGGACTGGGGCGGCAAGGAGAAGCTCGCCACGCGCTCGGCCGGCCAGAAGGCGATGGCGGCGATGTCGCCGTTCGTCCCGACGCTGATCGGCGGCGCGGCGGACCTGTCGGAGTCGACCAAGACCGAGTTCCCCGGCGGCGACGACGAGCGGTTCACCAAGGAGAAGTCGGGCCGCAACATCTTCTTCGGCGTGCGCGAGCACGGCATGGGCGGGGCGGTCAACGGCATGGCGGCCCACGGCGGCATCGTGCGCCCGTATGGCTCCACCTTCCTGCAGTTCGCCGACTACATGCGCGGGTCGATCCGGCTGAGCGCGCTCACCGGGCTGCGGGTCGCCTGGGTCTACACGCACGACTCGGTCGCCCTCGGCGAGGACGGCCCGACCCACCAGCCGGTCGAGCACCTCGCGGCGCTGCGCGCGATCCCGGGCCTCACGGTCTTCCGGCCCGCCGACGCCAACGAGACCGCCGAGGCGTGGCGCGTGATCATCGAGGACCTGGAGGGCCCGGCCGTCATGGCGCTCTCGCGTCAGGACCTGCCGATCCTCGACATCGACTTCGACGGCGTCGGCAAGGGCGCGTACGTGGTGTCGGAATCGGATCCCGCCCACCCGGCCCGCGTGACGCTCGTCGGCACCGGCGCCGAGGTCCACACGGCGATCGAGGCGCAGAAGATCCTGGCGACCTCGGGCATCGCGTCGCGCGTCGTGTCGATGCCGTCCTGGGAGCTCTTCGCCGAGCAGGACGACGCTTACCGCGACGAGGTGCTGCCGGCGACGATGCCGCGCGTCTCGGTCGAGGCCGCGATCACCATGGGCTGGGAGCGGTGGGTCGACCGCGCGGTCGGCATCGATCGCTTCGGCGCGAGCGCGCCGGGGCCGGAGGTGCTGGAGAAGCTCGGCATCACGGGCGGGCACGTGGCGCAGGTGGCCAAGGACCTGCTGGGAGCGATCGGCTCCTAGCGGCTTCTTAGGGCAGGGCCGCGGCGCGTGGGCCGACCGTCACGTGGATGGTGCTCGGCTCGCGCGTCCAGGCGATCAGGTCCAGCGCCGTGAGCCGGTCAAGCCAGAACTGCAGCGCCTGGGCCTGCGCCGGGGTCCGGTAGGCGCGGCTGAGGTCGAAGGCGTAGCCCGTCGTGTGCATCGACGGCGCGGCCTCGGCGCCGAAGACGCCCTCGCTGGAGCGCTGCTCGGCGGCGACGCTGCGCGAGGCCGAGGTCACGACGATCGGCGCGGTCTTCGAGATCTCGCGCACGCCGAGGGCGAGGTAGCGCAGGAGCTTCAGCGCGTCGGGCCGCAGGGCGCGGCGGCGCGCGGACGCGACGGCGAGCGCATGCGCCGGCCGCAGCGCCGCGCCCGTCACGACCGCCAGCTGCGAGGTCTGCAGCGCATCGTCGTCGGCGAAGCGCGCGGTCTTGCTCGGCGGGCGCAGCACCTGCTCGCCCGACGGGCTCGCCTGCAGCGCGGCCTGCGCCGCGAGCGCCTTGGGGTCCTTGCGGTAGAGCGACATGATGGCCTTGGCCGCGCCGATGCGCCACAGGTAGGTGGAGGAGTCGTCGCCGAGCGACGAGAGCACCTTCCACGCCGCGGCGTGGCGCAGCGGCGTCGAGTCGAAGAACAGCTGCGCGTAGGGGATCGGGGACTTCCCGTAGGCCTTGAGCGCGTTCTGCAGGTTGCCGACGCCCATGTGGTAGCTCTCGACCGCGAGGTCGGGGCGCCCGAGCTGGTCCTGGGCGAACTCCAGGTAGCGCGTCGTCGCCTCCAGCGCCATGTGCGGGTCGAAACGCTGGTCGACCTTGCGCCGCTGCGCCTCCAGCTTGCGGATCCGCGCCGCCGGGCCACCGCGCAGGATCCGGGCGGTCAGCTTGGTGGACGCTGCGACGTCGACCTTCAGGCCGAGCAGCCCCGTGGCGGTCTGGGCGAGGATCTGCGTGAGGCCGACGGCCGACGACAGGTCGTTGGAGGCGCGCACGTCGGCGCGCCCCGCGCTCTCCAGGAAGACGATCGCCTCCAGCGTGTCGGGGTCCTGGTGGGCGCGCTTGGCCACGTCCTCGATCATCGGGCGGAAGCGCTGCACGCGCTGGGCGGTCGCCACGGCCCCGCCGGGGCTCTTGTCGTAGAGCACGTGCGACAGGCCGGCGGCGGCGCGCGCCTCGAAGTCGGCGCGGTGGTCGGCGTCGTAGGCGAGCGGGTCGCGGGTCGTGTCGGTCGTGCCCCGGCCGGGCGCCAGGGCCCGCGGGCCGGGCGGGTCGGAGCTGTGGCCGAGCAGCGCCACGACGACCGCCGCCACGAGGACGACGGCCGCGACCAGGACCGCGAGTCGCCGTTGCTGGAGACGCATCGTCCGGGCACCGTGGCAGATTCGCGCGCAGTGCGCGTCGTGCGAGAAGCCACCAACGGACCCGTGACCCTGGACGACGACCTGCTCCTGCAGGGCGAGAACCTGGCGATCCTGCCGCACCTGCCCGAGGCGGCGTTCGACATGGTGTACATCGATCCGCCGTTCAACACCGGACAGGACCAGCGGCACACGCGGCTGCGCACGATCGCCGATCCCGACGGGGACCGCACCGGCTTCGGCGGGCGCCGCTACCGCACCGAGGAGCTGACGCGGATGGTCTACGCCGACCGCTTCAGCGACCTCCCGGCCTACCTCGCGCCGCGGCTGGAGGAGGCGCGGCGGCTGCTGGCCGACCACGGCACGCTCTACGTGCACCTCGACCCGCGCGAGAGCCACTACGTCAAGGTGCTGCTCGACGAGATCTTCGGCCGCGCGTGCTTCCTCAACGAGCTGATCTGGGCCTACGACTACGGCGCGAAGGCCCGCAGCCGCTGGCCGGCGAAGCACGACGTGATCCTCGTCTACGTCAAGGACCCGAGCCACTACTGGTTCGACAGCGAGGAGGTCGATCGCGAGCCGTACATGGCGCCGGGGCTGGTCACGCCCGAGCAGCGCGAGCGCGGCAAGCGGCCGACCGACGTGTGGTGGCACACGATCGTCCCCACCAACAGCCGCGAGCGCACGGGCTACCCCACGCAGAAGCCGGCGGGGATCGTGCGGCGGATGGTGACGGCGTCGTCGCGGCCCGGCGGGTGGTGCCTGGACTTCTTCGCGGGCTCGGGCACGCTCGGCGCGGTGGCGCGCCAGCTGGACCGGCGCTTCGTGCTCGTCGACGCGTCGCCGGAGGCGATCGCGGTCTGCGAGCAGCGCCTCGGGGGCGCGGCCGGCGGCGAGGCTACGCCGGGGTGTCAGACACCAGCCGCGCGCTGATGACGATGCGCTGCGCGGCGCTGTACAGCGGGTTGCATGCGGTCAGCACGAGCTTGCGAGTGTCGCTGTGGGAGATGAGCGACGAGGCGTCGCTGGGCGACGTGATGCGCTTGTTGTACACCTTGTAGGTGAACTCGCCGTAGGGCATCTTCAGCAGGATCTCGGAGCCGGTGCGCAGCTGGTCGACGTGGCGGAACGGCGCGCCGTAGGTCGTCCGATGGCCGGCGAGGCCGACGGTCCCGTCCATGCCGGGCAGGACCGTGCCCTTGTAGTGGCCGGGGCCCTTGGTCAGGGCGTCATGGTCGGTGTCCTCGACGATGACGGACTTCAGCCCGATCTTCGGGATGTCGATCGTGCCGATGGCCGAGCCGGACGGGCGCTCGTTGAGCAGCCGCGTCGCCTGGCGGTGGACGCGCGTCGTGGGGGTGAGGCGCGAGGAGGCCGGGACCTCCTGGTTCAGGATCTGCTGCAGCCGCGGCAGGTCGCTGCGCAGGACCGACTGGCTGTGGGCCTGCTGGACCGCGGTGAGCGGCTCCTGCCAGAAGATCGTCAGGAGGCCGTCGGCGATCAGCGCGACGCCGACGATGAGGCCGGCGAACAGCACGAAGCGGCGCAGCGGATTGCGCCGGCGGGGCGGCGCGGCGGAGCCGGAGGGGCGACCCTCCGACTGCGCCGCGCTGCGCCCGAAGGCCACGATTACTGCTGCGAGCGGCGGCGGTCGCGCACGAGGAACGTGGCGGTACCGCCGGCGATGGCCAGGCCGAACGCGATCAACAGGAGCGGCTCGCCACCGGTGAAGGCGAGGTTGCTGGGGGCCTCACCCGCGGGCTGGGCGGCGACCGTCGGAGCAACGCTGCTCTCCTCCTGGCCGGCCGTCGACGGCTTGTTCTCCGTCGTCGGGGTCTTCTTCGGCGTCGTCGCCGCGGGGGTGGTGTTGGTGTAGCCGCTGAGCGGCTCGGTGGAGGTGTCCTGAGCAGATGCCACGCCGGCAGCGCAGAGGAGGCCGGCGACCATCAAGGCCAGGGCAAGGCGGAAGCGCACGATCGGAGGTCCCTTGGTTCGGTCGGGGTAGACGACGGTGGATCGTATCCCTATTGGTGCCGATGCACCACGACGTTGTTCATCACGTTCGTCGGAAGTCCTCCGCCGGACTTGAGCATATGCCTTGACAGGAATATGCCTGTAGAGGAATATTGGCGCGTGACCACGATGACCTTCAGCGTGCTGGCCGAGCCGGCGCGGCGCGACATCCTCGATCTCCTGCGCGAGCGCGAGCGCTCCGTGGGGGAGCTGGTGAGCGCGCTGTCGCTGAGCCAACCTGGCGTGTCGAAGCACCTGCGGGTGCTCCGCGAGGCCGGGCTGGTGGCGGTGCGGCCCGAGGCCCAGAAGCGCTGGTACGGGCTGCGGCCCGAGCCGCTGGCCGAGCTCGACGCCTGGCTGGCGCCCTACCGCCGGCTGTGGGCCGATCGCCTCGACGCGTTGGAGCGCCATCTCGACAACCACGATCCGGAGGCACCCAAGTGACGACGCAGACCCTTGGCACCCACGAGCAGCGCGACGACGGCACGCACGTGCTGCGCTACGAGCGCCGGCTCGCACATCCGGTCGACCGCGTGTGGCACGCGGTGACCGAGCCGTCCGAGGTGGAGGGCTGGTGGGCGGAGGCCGACATCGACCTGCGCGTCGGCGGCCGCGTGCAGTTCCGCTGGCTGAACACCGACCGCAAGGACGACGTGAAGGCGACCGGGACCGTCGTGCGCCTCGACCCACCGTGGCTGGTCGAGTACGACACCGACCACCACGGGCTGCTGCGCTTCGAGCTGTCCCCCGACGGGGACGCGGCGACGGTGCTGCGGTTCACGGTCGAGCGCGAGGGCGACGAGAAGCTCGACCTGGTGCTGCCGGGGTGGCACGTGCACCTGGAGCACCTCGACGCGGCGCTCGACGGCGACCCGATCGCGTGGGAGACGTGGGAGGCGGACCATCGGCCGCGGTGGGACGAGCTGCACGCGGCGTACGCGGAGGGCTGAGGAGGGGGCGACCTCTCACTCCGCGCGCGGCCCGGCGGCGCGGAGGGCGAGCGCGAGCTCGAAGCGCGCGTCGGGGTCGTCGAGGTCGTCGCCGAAACGCTCGCGCAGGCGGGCGAGGCGGTAGCGGACGGTCTGGTGGTGCAGCTGCAGGTCGCGGGCGATCTCGCGGGGGCGGCCCGGATGGTCCAGCCAGGCGGCCAACGTCTCGCGCAACAGGCGCTCGCGGGCGGGCGGCAGACCCTCCAGCGGCGCGAGCCGTCGGGCGGCGAGGGCCTCGACCGCGGCGGTGTCGGCGTGGAGGATCAGCTCGGGCAGGTGGTCCTCCCAGAGCAGGGCGCCTTCGCCGGGCAGGACACCGGCGAGGGCGAGGGCGGCGACGCGGCGCGCGCGGACGAGCGACAACGGCGCCTGCTCCGGCGGCACGGCCGGACCGGCAGCGAGCGCGACGCCGGCGTGCAGCAACGCGCGCTCACCCTCCTCGTCATCGCGCGCGATCGCCAGCGCCGTGCCGTCGACGTGACCGAGGAGGAGGGTGCGGTCGTCGAGTGGCGCGCCCGCTCCGGCCATGCCGCCCCCGCCGATTCCGCCCAACGCCCCCGCTCCGGTCCGGCCGATCCCGGCGGTGCTCGTCCGGGGCAGTCGCGCCGCCTCCGCGGGTGGCCGCGGTGCAGGCCCGGGCCGGCCGATCCCTGCGGGGCTCGTCCGGGTCCGTCGCGCCGCCTCCGCCGGGGCCATCCCGGCGGCGCTCGCCGGCGGCAGCAGCACCGCGACCCGCAGTCGCTGTGGCAGCGCCCACCGGGCGGCTTCGGCGAGCGCCGCGGCGTCGGCGGCGCGACCGGCGACGAGCGCGTCGACCAGCGCCTGGCGCTCCCTGGCCCGCGCGCCGCCGATCGCCGCGGCGCCCAGCGCGAAGCCCTCCAGGGAGTCGGCGGCCAGCGCGTCCATGTAGGCCAACGACGCGGTCGCGAGGGCGAGCACCGCCTCGGCCGGGGCGCCGATCTCGGAGACGATCCGCGCGGTGTGGCGCCAGCCGACCTGCGCGCCGACGCGGTACCCCGCCAGCAGCCCCTCGACGGTGATGCCCGCTCCCGCGATCCCGGCGCTGAGCTGCACGTGGCGATCGCGGTCGTCGGCGGCGCGGCCCTCGATCAGCGCGAAGAACCGCTCATGGGTCATGGCGATCCCCTCGCGCAGCACCGCGGGGTCGACGCGCGCGATCAGCTCGGGCTGCTCGCGGTGCAGGCGACCCTCGGTCTCGTCGACCAGCGCGGGCAGCTCGGCCCGCAGCCGACGTGCGAGCTCGTTCAGCACATCGTGATGAATCGCGGACAGCGATTCGTGCGGCATGGCCGTTGTGCCGTCGTCCATTGGTGCGTAGCGTCGCACAGGACATGATCGCCGTCGACAGCCCACTCGCCGCCTACCGCGCCGCCGCCGAGGCCAAGGACGTCCCCGCGATGGTCGCCTGCCTGGCGCCCGGCGTCACCCTCTCCTCCCCGATCACCGATGCCTTCCAATTCCGCGGGCACGACCAGCTCCGCAACCTGCTGGAGGACGTCTACGCCACCGTGAGCGACGTCCGCTACCTCGCCGACGCCGGCGACGACCGCACCCGCGTCCTCGTGTTGGAGGCGCGCGTCGGCCGCCAGCGCATCGACGAGGCGATGCTCGTCACGCTCGACGACGACGGCCTCATCGAGCACATGCAGCTCTTCATCCGACCCCTCCCCGGCCTCACCGCCCTGGCCGCCGGCCTCGGCCCCCGCGTCGCCCGCCGCCACAGCCGAACCCGAGCCCTCGCCGTCCGGGCCATGATCATCCCCCTCGCCTTCATGACCCGCCACGGCGAAGGCGTGGGCGCCCGCCTCGCGGCGCCGTAGCGGCTCAGCGCGGGCGGGCGGCCTCGGCCAGGCGATCGTCGCCGAAGACCAGCGTGCCGTCGTCGGTGAGGATGGTCGGGGCTCCGCGGACGCCGAGGTCGATGGCCTCTTGGGTGGAGGCGCGGAGGGCGTCCTTGATCGGCGGGTCCTCGATGCCCGCGGCCAGGTCCGCGGCGGGGAGGCCGATGCACGATGCGATCCCGGTCAGCACGGCGAGGTCGAGGAGGTCGGCGCCCTCGGCGAAGGCGGCACGGAAGGCGGCGCGGGCGAAGGCCTCGCCGCGGCCGCCGGTGCGCTCCGCCCACACCACGGCGCGCATCGGCCGCAGCGTGTTGGGCGGCCACTCGGCGGGCCAGCGGATCGGTGGCAGGCCGTAGCGCGCCGCGCGCTCTTCGATCTCGCGCTGGTTGGCGGCGCGGGTCGGCGTGTGCGCCCAGGAGCCGTGGCCGCGGAGCGCGAAGATCGGCCCGAGGACCATCGGGTGCAGCCGGGGCGCGACCCCCAGCACGGCCTCCGCGCGCTCGACCGCGAGGTACGCGTAGGGCGAGCCGAGGTCGTAGAACAGGGTCGGCATGGCGGCAAGAATAGCTGAACGGCCAGCAAGTTATGATCGGTGCATGCCCGACGAGCCCCGCCGCCGCGATGCCGGCAAGAGCCGCGAGGCGCTGCTCGGCGCCGCCGAGTCGCTGTTCAGCGCGCGCGGGTTCGACCGCGTGACCGTGCAGGAGATCGGCGAGGCCGCCGGGCTCTCGCGCGGGACCCCGAGCTACTTCTTCGGGTCCAAGGAGGGGTTGTACGCGGCGGTCCTGGAGCGCGTCTTCGCCTCCCGCGACACCGCGACCACGGAGGCCTTCGCACCGGTCGTCGCCTGGGCCGCGGACCCCGCGGGCGACGATGCCGGGCTGCGCCGTGCGCTCGGCCGCGCAGCCACCGGCTACCTCACCTTCCTCCAGGCGCGCCCGGCGCTCGTGCGGCTCGTCGGCTGGGAGGACCTCGCCGGCGGCACCCGCCTGCGCGCGGCCCGCCCGGAGTCCTCGACCGCGATGACCGACGCCTTCACCGCCGTCCGCGCCACCGGGCGCCGCCGGGGGAACGCACCCTTCGCCGTCGACGACGCGGTCCTGCTCTTCGTCACGCTGACCTTCTCCCTCCTGGCCCAGCACGACACCTTCCTCGCCCGCCTCGGCCGCGACCTCACCGATCCCCCGACCCGCCGCCGCCACATCAAGCTCACCGTCGACCAGTTGATGGCCTTGGTCAGTCGCCCGCGGTGAGGCGGGATGCGACGGTGGAGACGGCCTCGCGGGCCTCGGCGGCGAGTGTCCGCGTCAGCTCCGCGGCCGGCTGCTCCTGGGCGAGGGCGTGGGCTTCGCCGGCCCACAGGTTGAAGAGGTCGGCGTTGTCGGTGGCGCGGCCGTGGGCGCGGAGGGGGGAGGTGATGTGGTGGATCTCGGGGTAGGCGCTGGGGGCGTGGTGGTCGTGCTCGGTCATCAGGCGGTTGACGATGCCTCGGCCGCGGCGGCCGCTGTAGGCGCGGGACACGGCGGTCGGTCGGTCAGTGAGGAGGGCTTCGCGGTGGGAGGGCGCCGTCCCGGCCTCGGGCGTCCGCAAGAACGCGGTCCCGAGTTGCACCGCCGCCGCTCCGGCCACGAGCGCTGCGCCGACCCCCGCGCCGGTGGCGATCCCGCCCGAGGCGACCAACGGCATCCCGGGCACTGCGGCCTGCACCAGCGCCAGCAGCGCGAGCAACCCGTAGTCGACGGGCTCGGGCAGATCGGCGAACGCGCCCCGGTGCCCGCCGGCCTCGGCGCCCTGCACGACCAACGCGTCGACGCCGGTCGCCGCAGCCTCACGAGCCTCGGCCGGCGTCGTCACCGTGCCCCACACCTCCGACCCCGCCGCCTGCAGCCGCTCCACGACCGCCCGCGCCGGCGCCCCGAACGTGAACGACACGACCGCCACCGGATCGGCCACCAACACCGCGATCTTGTCGTCGAACGCGTCGTCGTCGAACCGCGGCGTCCCCAGCTCGACATCCGCCGCCTCGACCTCGCCGCGCAAGGCCTCCATGTACGCGCTGACGACGGCCCCATCCGCCGCGGCCCCCGTCGGCGCGAACACGTTCACCCCGAACGGAGCGTCGGTCAGCGCCCGCGTCGCGGCGACGTCCTCGGCGAGCCCGGCCGGCGTCTTGTAGCCCGCCGCCGCGAACCCGAGTCCGCCGGCTCCCGACACCGCCCCCGCCAGCTCCGGCGTCGACGGCCCACCGGCCATGGGCGCCTGCACGATGGGAAGGGCGAGCGCAGCGAGTACGGAGGACATGCTCCATACGGATACTGCATCCGCCCGCCCCGCCCCCGCTCAGCCCTCCGCCTGCGGGTCGTAGGAGAACGGGTCGTACGGCAGGTCGGGATGCTCGCCCGGCTTGCCCAGGTCGTAGCTGCGCATCGCGCCGCTCTCCTCGTCGAACGCGACCGCCCGCTGCAGCGCGAACGGCCGGTCACCGAGCGTGTCCCGCACCGCGCGCAGCTGCTCGGCCACGTAGCCCATCGCGCTCATCGTCCGGATCCGCGTGGCGAAGAGCTCGCGCCCGACGTGCAGCGCGTTGTCGCGCAGCGCCTCGGCCATCGAGGGCGGCAGGTCGTCGATCCCCGCGATGTCGTCGCGCGCCCACCGCGCCAGCGCGTGCGTCGCCTGGTCGGTGATCGCCACCCGCGCGTAGAACCCATAGAACAACTCGTGCAGCGCGTCGGGCCGCTCCGCCTCCGGCGTGCCCTCGGCGAAGGCCTTGACGCTGTCGACGAGCGACGGCGCGGCCGCGATGGCGTCGGCGTCGGCGGAGGTGGTTGCTCGGGCGGCGGGCATCCGAGCGACGCTGGCACGGGGGCCGCGGGCGGTCAAGAAAGTCCAGCTTTGCAGGACGCGGAGCGGTGGCCCGACGGGGTCAGACCCCCGTGGGCGGGAATCCAGGCCCAGCGCGCCCGGTCAAGGGGTCAGACCCCTCGCCCCCACGCGGCGGCCCGCTCGCCCCCGGTGAAGGGGTCAGACCCCTAGGGCCCCAGCAGCAGCGCCCGCAGCGTCCCCGTCCGCGCGACCGCCTGCGGCCGGCGAGGATCGCGCGGGGCCAACCGCGCCAACAACTGCCGCCACGCCATCAGGTCGTCCGACCCCGCCTCGACGCCCACCCACGCCCACAGCGTGTCCGCGTCATCCGACGCCAGCACCGCCTGGCGCAGCCAGTTGCCCAGCAGCTCGCGCTCGCGGACGACGCCCGGCGCCTCGGACCGCGGCAGCAGCCCGCTCCCGAACCGGTCGGCCGCCTCGCGCACCTCGCCGGACTCCAGCAGGTCATGGACCGTCCGCACGTCGCACTCGACGTCCGCCCGCAGCCGGTACGGATCGGTCGCCATCCACGGCCCCAGCAGCTTGCGCAGCCGCGACACCTCGACCCGCACGCTGCTCGGCTTCGCCTCGTCGCCGTACAGATCCGCGCCGAGCTGCTCGGTGGTCATGCCATCCGGATGGCTCACCAGCAGCGCGAGGATCTCCGCCTGCCGCGGCCGCAGCGGCACCGGCCGCCCGTCGATCTCGGCGTGCGGGCGCCCCGCGTCGAGCAGCGACACCCGCAGCGTCGACGGTCGCGCCCCAGGCACCACCGCGGTCCCGCTCCGCGCCGGCCGCATCGCCACCCGCAACAAAAAAGCCGCCCCGTGCCGCAGCCGCTCGACCTCGATCGACCCCGGCCCGTCGAGCACGAAGTGCCCCGGCTCGGCCGTCGGGCGCACCGGTGGGCGCGCCGTCAGCCACGCGGCGTTGCGCGCGATCACGCGGCCCGTGGCGGACACCATCGCCGTCGGGATCGACCCCGCAGCGACCTGGTTCCCATACCGATCGACGAGCCGCGCGTCGCGTGTCTGCATCGCGGTCGCCAGCTGCCCCTCGACCGCCCGCGCGGTGGCCACCACGACCGCCAGCGCATGCGGCTGGATCGTGCTCATCCGGCTGGTCAGGTCGATGACGCCGAGCAGCGCGCCCGTCTCGGGATCGTGCACCGGCGCGGCCGAGCACGTCCAGTTCTGGACGACCTCGTGGAAGTGCTCGGCGGCGAACACCTGCACGGCGTGATCGGCGGCCAGCGCGGTCCCGACCGCGTTGGTCCCGGCGCCCGTCTCGCTCCACAGCGTGCCGCGGGCGAAGTTCATGCGCTCGGCCTCGCGGCGCACGTCGCGGTCGCCGTCGACCCACAGCAGCATCCCGCGGTGGTCGCTGACGACGACCAGGTGCGAGTCGCTGGCCAGCGGCGCGAGGCACTCGTCGATCAGCGGCTTGACGGTCGCCAGCGGATGGGCGAGCCACTGGGCCTCGGCCTCGTCGTCGTCGGCCAGGCTCGGCGCCAGCTCCGACCCCGCGAACGCCACGCCCGCGTCCTGACATCGGGTCCAGGAGTCGGCGATGGGCTGGCGCATCGGCTGGTCGGCGTCGCCGTCGATGAAGCTCTCCCAAGCCTCCCGAACGATGCGGGCACGCAGGAACGGGCTCGTCGAAGCGTCAACTGCCAGCCACGGGTTCGTCAAAAGGTCCCCTCTCTTCCCCAAAGGTAGCGCTGCCGCTCACGATTACAACAGGGATGTGTAGCGCCGATGTAGCGGGTCGTCCTTTAGACCATGTCGGAGAAGCAGGAGAGCGGGCCCGGGGAGAACGCGAAGGACGGGCCCATGGGTCAAGGGGTCATAGATGGACGGCATCAAGCGCGCGATGAACCGGGAAGCGGTCCTGAGCGCTCGTCATGGTGGAAGCCTGAGCACGGCGCGCTGCGCCCTGCGGGTTCTCGCCCTGCTCGAGGGACGGCCCGAGGGGGTGAGGGCGGACGAGGTCGCGACGGTCATCGGCAAGAGCCGATCGACCGCCTACGACTTGCTCAACGCGATCTGCGACGAGGGCTTCGCGGCCCACGACCCGCACCGCGGCGTCTACCACGCCCGCGAGGCCGCGCCGGTACCGCCGGGCGCGCCCGCCGGCGCGGAGCTGACCCTGGCCTCCCTCGCCGACGAGGTCTTCGCCCGCACGCACAAGCGCAGCTACGTGGGCGTCCTGCGCAACGGCGCGATCGAGATCGTCGAGGTGCGCGGCAAGCAGGGCATGGCCCGCCAGCCCGGGCTCGGCGACCGGATCTCCGACCTCGCGCACGCCACCGCGATGGGCAAGGTGGTGTTGTCGCTGCTCAAGCAGCCGGCGGTCGACCGCTACTTGTCCTACAACCTGCGGCAGGTCGCGCCGGCCACCGTCTGCGACCCCGTGCTGCTCCGCCAACAGCTCGCCGAGACGCGACAGCAGGGCTACGCCGTCGACGTCGAGGAGCTGGCCGAGGGCTTCTGCTGCATCGCCGCACCGGTCTTCGGAGCGGACAGCAAGCTCCGCGCGATCGTCGGCATCTCGATGACGCCGCAGGCCTTCGAGACCTGTCGCGACGACCTCGCCGAGGTCCTCTGCGATGTCGCGGGGACCTCCGTTCCGGCCACCCTGGAAGAAGTCCCGGTTTCTTGAACATGGCCGTCCACCAGACGTACCTTCGACGCCTCGCAGCACCGTCAGATTCGTTTCCCGAGACGAGGAGCACCCAGTGAGTCGCGCAAGCATCACGAAGGCGCACGAGAAGATCCAGGAGCTGTCCTGGGACCCGACGTTCGTCTCCCCGGTCGAGAAGTACGCGACCGACTACACGTTCGAGAAGGCCCCCAAGAAGGATCCGCTCAAGCAGGTCCTGCGCTCCTACTTCCCCATGGAGGAGGAGAAGGACAATCGCGTCTTCGGCGCGATGGACGGCGCCATCCGCGGCAACATGTTCCGCCAGGTCCAGGAGCGCTGGATGGAGTGGCAGAAGCTGTTCCTCTCCATCATCCCGTTCCCCGAGATCTCCGCGGCCCGCGCCATGCCGCTGGCGATCGGTGCCGTGCCGAACCCCGAGCTGCACAACGGCCTGGCCATCCAGATGATCGATGAGGTTCGTCACTCGACCATCCAGATGAACCTCAAGCGGTTGTACATGAACCACTACATCGATCCCGCCGGGTTCGACATCACCGAGAAGGCCTTCAACAACTGCTACGCCGGCACGATTGGCCGCCAGTTCGGCGAGGGCTTCATCACCGGCGACGCCATCACGGCCGCCAACATGTACCTGACGATCGTCGCCGAGACGGCGTTCACGAACGTGTTGTTCGTGGCCATGCCCGGCGAGGCCGCCGCCAACGGCGACTACCTGCTGCCGACGGTGTTCCACTCGGTGCAGTCCGACGAGTCGCGCCACATCTCCAACGGCTACTCGATCATCCTCATGGCGCTCGCCGACGAGCGCAATCGTGAGCTGCTCGAGCGCGACCTCCGGTACGCCTGGTGGAACAACCACGCCGTCGTGGACGCCGCCATCGGCACGTTCATCGAGTACGGCACGAAGGACCGCCGCAAGGAGCGCGACAGCTACGCCGAGAGCTGGCGTCGCTGGATCTACGACGACTACTACCGCAGCTACCTGCTCCCGCTGGAGAAGTACGGGCTGACGATCCCGCACGATCTGGTCGAGGAGTCCTGGAACCGCATCTGGAACAAGGGCTACGTCCACGAGGTGGCCCAGTTCTTCGCCACCGGCTGGCCGGTCAACTACTGGCGGATCGACGCCATGGACGACACGGACTTCGAGTGGTTCGAGTTCAAGTACCCGGGCTGGTACGACAAGTACGGCAAGTGGTGGGAGCGCTACGGCGACCTCTCGAAGAAGAACGGGCACGCCCCGATCACCTTCGAGCCGTCGGCCGACTACGAGTACCCGCACCGCTGCTGGAGCTGCATGGTCCCCTGCCTGATCCGCGAGGACATGGTGGTCGACGAGGTCGACGGCCAGGTCCGGACGTACTGCTCGGAGACCTGCCACTGGACCGACGCCGTGGCGTTCCGCCCCGAGTACGAGGGCCGGCCGACGCCGTCGATGGGCAAGCTCACCGGCAAGCGCGAGTGGGAGACGCTCTACCACGGCCAGGACCTGGCGGAGATCGTCAAAGACCTCGGGTACGTGCGCGACGACGGGCTGACCACGGTCCCGCAGCCGCACCTCGACCTCGACCCCAAGAAGATGTGGACGCTCAAGGAGCTGGAGGGCTACACGCTCCAGAGCCCCAACATCCTCCTCAACGAGATGTCGCCGGAGGAGCGGGAGGCCCACGTGGCCCACTACCGCGCCGGCGGCCCCGCCGGGCGTCCCGCACCCGCCGGAGCGTAGGACCCTCGGTCGACCACGCCGAGGAGCAATGCGGTGGCTCGCCCCGGGAGGTGCCCAGCTGGAAACGGCGGCACCTCCCGGGCGGCCCATCTCCCAGGGGACATGAGGAGGAGATCCGATGGGTGACAAGCACACGATCCGGCTGGCGCCGGTCGACGTGGAGTTCGAGGTCGACGAGGACGAGACGATCCTCGACGGCGCGTTCCGCCAGGGCCTGCAGCTGATGCACGGCTGCAAGGAGGGCCAGTGCGGCGCGTGCAAGTCCTTCGTGTTGGACGGCGAGGTCGATCTCGACCACTACTCGAACTTCGCGCTGCAGGACATGGAGCTGGACGAGGGCTGGACCCTGCTGTGCAAGGCCCATGCGATGACCGACGTCGACGTCGAGCTCATCAACTACGACGAGGAGATCCTGCGCAGCGGGATCCCGACGCGCACGGTGCAGGGGACGGTCGCGGCGCTGGAGCCGCTGACCTCCGACATCTGGAGCCTGGCCGTCGACCTCGACCCGGCCGACGAGTTCCCCTACCGCGCGGGCCAGTACGTCGACATCCGGATCCCCGGGACCGACTTGTACCGGTCGTTCTCGATGGCCAGCGTGCCGTCGCAGGGCAACCGCTTGGAGTTCATGATCCGCCACTACCCGGGCGGCAAGTTCGCGGGCTCCTTCGCCGACGGCAGCCTGACCGTCGGCGGCGCCATCGAGCTGCGCGGGCCCTACGGCGCCTTCACCTTGCGCGACCGCCCGGAGCGCCGGCTGATCTTCATCGGCGGCGGCGCCGGCATGGCGCCGATCGTCTCGCTGCTGCGCCACCGCGCCGAGCAGGGCTGCGCCCGCCGGTCGGTCTTCTACTACGGCGCGCGCTCCACCGCCGACCTCTTCGCCGTCGAGGAGCTGGAGGGCCTGCAGGAGACGCTGGCCGACTTCCGCTTCGTCCCCGCGCTCTCCGACGACGAGCCCGGACCCGGATGGGAGGGCGAGGTCGGCCTCATCACCGACGTCGTCTCCCGCGCCGAGCCCGACCTGTCCGACGTCGACGCCTACCTGTGCGGCCCGCCGCCGATGGTCGACGCCGCCATGGCCCTGCTGATCAGCCAGGGCGTGGACGAGGACCACATCTACTTCGACAAGTTCACCACGAGCGCCGAGACGGAGGGAAGTGCCGCATGAGCACCACCGAGGCCCCAGCAGAGAAGACCACCGAGAAGGTCCGCAGCGTCCCCAAGCCGGTCTTCACGGACGCCGAGGCGGGAGCCAGGGAGTTCCCGTCGTCCACCAGCAGGAAGTACAACTACTTCGAGTCGCGCAAGCGCAAGGCGACGGTGTACGAGGACGTCACCGTCGACGTGCAGCCCGATCCTGAGCGCCACCTCTCCCAGGGGTGGATCTACGGGTTCGCCAACGGCGACATGGGCTACCCGAAGGAATGGACCGACCTGCGGTCCAGCAACTGGCACCTGTTCCTCGATCCCAACGAGGAGTGGGAGCAGACGATCTACCGCAACTCCTCGTCCATCGTCCGCCAGGTGCAGGGCTCGATCGCCAACGCGAAGGCCGCGCACTCGTTCGACAACTGGAACAAGGCGTGGACGAAGATCGTCGAGCGCCACGTCGGCGCCTGGGCGCACGCCGAGCACGGTCTCGGGCTCTACGTGTACACCCCCGCGCAGCGCGACGGACCAACCAACATGATCAACAACGCGCTGGCCGTCGCGGCGACGCACAAGCTCCGGTTCGCGCAGGACTTGATCCTGTACAACCTGGAGCTCTCGGACCTCGTCGACGGCTTCGACGGCCAGGCCCACATCGCCACCTGGCAGAGCGATCCGGTCTGGGCCGGCGTCCGCGAGACGGTCGAGCAGATCACCGCCACGCGCGACTGGGCCGAGCAGTTCTTCGCCACGGCGCTCGTGTTCGAGCCGCTGGTCGGCGAGCTGTTCCGCAGCCACTTCGTGATGCAGGTGGCGGCGCTGCACGGCGACTTCGTCACGCCGACGATCCTCGGCGGCGGCGAGTCCGACGCGGCGCGCGAGCAGCGCGGCGCCCGGCATCTCTTCGAGCTGCTGATCGCCGACGAGGAGTACGGCGAGGCGAACACCGCCACGCTGAACGAGTGGGCCGCCACGTGGGCGCCGCGGTGTGCGGAGGCCGCGCACCGGCTGCAGCCGATCTGGTCGCAGGTGTCGGAGAAGACCCTGACGTTCCAGGACTCCCTGGACCGTGCCGAGGCGCGGTTCTCCACGCAACTCTCCGACCTGGGCCTCACGACGCCCGAAGGAGCATGAACATGAGCACCGATCCGTTCAAGGCCGACCGGAGCGTGTCCCACCGTGTCGGCGTGACGTTGATGAACAACCAGGTCGGCCACGTCGTCGCCCAGGTGATGGACGGCAAGCCCGGGATCACCATCGACGCGATGCCGTCGATGATCCGCGTCGACGGGATCGACAAGATCTCCTTCGACTACGCGGAGATCGCCGAGGCGCTGGGCTGGGAGGAGTTCGGCAACGACGACTTCGAGGAGATCATGTCGACGCACTACGGCCGCATGGTCGTGCTCGACGACCAGATCCTGATGTTCGCCAGCCCCGAGGATGCCGCCCAGTACATCGGGTTCGACCTGACGCCGGTGAACTGACATGTACGAGAAGGACGGAGAGAAGTACTTCATCGTCGACAGCCACCTGCACTTCTGGGACGCGAGCCCGGAGAACTGGGTGAAGGGGCAGGAGCAGTACGCCAAGGGGTGGATCGAGTGCTTCCACGCCTACCAGTCGCTGGGACCGCCCGAGACGCACTGGACCATCGAGCACTTCATGAAGTACTCGGCGGACGACTTCGAGAAGGACGTGTTCACCCAGGGCTACGTCGATCACGCGGTCTTCCAGTCGACGTACCTGCGGCAGTGGTACGCCGACGGCTTCAACGACATCACCAAGAACGCGTCGCTGCTGGACCGCTTCCCCGGCAAGTTGATGGTCAACGGCCGGTTCGACCCGCGTGAGGGCGAGGCCGGCCTGCGCCAGCTGCGCCAGGACCACGCCAAGTACGGCCTCAAGGGCGTCAAGCTCTACACGGCCGAGTGGCTGGGCAGCTCGCGCGGCTGGACGCTGAAGGACCCCGAGGCCGTGCCGTTCTTCGAGCTCTGCCTGGAGCTGGGCATCAAGAACATCCACGTCCACAAGGGCCCGACGATCTGGCCGCTGGACAAGGACGGCTTCGACGTCTCCGACGTCGACCATGCCGCGACCAGCTACCCCGAGCTCAACTTCATCGTCGAGCACGTGGGCCTGCCGCGGATCGAGGACTTCTGCTTCATGGCGACGCAGGAGCCCAACGTCTACGCCGGCCTGTCGGTCGTCGTCGGCGGGCTGATGCACGCCCGTCCCCGGTTCTTCGCCAAGGTCATGGGCGAGCTGCTGTTCTGGGTCGGCGAGGACAAGATGCTGTTCGGCAGCGACTACGGCATCTGGGAGCCCAAGTGGCAGGTCGAGGGACTCGTCGACTGGGACTACCCCGACGACACGTTCTCCGACTACCCGCGGTGGACGACCGCCGCCAAGAAGAAGATCCTGGGCCTCAACGCCGCGCGCTTGTACGGCATCGAGGTGCCCAAGGAGTACCAGATCGCGGACGAGAGCGCGCCGGCCGCCAAGGACGACGCCCAGCTGGTCGACGACAAGCAGCCGGTCGCCGGAGCATGACCGTCTCGGCCACGGCGGTATCGGGCCGGGC
>DASYBY010000625.1:0-15466 GCA_036500525.1 Baekduia sp. | reverse complement strand
CTGGCCGTGGCGCGCGCCAACCCCGACAAGGTGCAGCGCGTCCTGTTCAACCTGATCCAGAACGCGATCCACCACACGCCGCCCGACGGCGAGGTCACCGTCCGCGCGCTGGCGCTCCCCGGCGAGATCGAGGTCCAGGTCTCCGACACCGGCAGCGGCATCCCGGCCCCGCTGCGCGACCGCGTCTTCGAGCCGTTCTTCCGCGCCGACGCCTCGCGCACCGACGCCGGCGCGGGGCTCGGGCTGGCCATCGCCCAGGCGATCGTCGAGGCCCACGGCGGGCGGATCTGGGTCGCCGAGCCGGCGACGGGCGCCTCGGTGCGCTTCCGGCTGCCCGGCGCCGTCTGATGCGCCTGATCCCCAAGAGCCCGCCGCCCGGCCCGAGCCAGGAGGACTTCTGGCTCTCTCCCGTCCGCGGCCCGTGGCTGACCACGATCCTCGGCTCGGTCCTGCTCGTCGCGGTGGTGATCGTCGGCGCGACCGGCTTCTTCTCCCACGCGGCCTACAACCCCGACCTGGGCCAGAACGCGATCGTCCCGCGCGACCACGACTTCCAGTTGTTGGTGTTCAACTGGCCGACGCGGCCGACCTGGCTGTTCGCGGCCAACCAGTCGCTCCACACGATCGTCGGGATCGTCGCGGTGCCGTTGTTGCTGGCCAAGCTGTGGTCGGTCATCCCCAAGCTCTTCGCCTGGCCGCCGGTGGCGAGCCCGGCCAAGCTGCTGGAGCGCGTCTCGCTGCTGGGCCTGGTCGGTGGCGCGATCTTCCAGTTCGGCACCGGGATCTTCAACGCCCAGCTCTACTACCCGTGGCACTTCAACTTCGTCGTCGCCCACTACTACGGGGCGTGGGTGTTCTTGTCCGCCTTGTTCCTGCACGTGGCGATCAAGCTGCCGACGATGCGCGCGGCGATCCGCGAGCGTGGCGCGCTGCAGCCGCTGATCGACCGCATCAGCGCGACCGAGGCCGAGCCCTACGAGCCCGGCGGCCTGGCGCCGCCGGTCCCCGAGCCGGCGACGATCTCGCGCCGCGGCGTGTTCGCGCTGGTCGGCGCCGCGTCGGCCGGGCTGTTCGTCGTCACCGCCGGCCAGTCGATCGGCGGCCCGCTGCGGTCGCTCGCGCTGCTGGCGCCGCGCGGGCGCGGGGCGACGTTCCCGGTCAACAAGACCGCGCGGCTGGCGCGCGTGACGCCGGCGATGGTCGACGCGACGTGGCGGCTGCAGCTGTCGAGCGGGAGCGGGGACGGTGCCGCGCCGCTCGCCCTGTCGCGCGCCGCGCTCCTGGCCATGGAGCAGCACAGCTACGACCTGCCGATCGCCTGCGTCGAGGGCTGGACGACGACGCAGCGCTGGACCGGCGTCCGGCTCAAGGACCTCGCCGCCCACGCCGGCGCGACCAAGGACATGCTGTTGCACGTCGAGTCGCTGCAGCCCCACGGCGCGTTTCGCCAGACGACGCTCAGCACCGGCCAGTGGGGCGACGACGAGGCGCTGCTGGCGCTGAAGGTCAACGGCGCCGACCTCCCGCTCGACCACGGCTACCCGGCCCGGATCATCGTGCCGGCGATGCCGGGCGTGCACTGCACCAAGTGGGTCGGCCGGCTCGCGTTCGGAGCCCCGGCGTGATCGCGGCGTTCCGCAGGCACTACGGCGCCTCGCCGCTGCACCTGCTCGGGCACCTCGCCGCGTTCGCCATCACGTACTACGCGCTGAGCGAGCTGTTGTTGTCGCGCTACACCCACGCGATCAACTGGGTGGCCTGGTTCGTCGGCGGCGCGCTGCTGCACGACCTCGTCTTCCTGCCGATCTACGTGATCCTCGACACGATCGCCCGCCTCGGCGTCGTCGACCATCCGCTGCGCCGCGTCAACGCCATCAACCACCTCCGCGTCCCCGCCGTCATGGCGGGGACGATGTTCCTGGTGTACTTCCCGCTGATCCTCGGCGACGGCCGCGAGAACTACATCAACGACGCCGGCCACGGCCCGCCGGACTACTTCGCGCGGTGGCTGCTGATCTGCGCGGTGCTCTTCGGCGCCTCCGCCGCCGCCTACGCCGTGCGGCTGCGGCGGAGCCGCGCGTGAGTCTCCCTAGGCCGCCGCGGCGTGCGGCTGGACGACGGGGAAGTCGATCTCGACGTCGAAGGCGTTGTTGAAGTAGTTCGTCAGCACGTTGAGGGCGACGTGCCCGACCGTGTCGCCGAGCTCGGCATCGCTGAGGCCCGCCGCGCGCGCCTCGGCGATCTCCTCGTCGCTCACCGCGCCCTTGCTCTGCAGCACGGCCTGCGCGAACACCAGGATCGCCGCGGCCTTGGGGTCCTCGGAGCCGAACTGCCGCGCCTGGACGATCTCGGCGTCGCTGAGCTTGGCGACGTTGGTGGCGAGGAAGGTGTGAGCCGACAGGCAGTAGTGGCAGCCGTTGGCCTCGGCGACGGCCAGCGCGATCCGCTCGCCGGTGGCCTTGCGGATCGCGCCCTTGCCCATCGCGCCGTTGAGCCCGAGCCAGCCGCCGAGGACCGAGGACTGCGCCATGACCTTGGTCATGTTCGGCGTGGCGCCGAGTGCGGCCTGCACCTGGTCGAGCAGCTCCTTCGGCGTGCCCTGGGCGTCGGCGGGATCGAGCGGGGCGATACGAGACATGGTTCACCTTTCGCGCTCGGCCTAACGGAAGGCACGAGCATCTGTCGTTAGGACCAGAGCATACACATGAGCTAACGGTTTGCAGGCGTCGCTACCATTAGCCCTATGAGTCGGACCTACGCCGGGCCGTTGATGAACGAACGCGCAGCCATCGAGTTGCACAACACGCTGCACGCCGTGGCCGGCGAGCCCGTCGACGGCCTCGCCGACCCCGCTTCGGCCGAGGCGTTCGTCACTGCCGTGGCCCCGCGGCTCGCGGTCAGGGACCTGCCGGAGGGCGAGTGGCCCACCGCCACGGAGCTGACCGCGCTGCGGCAGGCGGTCCGCGAGGCGCTCCACGCCAGCGTGGAGGGCGCCGCGCAGGATGCCGCGACCCTGGAGGCGATCACCGCGATCGCCGGTCAGGCACCCACGTCGCTGCGGGCCGAGCTGGGCGCCGACGGCGCGCCGACGGCCGTCGTCGACCATCACGGCGCGACCCGGGCGCAGAGCGTGCTCGCCGCCATGGCCATCGACGCGATCGAGCTGATCACCGGACCAGACCGCGGCAAGCTCCGGGCCTGCCACGCTCCGGGATGCGCCCTCTACTACCTCAAGGACCACCCGCGCCGGCAGTGGTGCTCGAACACCTGCGGCAACCGCGCACGGCAGGCCCGGCACTACCAGCGAACGCGCCGCCCGGGCTAGAGCCAGGGCACGACCGCGCCCAGCCAACCGTCGGGGTCCTCGACGTGGAGGTGATGGCCGCCGCGGTCGAGGATCGCGGCGGCCCAGACCGGGTGCGCGGCGAGGGCGCCGAGCGCGAAGTCGACGGGCACGTGGTGATCGTCGCGTGCGTGGACGACCAGGACCGGCGTGGTCGGCGGGACGGGCGGCGTGCCGTCGCGGAGCAGCCGCAGGCCGCGGCGGGCGAGCGCCGGCAGGTCGCGAGCGGGGCCCGGCGCGGGCCGGCCGGGGACCCCACGGCGGGGCGCCGCACAGGCGTAAGCGACGCGGTGCGCGGCGTAGTCGACGAGCGAGGGCGCCAAGGCGCGGCCGTTGCGGGCGAAGGGGAAGAAGCAGCCGGTGAGGACGATCGCACGCAGCGGCTGCGCGGCAGCGAGCTCGAGGGCGACGACGCCGCCCATGGAGTGGCCGATCACGATGTCGTCCGGCTCGAGGTCGGCCCCGACGGCGACGACGGCCGCGCGCGGGTCGCCGGGGACCGTGGGCGTGCGCACCGGCGCGACGCGCTCCAGCCCGCCCCGGACGCCGTCCCAGTCGGCCGACGTCCGGCGCAGGCCGTGCAGGCAGACGATGGTCATCGGCCCGCCGCTCCCGCGCGCCGGCGCCGGCGGCTCGGCGCCCACCAGTTGGCGTCGCCCAGCAGCGAGACGAGCGCCGGGACGATGAGCGCGCGGACGACGGTGGCGTCGAGCACGATCCCGGCGGCCAGGCCGGTGGCGAGGATCTTGAGGTCGGTGTCCGGGCCGGCGCCGAGGGCGACGAACGCCAGGAACAGGATCATGGCGGCGCTGGTGACCAGACGGCCGGTGTGACCGAGGCCGGCGACGACGGCGTCGTCGGTGGAGCCGGTGCGGTCGTACTCCTCGCGGATGCGGGTCAGGATGAACACCTCGTAGTCCATCGACAACCCGTACAGGAACGCGAAGATCGCCAGCGGAACCCAGTTGGTGATCGCGCCGGTCGCGGGCAGGCCGCCGAGCAGGTCGGAGCCGTGGCCCTCCTGCCAGATCAGCACGACCACGCCGAACGCCGCCCCGACCGAGAGCACGTTCAAGATGATGGCCTTGATCGGCAGCAGCACCGAGCGCAGCGCGCGGGCGAGCAGCAGGAAGGTGAGCACGGCGATCAGCGCGAGCATCAGCGGGAACGAGGAGTAGATCGCCTTGGTGAGATCGCGGTCCTGCGCGGCGACGCCGCCGACCTTCAGGGTGCCCGAGTGCCGGTCGCGGACGGCGTCGAGCGTCCCGCGGCCGGCGGCGCTCGAGGCGTCGGCGCGCGGCAGGATCGCCAGCACGCGCCGGCCGTCCGCGCTCCAGCGCCCACCGTCGGGGGCGAGCACGGCGCGCACGCCCGGCACGCGCGCGAGCCGCCGGCGCTCCGCGGCGGCCTGGCCGGCGGGCACGACGGCCTCGATCGGCGTCAGCGTCCCGTTGCCGAGGCCGGAGCGCTCGACGGTCTGCAGCGCGCTCTGGGCCGGGCCCGAGGACGCGAGCGCGCCGAGCGACGGCTGCCCCGGCGACAGGCCGGTCGCGACCACGGCGAGCGCGCCGGTGACGAGCAGCCCGGCGCCGGCGGCGAACCACCGCCGGCGGACGACCCAGGCCGTCCAGCGGGCCCATCCGCCGCCGGCGGTCCGCGCGCGGCCCGCGCGCCGGCGGTCCAGGCGCGGGCCGAACGCGAGCAGGAGGCCGGGCAGCAGCGTGAGCGTGACGAGCACGCTGATGAGCGGGATGAGCAGGCCGCCGACGCCGATCGACCGGATGAACGGCACCGGGACGGCGACCATCGCGACGAGCCCGATGGCGACCGTCGTGCCGCTGACCAGGATCGCGTGCCCGGCGGTGGCGACCGCGTGCTCCACGGCCTCGCGATCGCCGGCGCCGCCCTCACGCTCCTCGCGCCAACGGACGATCAGCAGCAGCGAGTAGTCGATGGCCACGCCCAACCCGATCAACCCCACCAGGAACTGCACCACCACCGACATCTCGAACGCGGCGGCCAGGCCGCGCAGCACCAGGAACGTGGTGAGGATCGAGACCGCGGCGACGAGCAGCGGAACGAGCGCCAGCGGCGAGGCGAAGACCACCACGAGGACCAGCAGCGCGCCGAGACCGCCGAGCAGGGTCTCGATCAGCAGCCCCGCCCCACCCGAGTCGCCGCCCTTCGCCAGCGCCTGCGCGCCGGTGATCCGCACGCCGGTCCCGCGCGCCGCGCGCTGGGCGGCGGCCAACGCCTCGGGGCTCTCGTCGGGCGCCGCCCGGCCGGGCGGCGGGAAGATCAGCGCGGTGACGGTGCCGCCGCCGGCCGAGGTCAGGCCGGGCCCGCCGACGGCGCTCCGGGCGCCGGGCACGGCCGCGGCGACCTTGCGCAGCGACGCCTCGTCACCCCGGTGGCCGACGGCGACGATCGGGGCGATGGTGCCGCCAGCGCCGAAGCGCTGGACGATCTCGCGGTTGGCCTGGAACGCCGGACGACCCGGCGCGTCGAAGGACTGCGAGAGGTGGTCGTTGAGCGTCGAGGCGGCCCAGGCGCCGGCCAGCGTGAGGACGAGCCAGAAGCACGCGACGATCCGGCGGTGCGACAGCGTGAGCGAGGTGAGTGAGCGGAGCATGGGCGACAATTTACCAGGCATACTGATAAACAGGAAGCCGCATAACAACCGGACTGGTATTGTCATCGACGTGCCCCGCCGCGCCGCCGCCGACGGCGATCCCTCCGCCTTCGACCTCCAGAACGTCCTCCCCTACGCGATCGTGCGCGTCGGCGAGCAGCTCGAGCGGCTCTTCCAGAGCCTGATGGCCAAGGAGGGGTTGTCGGTCCGCCAGTTCGGGATCCTGGCCCAGTTCGCCACCACCGACGCGATGACCGCGGCCGAGCTGGCCCGCCGCCTCGGTGTCACGCCCCAGAGCGTCGCCCCGCAGATCGACGCGCTCGACGGGCAGGGCCTGCTCTCCCGCACGCCGATCCCGGGCCGAGGCCGCCCGGTCGAGCTGCGCCTGACCACCAAGGGCCGGGCGACCGTCCGCCGCGTCCTCGGCGTCGCGATGGCCGAGCAGGAGCGCCTGAGCAGCCACATGACCACCGCCGAGCGCGACACGCTGATGGCCCAGATCGCCGAGATCGGCCGGCGCGCCGAGGACGGCTAGGGGCGCCGTCGCGGCGCCCCCAGCCGTGACCTCGTCCCCTACTTGATGAACCCGGTGCCGGTGACCGCGGCCAACACCTGGTCCTTGGTCAGCGCCGGGTTGAACGCGGCCGGCGCCGGCGACTGGCCCGACAGGTTGCGGATCCACGCGGCGTGGCGGGCCTCGACGGGATGGATCGAGATCGCGGCCATGAAGATCGCGTTGGACTTGATGAACGGCGTCTGGCCCTGGTAGGCCTGCACGCCGGTGTCCTCCAGGACGATCGCCGTCGCCTGGAACGCGCTCTGACTCGTCACGGCCGACCCGAAGTCGAACGTCGGCCGCTTGACCGCCGCGGACCCGAGCGCCTTCTTCAGCGCGGCGACGTGCGCGGCCTCGTGGGCGTGGACGGTGTGCGCGAAGCGCTTGACCTCGCCGGTGAGGTGCGCGTGCTTGATCGCCGACGCGTAGAACGCCGACTCCAGGTACTCGAGCGTCAGCGCGAAGTTGAGGATCGCGACGTCGCCCTTCGGGGTCGAGGCCGCCAGCGCCGAGGCGCCGGGCAGCAGGCCGCCCGCGACGACCGCGCCGCCGACCGCCACGCCGGAGGTCCGCAGGAAGTTGCGGCGCGAGTGGCGCCGGGCCGTCGCCTCGGTCTCCTGCAGCGCGCCGTCGGTGTCGAAGTCGACCACCGCCGACAGGTCGATCCTGGGCTTGTTGGTGAAGATGTTCATGTGCTGGATCTCCCGGGTCAGGACTTGATGAAGCCGGTCTTCTTGACCGCGCTGAGGACTTGGGACATGGACATCGGCGTGCTGAAGCTCTCCGGCGCCGGCTTGACCGACTTGCCGGCGTAGAGCAGGTCGCGCACCCAGGCGGCGTGGCGTGCCTCGACGGCGAGGATCGCCCCGGCCGGCTCCAGCACGGCGTTCTGATGGATCAACGGCGCCTGGCCCTGGTAGGCGGCGACGCCGGTGTCCTCCAGGACCTTGGAGGTCCGCAGGAACGAGTGCCACTTGCGCGTCGTGCCCTTGAAGTCGAAGCTCGGCTTCTTGACGGCCGCCGAGCCGAGCACGCCCTGCAGCGTGGCGACGTGCGTGGCCTCGTGCCCGGCGACGACCTGGGCGAAGTTCAGCACCGAGCCCGAGTAGCCGCCGACCGCCAGCGCCTCGGCGTAGAACGCGGCCTCCAGGTACTCCAGCGTCAACGCGAAGTTGAGGATCTTGACGTCGTTCTTCTTCGAGCCGCCCTGGCGCGCGCCGGCCGTGCCCGGCAGGAACGCGGCGATCGCGCCGGCCCCGGCGGCCGCGATGCCCGCGCCCTTGAAGAGCCCGGCTCGTGTGCTCCGTGCCTCGTGCAGGCCTGCCACCGCCTCGGCGACGGCCTCGTCTCCGTCGAACTCGACGACGCTCAACTCATCGGTCATGGTGCTCCTTTGGGAATCGACACACCCTTCCCCGACCCCTGCGAAGACCGCCGCCGAACGGATCACCGGCCGCCGAGGTGGGCGCGCCGGCGATCGGTGTGATCCACGACGGCGCCGGGTGCGCAGGACCACCATGAAGACTCCCGCCAAGCTCGCCACCGTCGGAACGCTCGTCGCGTGCGGATGCGCCGTCGCGCTACCCGGCGCCCTGGCGGCCGGCCCCGCCGCGCACGCCGCCACGACCACCACGGTGACGTTGAAGGACATCTCCTTCACCAAGTCCACGGTCAGGATCAGCCGCGGCGCATCGGTCACGTGGGTGTGGAAGGACGGCTCGACGCCCCACAACGTCACGTTCGCCGACCGGCACAGCAAGACCCAGCACACCGGCCACTACACGCTGAAGTTCGCCAAGGCCGGCACCTACAAGTACCACTGCACCATCCACTTCGGCATGAACGGGAAGATCATCGTGCACTAGCGCTGCACCTCACCTTGTTCGGGTGATGCCGGCTCATGCGAAGGTGCGATCCACTGGCGGCGTGGGCACACGGAGACGGCACCGACGCGGAGGATCCGTCGCGCTGAACGTGGCGACGGCGGCGTGGCTCGGCCGCGCCGCGTGGCGCATGGGACGAGGCCGGCCGCCGTGGCAGCGGGCACCGGGCCGGCGCCCGTTCAAGCGGTGACCGCGGGCTGCGCCGGCGGGCGGGCAGCTCGTGGAGGTCGAGATCGAGGTCCCGGAGGGCGGCGCCCGGGGCGTGATCGTCGCGCAGGGCGGCAGCGCCGGCGCTCCGCCCTATCGTCAGGGGCGGTGGGGGTGATGGGGACAGACGGCGGCGGGGCGTCGGCGCTCGTCGAGCGCGGCGACGAGCTCCGGACGCTCGGACGGCTGGTCGACGGCGCGACCGACGGCGAGGGTGGGCTCGTCGTGGTCGAAGGCCCACCGGGGATCGGCGCCACGCGCAACGGCGCGCGCGGGCTGACCGGCGCGCCGGCGTCGCTGACGGCCGGGTCGTCCTCGAAATCCCTGCCGCGCTCAGCATCGTGCCGATGACCGACGACGTCCGTACGCTCGCGACAACGCTCGAACCAGTCGAGCGGCCGACGCGTTCGGCTCCGAATCGGACTCCTGCCGTTCTGACACGCGGGAGCTACGGCCCGAGCCGAGGAGCACGGATACCGCAACCTCAGAGCTGCGGCGGCGCGGCGACCGGGACGTCGAACGACGGCCCAGTGAGATGCAGGGCCCTGATGTCAGGGCCGGCGATGGCGTACATGTCGGTCGACACGCTTCCGGTGACCGTGGCCCCGGTGGCCGTCGTGGCGGTGATGGCGGTGACGCCGGCGGGAAGCACGCCGATGATCCTGGAGGTGATCGGCGTTCCGGCAGGCGGGAACGGCGTACGCGGGTCGTGGCCGACGGGCTTGATCAGCTGGATGAGCAGCTTGCCGGCGAGCGCTTCGAAGTCGAAGACGCAGCCCCCTCCGACCTTGGAGTACAGACACATGCCGCCGCTGCCTGGGATCAGGTACCAGTCGCGGGGTTGGGCTGTGCCGGGTGCGGTGATGCGTCGGGCGAGCGTCGGGTAGGCCGTGATCTTCCGGGTGATCCCCGGGCGATGAGCGAGGCTTTTGGCGATGAACGGCGGGACGTCCTTGGCGACCGGACCGCGCAGAGCGGGAAAGAGAGCGGCCTGCTTGGCCGGAACGTGCGGCCGGAGAGCGTTGCCGGCTGGTGGTGCGGCGGCGGCCGCTGCGATGCCAACGTGCGCGACGGCGGCAGCGCAGACGACGGCGAGGCCGACGGAGAGAGTCTTGGGCACGGGTGGTTCTTTCTGAATCGCGCTACGCCAATGAGACGGCAGATTGTCGCACACAGAGATGACGTCAGCAGTGAGGGCTCCCGAGCGTCCGCTCAGGATCTCGCGCGGTTGCACGCTGCGGGTCCGAGACTTGCGCGTCTCGGACCCGCGGTGTGCGGTAATTGGCTTAGTTGGTCATGTTCTTGGCGTGCGCCTGCTTCCACGCTTCCCACCTGCCCACGGACCTCCGTCGTGGCGGCGAGAGCCACCATGACCCGCAACAATCCAATCGTTCTCGTGACCGGGGTTTGCCGGCCGGGAACGGCGAGGGCGACGTGCAGGACCCCCTGCCGTCGCCCGACGGAGGACGGCCGCGACAAACGCGGGCCGATGCCCGTCTCGACGCCCGCGCGCGCCGACGCCCGCGCTCCTCAGTACGCCCCCAGCAGCCGCTCGGCCTCCGTCAGCGAGCGGGCGAGGCTTTGGGCGTCGGCGAGCCAGGGGAGGCCGTCGGCGCGGGGCTCGATGCGGAGGTGGAGCCGTCCCTCGTGCAGGACGGTCACCCCCATCAGCTCGTTCGCGCACCAGAACTCGGCCGCGTTGTCATAGGCCTCTTCGGGACCGGTGACGATGACGGTGATCGCGGTCATCGCTGCGTGTCCATCGCCGCGTCCCACCAGGCCTCGAAGCTCGTCGGCGCGATCCGCGCGCCGTCGCCAGGCGTCAGCTCGCCGCCGTGCAGCTCCGTGCCGAAGTAGCGCGCGTGGGGATCGGGGACGACCTCGCGCTGGTCGCCCGAGAGCTTGAACAGCCGCCGCGCCCATGCGTCGATGCCCAGCGCCTCCGGGCCGCCCAGCTCGACGTGGCCGCCGACCGGCGCGTCCGCGGCGAGCTCCGCCACCGTCGCCGCGACGTCGTCGGCCGCGACCAGCTGCATCAGCCCCGGCGACAGCCGCACCCGCTCGTCGCCCTCCGCCCCACCGTCGACGATCTGCGCCAGGAACTCGAAGAACTGCGTCGCACGCAGGATGGTGTAAGGGACGCCTCCCGCCTCGACCTCGGCCTCCTGGGCGATCTTCGCGCGCAGGTACCCGCTGTCGGGCAGCCGCTCGCAGCCGACGATCGACACCGCCAGGTGATGGCCGACGCCGGCCTCGCGCTCGGCCGCCAGCAGGTTGCGCGTCGAGGTGACGAAGAAGTCCCGGACGGCATCGTCGTCCCAGACCGGCGCGTTGGAGACGTCGACGACCGCGTCGGTGCCCGCCATCACCTCGGCCAGCCCCTCGCCGGTGATCGTGTCGACGCCCGTCGAGGGCGACGCCGGGATCGGATCGTGCCCGTGCGCGATCAGCCGCCGCACGACGTTGGCGCCGACGCGCCCGCTTCCTCCGATGACCACGATCTTCATGGTGATGCTCCCTCCGATGGTGGTTGCTGTTGTTGTTGTTGTTGTGCTTTCGGCACACGCAAGTACGCCGCCGGCACGCTCATGAAGAGCAGCGTAAGTCCAGCCGCGCGTGGGTCAAGGAACCGCCCCGCGTGCCGATGTCTCCTGGATGCCCTCGACACGTCGCGGCGCGCGCCGCCACCGGCTCGGAGCGCTCGCCGCTGCCGCGGTCGCGACCGCCACCCTCGCCGTCCTCGTCCCCGCCGGTGAGGCGAGCGCGCAGGGGTGGTTCGACGGGCCGGCCTTCGCCGGGCCGCACGATCTCAGCACCGTCTTCGCCGAGGCGCCCGACGGGTCGGTGACGACGGTGTGGACCGGCACGGAGATCGACCTCCAGCATGCGGCGCCGGACGGAACGGTCGGCCCCGTCGAGCAGATCGCCGACGACGCCACGAACCTCCCGGTCCTCGCGGTCGGGCGGTCCGGCGCGGGCGCGGTCGTCTGGTCCGTGCCGCATGCCTTCGGCACCACGGTGCCCCTCAAGGTGACGCTCGTGCGCGCGGACGGCACGCCCGGGCGGACGGACCAGGTCGGCCCGATCGACAGCTCGACCCCGGTCGTCGCGGTCGACGCCGCCGGCAACGCGATCGTCGTGTGGAGCGCCCCCGGCGCGGGCGGCGCCGGGACGGTCGTCACCGCGGCGCGCGTCGCGCCGGGCGGCATCGTCACGCCGATCCCGCTCGCGGGCGCGAGCAGCACCCCGGGCGACTCGCCGCAGGTCGCGGTGGCACCCGACGGCACCGCGTGGATCGGCTGGATCGACCCGAACGGCAACCCGAACCCGACCGAGCGGGTCGAGCGCGTCGCGCCGGACGGCACGCCCGGCCCCGACGCCGCGGTGAGCGATCCCGCGGCCAACGTCTTCAGCCCCGTGCTCGTCGCGGGCGCGACCGGCGGCGTCGCCATGTGGAGCCGCGGGGCCTCCGCGTCGCAAGGCCTGCGCGGCGTCCGCCTGGCCACGACCGGTGCAGACGTCGCCACCGGCGACCCGCTCCCGCTCGACGCCATCGACCCGGCCGACGACCGCACCGTGCACCCGGTCGTCCCCGCGATCGGGCCCGACGGCGTGATCTCGGTGCTCTGGACCGAGGACAGCGGCACGAGCAGCACGAGCGTGATCCTCAGCCGCATCGGGGCGGACGGCGCGCTCGCGCCCTCGCAGACGCTCGCGACCGCGTCGGACACCGCCGTCACCGTCTGGCCGCAGCTCGCCGCGACGTCCGACGGGACGCTCCTCGCCGAATGGATCGACATGCCGTCGGACACCCAGTCGGCGACCAGCGCGACGGTGCGCGCCAGCCACATCGGGGCCGACGGCACGATCGCCCCGGCCACGACGGCCGGCACGCTCACCTTCCCGACCCCGCTCGGCATCTTCGCGGGGGCGTTCGCCCAACCGTTCGCCGACACGGCCGACGGCGGGTTGGTGAAGCTGGTGTCGATCGACGGGATCACCGCCACGGTCTCCCTGCGGCGCCTCGACGCGGTCGGGCCGGCCGTGAGGGCCGACGTCCCGGCGACGGCGGTCGCCGGCACCCCGATCGCGATGTCGGCGACGGCGAGCGACACCAGCGGCGCCACCGTCGCGTGGGACTTCGGCGACGGTGGCGCGGCGAGCGGCGGGAGCGTCCAGCACACCTACGCCGCGCCAGGCACCCACGCGGTGACGGTCACGGCGACCGACGGCGTGGAGAACGAGACCGTGGTGCGCAGGCAGATCACCGTGACGGCGCCGGCCGGGCCAGGGCCGGTCGTCACGCCCGGCCCCCCGCCGCACGACGGCGGCGGCCACCCCGTGGTGCCCGCACCGGTGAAGAAGGCCGCCGCGGCGCTGAAGGTGGCCAAGGCGACCCGCACGGGCGCGAAGGTCACGGTCAGCGGGACGATCGCCAAGGCGGCGAGCGGCAAGATCACCATCACCTACGCGGCGAAGGTCGGCCGCAAGACGGTCACCAAGAGGGCGACCGCGCGGATCGCCAAGGGCCGCTGGAGCGCGTCCTTCAAGCTCACCGGCCGGCTCGCGAGCAAGGCAGCCGCCGGCCACGCGACCATCACCATCACCTACGCGGGGAACGCTCACACGGCCAAGGCCACCACCGCGAAGCACGCGGTGCGCACGACGGCGCCGGCGCACCGCGCGCCGGCCAAGCGCAAGGGGTGAGTCGGGCGGCCCCTACCCCGCTCCGATCCGCGTCAACAGGTTCACCGACGCGTCGAACTGCCACAGCGGGTTGGGCGCGTCGCCGGTCGAGGTCCGCACCTGGAAGAAGCCGTTGACCTGCTGGGGGCCGTCGCCGTCGGCGACGTAGCGCCCGTCCGGGGTGACGTCGAGCTGGTAGATCGCCGAGCCGGTCGCCGACGAGCCCGGGAGGTGCCACGTCACGACGCAGCGCCAGTCGTTGCCCGGCCCGAGGTCGTCGACGCGCGAGCCGCCCTTGTCGCACGCGGCGCCGCTGCGCAGCTGCGCCTCGGTGACGGCGGGGCGATGCAGCTCGCCCGTCTGCATCACGTAGAGATGGGCGAACGCGGTGGCGAGAGAGCGGTCGAGCTTGGGCTTGTCGATCCCCGAGCCGGAGGCCGGCGTCGCGCCGGCGATCACCGCGACGCTCACGACGAACAGCGCCGCCAGCGGCAGCACGGCCTGCACGAGCACGCGGCGCCCCATCCCGTCGTAGGCCAGGTCGGTGAAGTCGCGGCGCAGGAAGAGCCGGTAGGCGAGCGCCGCGGCCACCGCCGCCCAGACGAGGTCGACCGCGATCCCGGCCAGCAGCGGGCCGGTCTGGCCCGGATCGGTGAACAGCCCGCGCCAGGCGATGAAGCCGTAGCTCGGCAGGGCGACCCGCGCGATGACGGGCAGCGGCAGCAGCTGCGCGATCTGCAGCACGATGGCCAGCAGCGCCGGCATGATCAGCCCCATCGGCGACCGGCCGAGCGTCACCGAGCCGAGCAGCCCGACCCCGGCGAACGCCAGCGTCGGCGCGAGCACGACGACCCAGGCGAGCACGACCGCACCGGCGGCCTGCCCCGGCGAGAGCAGATGGCCGTCGAGGCCGACCAGCGGCCGGTTGCCCACCGCCACCAGCCCGCCGACGATGCCCGACAACGCCAGCCCGGTCGCGAGCAGCAGGATCACGGTGAGGCTCGCCAGCGCCTTGGCCGCGAAGATCCGCCGCGGCGAGCGCACGGCGACCAGCAGGTGCCGCCACGTGCCGAGCCGGTCCTCCCCCGCGAACACGTCGCCGGCGACCAGCGACGTCAGCAGCGGCAACACCCAGCTGCAGGCGAACGACAGGATCACGAGCGATCCCGCCCAGCCGGTCTGCCCCAGCCAGCGGCCGAAGACGGTGTCGGACGGCAGCGAGCTCTGCCGGCTGACGATCACCACGAACACCGCCGGGCCGAGGCAGCAGGCGACGAGCACCAGGCGGACCGGCCACTGGGCCAGCAGCTTGATCAGCTCGAAGCGGTAGGTGCGCCAGACGGGCGCCCGCGGGGTGGCGGCGCGCGGGAGCGCGACGGTCACGGCTGCATCGGTCACTGATCCTCACCTTCGCTCGATCCGCTCGGCGCCCCGGTCAGGGCCAGGAACGCCGCCTCCAGCGGCGCCACCACGGGCGCCAGCTCGCGCACCCCGACGCCGGCGCCGACCAGCCCCGCGACGAGGTCGTCCAGGGCCGGGACCGTCGCGCGCACCAGCAGCGCCTCGGTGTCGTGACGCCGCAGCAGGTCGTCGTCGGGCAGCACGCTCACCCGCGCTGCGCGGGCGGCCACGCGCCGGGCGGCGTCGGGATCCGACGTCCGCAGCCGGTAGTCCAGCTCCTCGGTGCCCGCGGCGAGATCGCCCAGCGGACCGGAGAAGACCACCCGGCCGGCGGCGAGCAGCGTGACCTCGCTGCACAGCGCCGCCAGATCGTCCATCCGGTGGCTGGAGAGGACGACCGCCGTGCCCCGCGCCGCCAGCCCGGTCAGCACCCGGTGCACGTGCCGGGTGCCGGCCGGGTCGAGCCCGTTGGCCGGCTCGTCGAGCACCAGCAGCCGCGGCCGGGTCAGCAGCGCGGCGGCCAGCCCGAGACGCTGCCGCATCCCGAGCGAGAAGCCGCGCACGCGATCGTCGGCGACGTCGGCGAGCCCGACCTGGTCGAGCACGTCGGCGATGGCGCCGGTGCCGTCGCCCCGCAGCCGGGCCAGCGCGGCGAGGTTCTGCCGCGCCGAGAGCGCGGGGTACAGCCCCGGCCCGTCGACGAACCCGGCGACCCCGTCCGGGAGCGCGAGCGTCCGGCGCATCGCGCTCCCGAGGAT
>DASYBY010000624.1:0-3429 GCA_036500525.1 Baekduia sp. | reverse complement strand
GTCGGTCTTCCAGCGCACGGGCTCGTCGGCCTCCACGCGGCCGGTCCCGTCAGGCGCGCGGACCGCGAAGCCGTGGTTCTGCGAGGTGATCTCGATCTTGCCGGTCCGCAGGTCCTTGACCGGGTGGTTGCCGCCGCGGTGGCCGAAGGGCAGCTTGTAGGTGTCGAGGCCGACGGCCTGGCAGAGCAGCTGGTGGCCGAGGCAGATGCCCCAGACCGGGCGCTGGCCGACGAGGTCGCGGACGGTGTCGACGACGTAGCCCAGCGCCGCCGGGTCTCCCGGGCCGTTGGCCAGGAAGAACGCGTCGGCGTCGGTGGCCAGCAGCTCGGCGCTGGTGACCGTGCAGGGATGCAGCGTGACCTGCGCGCCGCGGGCCACGAGGTGGCGGACGATCGACCCCTTGATGCCGGTGTCGATGGCGTGGATCTTCGTCGCGCCCGGCGCCGCGCCCACCGTGTGGGCGACCTTCGGCGTGACGAGCCGCGCCAGGTCCTGGCCGGCCATCGTCGGCTCGGCGGCGACCAGCGCGCGCGCCTCGTCCAGCCCGGTCGCGCTGGTGAAGACGCCGCCGCGCATCGCGCCGGCGTCGCGGATGTGGCGTACCAGCGCGCGCGTGTCGACGCCGGTGATCGCCGGGATGCCGCAGTCGGTCAGCCAGTCCAGCCAGCCGCGCTCGGCGTCGGGCGAGTCCTCGCGGTTCACCGCCTCGCGCATGATCGCCGCGCGCGCCCAGACGCCGTCGGACTCCATCGCCGCCTGCGAGACGCCGTAGTTGCCGATGTGCGGGTAGGTGAAGGCGATGAGCTGGCCGGCGAAGCTCGGGTCGGTGAACGACTCCTGGTAGCCCGACATGCCGGTGGTGAACACGACCTCGCCGACGGCGTAGGCGTCGGCGCCGCAGGAGTCGCCCTCGAAGACCGTGCCGTCCTCCAGCAGGACGTAGGCGGATGCGGTGCTCATCGGACCACCTCGAGCTGCCGGGCGCGGTAGGCGACGGTGCCGGCGGCGACCGTCAGCAGCACCTTGCCGCGCAGCGTCTGGCCGTCGAAGCAGCAGTTGGCCGAGCGCGACTCGTAGCCGCCGTCGCCGACGACCCACTCGCGCTGCAGGTCGACCAGCGTCAGGTTGGCCGGCTCGCCGCAGGCGATCGACGGCGTCGGCAGGTCGAACAGCGCCGCGCCGTCGCTGAGGCGCTGGACGACGAGCGCCAGCGGGAGGTCCTCGGTCAGGACCAAGTTGGTGTACACGGCCGCGAACGCGGTCTCCAGCCCGGTGGTGCCCATCGGCGCCTGCTCGAACGGGACCTCCTTCTCGTCGCGCGCGTGCGGGGCATGGTCGGTGGCGATGCAGTCGATCACGCCGGACTTGAGGCCCTCGATGAGCGCCTGGCGGTCGGCCTCCTCGCGCAGCGGCGGGTTCATCTTCATCCGCGTGTCGAGCGTGCGGACCGCCTCGTGCGTGAGGCTGAGGTGGTGCGGTGAGACTTCGCACGTAATATGCACGCCGCGTGCCTTGGCGAGGGCGACGGCGTCGACGGACTCCCGAGCGCTCAGGTGCTGGATGTGGATCCGGCCGGGGTGGGCGGGATCCTCTCCCGCGATCATGGCGTCGCGCGCGACCATCGTGGACTCGCTGATCGACGGGATGCCGGTGACGCCGAGCTGGGCGCTGACCTCGCCCTCGTGCATCGCGCCCTTGCCGCTCAGCGACGGGTCCTCCTCGTGCAGCGCGATGACGCCGCCGCAGAGCCGCTGGTACTGCAGGGCCTTGCGGAGCATGCCGGCGCTGACGACCGGGCGGCCGTCGTCGGTGAAGCCCGCCGCGCCCTCGCCGCGCAACTCGGCCATCTCGGTCATCTCGGTGCCGTTGAGGCCGCGGGTGATCGCGGGGACGAAGCCGACCGGGATGCGCGCGTCGGTCGCCGCGGTGTCGCGGAGCGAGCGCAGCAGCGGCGCGCTGTCGACCACCGGGTCGGTGTTCGGCATCGCCAGCACGGCGCAGAACCCGCCGGCGGCGGCGGCGCGCGTGCCGGTCTCCAGGTCCTCCTTGTGCTCCTGGCCAGGGACGCGCAGGTGCACGTGCGGGTCGACGAACGCCGGGAACAGGTGGCGGCCGGCGGCCTCGATCACCTCGACGCCCTCGTCCGCGGTCAGCGAGCCCGACGGGGCGATCTCGGCGATCTCCCCGGCGCGGACGAGCACGTCGTGCGGACCGTCGATCCCGGTGCGGGGATCGAGCACGTGGGCCTGGCGGATGAGCAGGTCGGCGGCGGGCGCCGGGGCCTGGACGAGCAGTGGGGCGGCCATCAGGCGGTGACTCCTTCGGGGGTGCGGCTCTCGGTGGGCACGTGGGCCAGCACCTCGTACAAGACGGCCATGCGGACGACGACGCCCGCGGCGACCTGGGCGGTGATCACGGCTTGGGGCGAGTCGACGACCTCGGCGCTCAGCTCGACGCCGCGGTTGACCGGGCCCGGGTGCATGAGCACCTGCTTGGGCCCGAGGCGGCGGCCGTTGACCTGGTACCAGTGGGCGTACTCGCGGATCGACGGTACCCAGCTCTCGTCCATGCGCTCGTTCTGCATGCGCAGGGCGTAGACGACGTCGGCGCGGCCGAGGTCGTCGAGCGTGTAGCGGACGTCGCAGCCGAGGGCCTCGATGCCGCGCGGGATCAGCGTCGGCGGACCGGCGAGCGTGACCTTGGCGCCCATGCGCTGGAAGGCCAGGATGTTGGAGCGGGCGACGCGGCTGTGCAGGACGTCGCCGACGATCCAGATGTCGAGGCCGTCGAGGCTGCCGAAGCGCTGGCGCAGCGTGTGGACGTCCAGCAGCGCCTGGGTCGGATGCTCGTGCTTGCCGTCGCCGGCGTTGACGATCGCCGCGGGCGTCCAGCGCGAGACCAGCTCGGCGGCGCCGGCCCAGGGCGTGCGGATGACGATGGCGTCGGGCTTGTGGGCGCCGAGGGTCAAGACGGTGTCCTTCAGCGACTCGCCCTTCTCGACGCTGGAGCCGCTGGCGCTGAAGTTCACGACGTCGGCGCTGAGGCGCTTGGCCGCCAGCTCGAAGGAGGAGCGCGTGCGGGTCGAGGCCTCGTAGAAGAGGTTCAGGACGGTGCGGCCGCGGAGCGCGGGGACCTTCTTGATCTCGCGGTCGGCGATCTCCGAAAAGGACGCGGCGCGGTCGCAGATGCGTTCGATGTCGCCGCGATTGAGGTGCTCGATGGAAAGAAGATGCTTCATGACGATGGCCTCAATTGCGTGAACGGTCGAGATCCTCGACTGAAACCAAGGTGCCTCACAGCGTGACCTCCGAGTACGCGGCGATGCGGACCTCGTCGACCCCGTCGAGCTCCTCGACGCGGACGTTGACGCGCTCGGCGCGCGAGGTCGGCAGGTTCTTCCCGACGTAGTCGGGGCGGATGGGCAGCTCG
>DASYBY010000623.1:0-8058 GCA_036500525.1 Baekduia sp. | reverse complement strand
GCGCGTCGCGCCAGGCGGCGACGGCGAACAGCCGCTCGTCGGTCTCGCCCAGCTTGCGGGCGATGTTGGGGTGCTGGACGGCGCAGACGCCGCAGCCGTTGATCTGGCTCGCGCGCAGGTTCATGAGCTCGATCGTCTTCGACGACACGCTGCTCTTCGAGACGACCTTGCCGAGGGCCTGCAGGGCGGGCATCGCGTCGGGGACGAGCAACGCCGGGTTGGTGATGCGGGCTTCCATGTTCGCGGTCTCCTTGGTGGATGGTCGCCTAGGAGACGAACGGGGAGCGGCGCGATCGACAGGTCGAGCGAGATTCGTCTGCGCAACGACGACGGCCCCGCGGGTCGGCGGGGCCGTCGGTGCTGCTGGTGCGGGAAGGCGCTAGTGCTTCGGCGTCTTGACCGTGACCGACTTGGAGGCGTTGGTCTGCTTGCCGGCCTTGTTGACCGCGACCAGCTTGACCTCGTAGCGGGTGTGCGGCTTGAGGCCCGACATGGTCACCTTGCCGTGCTTCGTGGTGACCTTGATGACGCGGAACGTCTTGGTCCCGGCGACGCGGCGATACACGCGGATCGTCGCGCCCTTGGGGGCCTTGGGCAGCGTCAGCGTGGCCGAGTGGGCCGTGACGGACGAGACCTCGGCGGCCTTGGGCGCCGCGACGGGCTTGCCGGCGACGACCCAGTCGCTCTTGATGCCGTCCTTGGTGACGACGGGGGCCGGCTTGGGCGCGACGGGCGCGACGGGCACGACGGGGGGCGGCGTCGGGGCGACGACGACCGGTGCGACGACGGGCGGCGCGACGGGCGGGGCGGGGAAGCGCTGGGCGCCCGCCATGGTGGTGGCGATGCCGACGTTGGTGTCATCGGGCGCGCAGGTGTCGGTCTCGAAGTCGTCGAGCGTCACGGCCTTGGCGTCGAAGGTCGCCGGGAGGTCGGACGACGGGACGGTGAGCACGAAGCCCGTCCCCTCGGTGTAGTGCGTCTCGAACTGGGGGACGTCCGTCGCCGCGGAGCCGTTGATGGCCTGGCAGGCGGCGGTGCTCGCCGTGGTCTGCGAGGCGCCCTCGCCGGAGCCTTCCACGGCCGTATAGGAGAACGTCTCCAGGCCGGCGTCGGCCGGCGCGACCAGCAGGGAGATCATGCGGTCCGGGGTCGGTGACTCGCCCGGCGCGGCGATCGTGAACGTGACGTCGCTGCCCGACTGGACGATCGTCAGCGGCGCTTGGGTGATCGTCGCCGAGGCGGCGGGAACGGCGACGGCGAGCGCGGCGACGGCCGTGACGAGCACGGCAGGGAACTTGTACGACATGTGGGGTGGGCGCTCCGGCGATAGGTGAGGGCCGTGCCGCGTCGACCGAGGGGCGCACCTGACCGCGCGTCTCCGCCGCCGACGAGGTCGACCGGCGGCTGACGGCCGCTACACGGGTAGGTCGGTCAGGCCGGCGGCGGAGTGAACGTCGGGGTCCCGGCGCGGACACGCTCGCCCTACGCCAGCTCCAGCACCGTGTGCTGCGTCCCCAGCCCCTCCACCGCCACGATCGTGCACGCCGTGACGGTGGCCTCGGTCACCGCCGCCACCGCCAGCTCCGCGCGCGGCACCAGCGGGTAGGGGTTCGCGCGGAACGCGTTCCCTCCGTTGCCCGCGGTGCTGGCGTGCGCGTGCGACAGGTAGCGGATGCCCGTGTCGAGGTCGAGGATCGCGGGCGAGATGTGCGGCAGGCCAAGCTCGGCGCCGCCGGACTTGCGCTTGCGCTCGGGCCGCGGGTCCTCGAACGTCGTGATCTCGATGCGGTGGCCGGCGGGGATCGGCGCGGCGAAGTGCAGGTGCAGGATGCTGCTCATGGGGCGGCAGCTTAGGAGGCGGGCCGGGTCGGTCCGTTTGGGTGCGTTTCGCGAAGCACTTGTAGCACCTGGCTCAATCGCCTCTCCCGGCGGTCGATGACATCAACAAGACATGTCGGCCCGTGCCCGCCATCCGCCCGCGCTCGCGTGGAGCGTCGCGCTCTTCGCCGCGTACGTCGCGTTGGGGTGGGCGGGGCTGCAGCTGCTCGACCCGTTCAACGGCGCCGCCGTGATCTGGCCGGCGGCCGGCCTGGCCGTCGGCGCGCTCGTCGTGTCCCCGCGCTCGGCCTGGCCCGCGCTGGCCGTCGCCGTGCTGCTGGCGAACTTCGTCGCGCAGATCGCGGTGCGCAAGTCGTCGCTCGCGCTGAGCACCGAGATCGCGGTCGTCGGCGTGGTGCAGACGCTGGTCGCCGCGCTGATCATGGGGGCGATCGCCGAGGGGCCGCGGCCGCGCATCGGCTCGCTGCGGACGGTGGCCGCGCTGTTCGTCGCGGCCGGGATCGCGAGCACGCTCGCGGCGACCGGCGCCGCGGCGGGGCTGTCGATCGATCTCGGCCGCGCCTACGGACCGTCGCTGGTCGGCTGGGGGCTGGGCAATGCGATTGGCATGCTCGTCGTCGTCCCGCTGATCCTCGCGCTGGCCCACCACGAGGAGGACGGCCCCGCGTCGCGCGCCGAGGCCTACGGCTTGATCGCGCTGACCGGTGCGGTCGCGGCGTTCGTGTTCGTGCGCGAGCCCGACTCGGGCCTCGCCGTGCTGTCGGTCGGCGACCTCGTCGTCCCGTTCCTGCTGTGGTGCGCGATCCGGGCCGGGGCCCGCGCGGCGACGCTCGGCTCGCTCCTGCTCGCCGCCGTCTCGGCGATCTGCACCATGAACGACCGCGGGCCGTTCGCCGACCTGCAGTACGGCGCGCACGGCCACGCGCAGTTGTTGCAGGGGTTCCTCGCGACGATCGTGCTCACCACGCTGGTCGTCGGCGCGGTCGTGGCCGATCACCGCCGGGCGCGCGCGCAGGTGCACCGCGCCCAGGCCGACCTGCGGACCGTCTTCGCGCACGCCCCGATCGGCCACGCGATCCTCGACGCGCACGGCGCGCTGACCGAGACCAACGCCGCGCTCACGGCGATCACGGGGTACTCGGGGGATGAGCTCACGGCGCTCGGCTGCGCGCTCGCCCGCCCCGGGGATCGCGAGGCGCTGGCGTGCATCCTCGCCGCGAAGGGCGGCGGGAGCGAGTGCCCGACCGAGGCCGAGGGCGAGATCACGATCGTCCATCGCGACGGGCATCTGGTCGACGTCGCGCTCTACGTCGCCGTGCTCGACGGCGGCGCCGGGGGCGCGCCCGACCGGACCCTGCTGCAGGTGATCGATGTCAGCGCGCGCAAGCAGCTCGAGTCGCAGCTGCGCGAGCTGGCCGACCACGATCCGCTCACGGGGCTGCTGAACCGGCGCAGCTTCGACCGCGAGCTCGCCGCGCACCTGGAGCGCGCGCGGCGCTACGGCGCCGAGGGCGCGGTGCTCGTCGTCGACCTCGACCAGTTCAAGACCATCAACGACACCCAAGGCCACCATGTCGGTGACGAGCTGCTGGTCTCCGTGGGGGCGCTGCTGCGGCGCCGGCTGCGGGCGACCGACGTGGTCGCGCGGCTCGGCGGCGACGAGTTCGCCGTGCTGCTGCTGCGCGCCGATCGCGCGGCGGCCGTGGTCGCCGCGCGCGAGCTGGTCGTGGCGGTGCGGACCGAGCTGGGCGTGACGATCAGCCTGGGCGTCGCGATGGTCGACGCGACCCGGACGGCAGGGCAGCTCCTCGTCGCCGCCGATGAGGCGATGTACACCGTGAAGGCCGCGGGGCGCGACGGGCACGCGCTGCCGGCGCCGGCCTGAGTCATCGGTCGGGCTGGCCGTACTGCGGGTCGAGCGCTGAGCGGAGGCGGCGGGCGTCGGCGGGATCGAGGTGCGCGCGCGCGTGGGTCGCGACCTCGGCGCAGGTGGCGAACCAGACGCCGCCGAGGTCGCGCGCGTACTCGGCGAACCGGGCGATGTTGCGGGAGCGCGCGGGGCGCCCGCTGAGGAACGGGTGCATGGTGATGACCTCCAAGCAGCCCTCCTCGTGCATCGCCTCCAGCTCGACGCACCACAGCTCGAGCATCTTGGACGGGAGCTCGATGGCGTCGCCGAGCGGCGGGTCGATGAAGAACCCGTACTGCTCCCAGTCGTCGAGGGACCAATGGACGGGGAGCTCGACCAGTGGGGTGGCGTTGTCCGTCTGCAGCAGGTAGGGGATGTCATCCTCCATGAGGCTCGAGTCGTAGTCGAACCCGGCGTCGCTCAGCAGCTGGGGCGACTCCAGGCTCAGCTGCCACCACGGCGCGCGGTAGCCGGTGGGCCGCGCGCCGATGAGGGGCTCCAGGATCTCGGCGGAGCGCTCGACGATCTCCCGCTGGCGCTGCTCGTCGAGCTCGTTGGGGGACTCGTGGAGGTCGCCGTGCCAGCCGACCTCGTGGCCGTCGGCGACGATGCGGCGCACCATGTCGGGGTAGCGCTCGGCGGTGAAGCCGGGGACGAAGAACGTCGCGCGGACGTCGGCGAGGCGGAGTTGTTGAAGGAGTCGCGGGACCCCGACGCGTGGCCCGTAGGCCTGGTGGCTCATGAGCGATGGGTGCCGCGCGTACTTCGTGTCGACCTGCAGGACGGCCGACTCGGCGTCGACGTCGAACGAGAGCACGCACGCGCAGCGGGTGCCGTCGGGCCAGGGGAATCGGCTCATCGGGGGACGCTATGGGCGGTGGGTTTCTCGGGCAATGGGGCGATCGTCCAACGGGCGAGGTGATCGTTGGACGATCGTCCGGTGCCGCGCGCGGGGTGGTGCGGGTAGCGTCGCGTCGTCCATGGCCGAGGCTTCGTTCATCGCGCGCGGCGGCTCTTCGAAGGTGGCGGTGGTCACGGGGGCCGCGGGCGGGATCGGCGGGGCGATCGCGGGGGCCCTGGGGGCGTGCGGCTGGCGGGTGGCGGGGATCGACCTGGTGGGGTCGGTGCGCGAGTGCGAGCTGTCGCTGGTGGCGGACGTGACGGATGCGGCGGCGGTCTCGGGTGCCGTGGCGCGGGTGAAGGCCGTGCTGGGAGTGCCGCGGCTCTTGGTGACCGCGGCCGGCCACTACGCGATGTGCCCGGTGTCGGAGATCGACGGCGCGGCGTGGGATCGGATGCTCGCCGTGCACCTCGGCGGGACGGCCAACGCGTGCCGTGCCGTGATCGGCCCGATGGTGGCGGCCGGGGGTGGGCGGATCGTCACGGTGTCGTCGGAGCTGGGGCTGGCCGGGGGCGACGGCGACGCGCACTACGCGGCGGCCAAAGGGGCGATCATCGGGTTCACGCGGAGCCTGGCGGCGGAGCTGGCGCCTTTTGGGATCTTGGTGAACTCGGTCGCGCCGGGGCCGACCGACACGCCGCTGCTCGACCCGGACTCACCCTGGCGCGCGCCCGAGTACCTGGCGACGCTGCCCAGCCGGCGCCTCGTCGCACCGGCCGAGGTCGCGGAGGTGGTCGCGTTTCTCGCGGACGAAGGCACCAACTTCGTGGGGCAGGTCGTGTCACCGAACGCGGGGGCGGTGATCTGAGGGATGGCCTCGCTCGACGGGCGCGTCGCGCTGGTGACCGGCGCGGGGCAGGGGATCGGCGCGGCGATCGCGCGGCGGCTCGCGGCCGACGGCGCGCGGGTCGCGGTCAACGACCTGCCGTCCCACCCGGCGCTGGCCGCGCTGGCCGCGGAGCTCGGCGGCCGCGCCGTGCCCGCGGACCTCGGCGACCGCGCTGCGGCGACCACGATGGTCGAGACGATCGAGGGTGAGTCGGGTCCCGTCGACGTCCTCGTCGCCAATGCCGCCGCGATGACGATGGGGCCGTTCGCCGACCAGGCGCCGGAGGCGTGGTGGCACCAGGTCCACGTGAACCTCACGGGCACCTTCGGGCTCATCCAGGCGGTGCTGCCGGGGATGCGCCGGCGGGGCGGGGGCCGCATCGTCGTGATCTGCTCGGAGTGGGGCGTGACCGGCTGGCCGCAGGCGACCGGCTACGCGGCCTCGAAGGCTGGCCTGATCGCGCTCATCAAGACGCTCGGGCGGGAGCTGGCGCCGGAGGGCATCATCGTCAACGGCATCGCGCCCGGGGTGACCGACACGCCGCAGCTCGCGGTCGACGCCGCCGACGCGGGCGTCAGCCTCGACGCGATCCGCGCCCGCTACGCCGCCGCGACACCCCTGGGCCGCATCGCTCACCCCGACGAGATCGCGGCGACCGCGGCACTCCTCGCCTCCCCCACCCTAGGCACCCTCGTCGGGCAGATCCTGCAGCCCAACGGCGGCTCGACGCGCTGCCAGGCCTGACCGCGCCACCTCACACCCTGATGGTCCTGGGCGTTCTGCGGATCCAACGACCCAACCACGTGAGGTGCATCGCATGTCTGCAGAGGACAACAAGGCCATCGTCGGCCGCTGGTTCACGGAGTTCTGGGGCTCCGAGTTCAACCCCAACATCATCGATGAGCTCGCGGCGCCCGACATCCGCTTCGAGTACTCCATGCACGCGCCGTGCCGTGGCCGCGACGAGGTCCGGAAGTTCGCCACCGAGTTCCGCGCGGCCTTCCCGGACCTCGGCTTCGGCGGCACGGCCGACCTGATCGCCGAGGGCGACTTCGTCGTCGGGCAATGGGAGGGCGGCGGCACCCACTCCGGGCCGGCCTTCGCCGACCTGCCGGTGGGCTCCCTCCCCGCGGCCTCCGGCAAGTCCATGCGCTTCACCGGCACGTCGATCCTCCGCGTCCAGAACGGCCTCATCACCGAGGAGATCGGCCTGGACGACGGCGTCACGGTGCTCCAGCAGCTGGGGCTGATCGCGCAGGCGTAGCGCTACGTCCGCTGCACATCGAGCCGCTCGGCGGGAACCTGGACGGTGTCCAAGGTCTTCCCGCCGGGGCCGGCGATCTCGACGAGCAGCGTGTCCTCGTAGACGCTGACGACCGCGCCGACGGTACCGGCCGGCCAGGCGCCGACGTCCTCGCGGAGCGCGACGACGTCATGCTCGGAGATCGCGTGCTTGACGGAAGCCATCGTGGAATGAGGTTAGCCGTCGATGTACGCCGTGACCAGCCGCGGTCGATCCTCGGCGTGACGGAGTTCCCAGGACGTGATCACCGCCGCCACGCGATCACGGCGGTCCCCGAGACCCACGACGGGCATGCGAACCTCGCACAGGATCCCGAACGGTGAGTTGTCGCGGACGTTGGTGATCGCCGCCTCCCTCACGCCGGCGCGCAACGTGTCGGTGAGGTAGCCGACGTCCGCGATGCCGACGCCGAGGATCCGCTCGAAGCCCCGAGCCTTCGGTCCGCCGACGGCGTGATCGACGTTCAGGCAGTAGGCCGAGAGCTTGTCGGTGATCCCCCACGCCTCTGCGGCACGCGGCAGTCGCTGACCGATGGTCGGAGGCCAAGGCACCGGCGCATCCTGTCAACTCGAATGTCACGAAAGGCTCTGCAGCGCGCACGAAAGTGCGACGAACGTGTGCCGGGGGTGCGCGGTCGGCGGCGGTTGGCGGAAAGCGCGCCGTAGCGTCGACGGTTGTGGTGACCGTGGATCGAAGAGGCGTGGAGCGTTAGAGGTCGTGCTCTCGGATGAGGCATGGCAGCTCGCGGTGCTCACGCGGGTTCTGGCGCTGGAGCCGGAGCGGTTGAGCGATGCGGAGCTGCGCGCTGAGATGCTCGCCGGCGAACGGGGGTTCGCCCGGATCGATGCCTACGAGCGCGCTGTGCGTGAGCTGGTCGCCTCGGGGTTGTTGCGGCACGACGGCGACAGCACGGTCGCCACGCGTGCCGCGCGGCGCTTTGCGGAGCTGCACCGATGAGCGTGGCTGCTCGGCATCTAGCGCCGCGATCGTGGCCCCCGGAACGGCCGGAACCGACCCAGCTCGCGCCGCGCCGCGAAGGCCGTCTTCATGTCCCCGCTGCGGGCTGCCTCGCTGCCGGCCTCCGAGATGGCCCGCTTCAGCTTCCAGTCCGGCCACAGCCACCAGATCCCGGCGATGAGGCCGAACGGGAGCCACGAGCCCGCGAGCAGGTGGACGGCGGATGCGGTGAGGGAGACGAGCAACGGTTGGGACTGGCCGGGATCGCCCGGCGACTCCGGCTCTCGATTGGCGTTGCGGCGCGCGCACGATCGACGCTC
>DASYBY010000622.1:0-5466 GCA_036500525.1 Baekduia sp. | reverse complement strand
GACGCAGAACTCCAACGGCGACGCCGCCACCGCGGTCTCGACGACGATCAAGTACCTGACCTCGAACCCGAAGCCCGACTTCACGTGGGCCGGCAACGAGGGCAACCAGATCGCCGCCATGATCCCGGTCATGAAGCAGCGTGGCCTGCTGGCCGGCGCCGTCAACGACGGCAACACGCAGTGCCAGACCAAGGCCGCGGCCGACTGCCCGACGTTCTTCTCGCTCGGCGCCTCTCCGGCGACCGCGGCCGAGGCGTACGCCAACTGGGCCAAGACCAACGGCTACAAGAACGTCGGCATCCTCGAGGAGGGCATCGCCTTCACGCAGTCCGAGACGCCCGCGGTCTCGGCCGCGCTCGACAAGCTCGGGATCAAGCACGAGAAGGTCTCGTTCCCCGGCACGGCGATCAACGTGACGTCGCAGGTCTCCCAGCTCAAGGGCAAGGGCGTCGACGCGGTCTTCGCGGAGGCCCTCGGGCCGGCCGCCGGCTACACGCTGGCCGCGCGCACGAAGCTGGGCTGGAAGGTCCCGCTGCTGTTCGACGTCGCCGGCTCGTCGCTCGACCTCACCAAGCTGAGCAAGCCCGGTGACCTCGACGGCGTCCAGGTGACGCTCGGCACGCCGACCGACGGCGCGATCGACTCGCCCGGCGTCACCGCCATGGTCGAGAACGCCAAGACCTACGGCGGGCTCGGCGGCCAGCCGCTCTACATCGCGGCGTTCGGCTGGGACGCGATGGTGACGCTGCACAACGCCATCGCCCAGGCCAAGTCGACCGATCCGAAGGCCGTGGCCGCCGCGATGGAGAGCCTCTCCCCGGCGGCGCAGTCCGACCCGATGCTCACGTTGAGCAAGAAGATCTCCTACTCCGCCGACAACCACGAGAACAACTCGTACGCCCCGTCGGACTACAAGATCGTCGATGCCGGCCCGCTCAAGGGCGGCCAGATCGGCTAGTTGTCGCACCAAGCGCGAGCCCGGTGAGACACCGGGCTCGCGCAGCGGCACCCGCAGGGACAGACGCGAGAAAGGAATTCGAATGGCCACCACGATCTGGAGCGGACTCACCCTCGGCGCGGTCTACGCGATCGTGGCCTCGGGGTTCACGCTCAGCCTGCTGCCCAGCGGGGTCTTCAACTTCGCCCAGGGCGCCCTCGTGATCGGGGGCACGTACCTCACGTACCTGTGGCTCCACACGCTCGGGCTGCCCGAGCTGGCGGCGCTGCCGCTCAACGCGATCTGCGGCGCCATCGCCGGCGCGGCCTGCGAGCTCTTCACCGTCCGGCCGCTGCGCTGGGGCAAGAGCGCGCCCGGCTCGCAGAGCGAGCTGGTCACCACGGTCGGCATGTCGACCGCGCTGATCGGGGCGATGGGCCTGATCTGGGGCTACGACCCGCTGCAGGTCCCGTTCAACAGCGCCACCAAGACCCTCTCGTTCCTGGGCGTGCGCGCCGCGCCGGTCGAGATCGTCCTGGTCGTCGGCGCCGTGGTCATCGCCATCGCCCTCTGGGCGTGGTTCACGCTGACGCGCACCGGGCAGGCCTGCCTGGCCGTCGCCGAAGACCGCGAGGCGGCGACGCTGCGCGGCATCAACGTGTCCTTGCTCTCGATCGGCGCCTTCGCCGCCGCGGGCGCCCTCGGCGGCATCGCCGGCATCGCCATCGGGCCCGTGACCTACGCGATCCCCACGCTCGCCAACACGCTCGCGCTCGGCGGCTTCGTCGCCATCGCGCTCGGCGGCGAGGGGAGCTTCCTCGGCGCCCTGCTCGGCGGCCTCGCCGTCGGCCTGGTGTCGGCGTTCGCGACGCGCTACATCGGCGCCAACTACTCCAACTTGTCCGTCTTCGTCGTCCTGCTGGCGACGCTCGCCGCCCGGCCGCGCGGCCTCGGCGGCGTCATGGAGGCCCGCCATGTCTGATCCGTCCACGACGCGCGCCGCCACCCCGGCGTGGCGCCGCCGCCTCGCCGGGCTGCTGGCCGGCGGACAAGGCGCGTTCGCCGTGCCCGCCATCCTGGCCGTGGTGCTGCTGCTGTACCCGACGTTCGGCGGGGACCAGTACTGGGTCCGCGAGCTGTCGCTGATCGGCCTGCTCGTGCTGGTCGTCAGCGGCGTCAACCTGAGCTTCGGCTACGCCGGCGAGGTGCAGTTCGGCCAGGTGTTCATGTACGCCCTGGGCGCGTACCTGACGTCGATCCTGGCCGTCCACGGTCACACCGACATCATCCTGCTGCTGGTCATCGGCGCCGTCGCGGCATCGCTGGCCGGCCTGCTGATCGCGATCCCCGCGCTGCGCATCGGCGGCTGGTCGCTGGCGATGGCGTCGTTCTTCCTGGTCATCACGATCCCCGACCTTGTGGCGCTGACCGAGAAGTACAGCGGCGGCCTCAACGGCCTGGTCGGCATCCCGGTGCCGACGTTCTTCGGCACCGAGCTGGGGGCCAACGGCCTCTTCTACGTGACCGCGGTCGTCGCCGTCCTGTGGCTCGCCTGCTACCGCAACCTCGTGACCTCGCGGTACGGGATCGTCTTCCGGGTCCTGCGGCAATCGCCGATCCTGGCCGGGTCGATCGGCTACTCGCCGAGCCGGCTGAAGCTGCTGGCCTACTCGCTGGGCGCCCTGCCCGCCGGCCTCGCCGGCTGCCTGTCGGGCTTCCTCAACGGCCTGGTCATCCCGGACTCCTTCGGCCTGACGCTGGCCATCGGCGTCGTGGCCGCGTCGGTCCTCGGCGGCGTCGAGAGCGTCTACGGAGCGGTCGTCGCCGCGGCGATCCTCCAGCTCGGCCCCGAGAACTCGCTGAGCTTCCACGACTACGCGCCGATCGCCTACGGCTTGTTCCTGATCGTCGCCGCGGTGGTGTTCAAGCGCGGCCTCGGGGGCCTCGGCCAGACGCTCGCGCTGCGCATCAGCCAGCTGCTCGTTCCGCCCGGCGAGGCCGCGCACGTCGTCGCCTCCGGGTCGTTGTCGGCGCACGGCGCCGACAACGGGCACGGCGCGCCCAAGGCGGCGCCGTCGCTGCGCCCGCGCGAGTCGCACGCCCTGAAGGTGACGGGGATCTCCAAGGCCTACGGCGGCGTCCAGGCACTGCGCGACGTCACGCTCTCGGCCGAGCCGGGCTGCGTCACGGCGCTGATCGGCTCCAACGGGTCGGGCAAGACGACGCTGCTGAACGTCATCTGCGGCTACGCCAAGGCCGACGAGGGGACCGTCGAGTTCGCCGGCGCGCGCCTCGACGGACGCGCGCCGCACCAGATCGCGCACCAGCGCGTCGGGCGCACCTTCCAGACGCCGAGCATCCCGCGCGGTGTGTCGGTGCTCGACGTCGTCGCCTCGGGCCGATTCGACGTCGACCGCTGCGGCGTCGTCGCGTCGATCTTCCGCCTGCCGCGCTACTGGCGCTCTCGGCGCAACGACCGTGTCGAGTCCCTGGCGATGCTCGACCTCGTCGGGCTCGCGCACCTCGCCGACGAGGAAGCCTCGGCGCTGTCGCTCGGCACCCGCCGCCTGGTCGAGGTCGCCCGAGCGCTGGCCGGCGAGCCCGAGCTGCTGCTCCTCGACGAGCCCGCCTCCGGCCTGAGCGAGGAGGAGGTCGAGCTGCTGGGGTCCGTCGTGCAGCTCGCCGCCCGCGCCGGCACGTCGGTCGTGCTGATCGAGCACAACTTCCGCTTCGTCACCTCGATCTCCGACCACATCCACTGCCTGCACGTCGGCGGGCTGCTGGCCAGCGGCTCGCCCGAGGCGATCGCCGCCGACCAGAAGGTCATCGAGAGCTACCTCGGCCAGCCGGCGCAGACGCCGGGCGAGGGTGCCGAGCGCCGTGCGGCGGCGGCCGTCGCCGCGGGCGCCGAGGGCCTGGCGCCCGTGCACTCGGGCACGCTCGAGGTCCGCGGCGCGGTCACCGGCTACGGCGACCTCGGCGTGCTCGGCGGCATCGACCTCACGCTCGCGGGCGCGGGCGTCGAGCTGGTCCTCGGCCGCAACGGCGTCGGCAAGACGACGCTGCTGTCGGCGATCAGCGGGCAGCTGCGGTTGTGGGAAGGAAGCGTCACCCTCGACGGCGAGGACATCGGCGGCCTGCCCGCCTACGGCCGCGCCGCGGCCGGGATCGCGCTCGTCCAGGAGGGCAAGCGGATCTTCCGTAACCGCACGGTGCGCGAGAACGTCGTGCTCGGCACCTACACGCTGAGCATCGGCCGCGCCGAGCGCCAGGCGCTGTGCGACTCCCTCCTGGCCCAGTTCCCCGTGCTCGCCGAGCGCGCCGACCAGCCCGCGGGCGGCCTGTCGGGCGGCCAGCAGCAGATGCTGGCGATCGCCCAGGCACTGGCGTCGCGGCCGAAGATCCTCCTGCTCGACGAGCCGTCGGCGGGCCTTGCGCCCGCCATCGTCAGCGAGGTCTTCGAGCGCGTGCGCGCGTTGGCCGACGGCGGCATGACGGTCCTGCTCGTCGAGCAGCTGGCCGAGCAGGCGCTGGGGATCGCCGACCACGTCACGGTCATCGACGACGGCCGCGTCGTGGCCTACGGCGCGCCCGAGAAGTTCCACGACATGCGCGAGCTGCAGGAGGCCTACTTCGGCGGCGACCCGCGGCCGACGGACGGCCCCGTCCCGGCCCCCGCCGGCCCGTAGGGCGGGGGCGGCCGTGGGCGACGACGGCGCCCGGCTGGCGCGGATCGAGGCGCGGCTGCGGGTGCTCGAGGACGAGCGGGAGATCCTCGCGACGCTGTCGGCCTACGGCCACGCGATCGACTACGGCGACGAGCGCGCGTTCCTGGACTGCTGGTCCGAGACGGCCGTCCTGCGCTGGCCCTGGCGTGCGCCGATCGAGGGCCGCGCCGCGATCGCCGCGGCGTTCCGCGCCCACACGCACGCGCCGGAGGCCTACCACAAGCACATGCTCATGGAGCCCCGGATCACGGTCGCCGGCGACGCCGCGACCGCCGACAGCTACTACGCGCGGATGGACCGCGACGACGAGGGGCGGCCGGTGCTCCGGAGCTTCGGGCGCTACCGCGACCGCCTGGGCCGCGGTCCGGACGGCCGCTGGCGCTTCGTCGAGCGGATCGCCGAGAACGAGGCGCACATCGCGCCGCCACGGAAGGGATGACGATGGGGTTGGTCGACGGCAGGACGGTGATCGTGACGGGCGCCGGCGCGGGGATCGGGCGCGCGATGGTCGCGGCGTTCGCGGCGGAGGGCGCGGTACGGGTGGTCGCGGCCGACATCGACGCCGGGCGCGCGGCCGAGGCCGAGCGGTCACACGCGTCGGTCGTCGGCGTCGTCGCCGACATCGCCTCGCCCGCGGGGGCCGACGCGATCATCGCCGCAGCGGGGCCCGGGCTCGACGTGTTGTGCAACAACGCGGGCGTCATCGACGGCCTCGCCGCGGTCGACGAGACCGCCGAGGAGGACTGGGACCGGCTGATGGCCGTCAACCTGCGCGGGCCGTTCCTGCTGTGCCGGCGGGCG
>DASYBY010000621.1:0-5668 GCA_036500525.1 Baekduia sp. | reverse complement strand
GAGCACGTCCAAGGCCATCACGTTGCCCGAGCCCTCCCAGATCGAGCACAGCGGCGCCTCGCGGTAGAGCCGCGGCATGCCCGACTCCTCGACGTAGCCGTTGCCGCCGAGGCACTCCAGCGCCTCGAACGCGTGGTTGGGGACGCGCTTGCACACGTGGTACTTGGCGACCGCGGTGGCCAGGCGCTTGAACAGGTCGGCGCGCGGATCGCCCGCGGCGGCCTCGTCGTAGGCGCGGCACAGGCGCAGCGTGAGCGCGGTCGCGGCCTCGCTCTCGACGGCGAGGTCGGCCAGCACGTTGCGCATCAGCGGCTGGTCGATCAGCAGCTTGCCGAAGGCCGAGCGGTGCATGGCGTGCCAGGTCGCGACCGAGACGGCTTGGCGCATGCCGCCCGCGCCGCCCATCACGCAGTCCAGCCGCGTGTGGCCGACCATCTCGATGATCGTCGGCACGCCGCGGCCCGGCTCGCCGACCATGCGGCCCCAGGCCGAGCGGAACTCGACCTCCGACGACGCGTTGGACTTGTTGCCCAACTTGTCCTTGAGACGCTGCAGCTGGAAGCCCTCGTTCTTGGTGCCGTCGGGCAGGAAGCGCGGGACCGCGAAGCACGAGAGGCCCTCCTCGGTCTGCGCGAGCACGAGGAACAGGTCGCTCATCGGCGCGCTGCAGAACCACTTGTGGCCGACGAGGAGGTACTCGGCGCCCGGCCCGCCGCCGTTGATCGGCGTGGCGACCGTCGTGTTGGCGCGCACGTCCGAGCCGCCCTGCTTCTCGGTCATCGCCATGCCGCAGATCGCGCCCGGCTTCTCGGTCGCGGGCTTCAGCGCGCCGTCGTAGCCGCGGGCGGTCAGGCGCGGCACCCACTCGTCGGCGACCTCGGGCGTGGCGCGCAGCGCGGGCACCGCGGCGAAGGTCATGGTGATCGGGCAGCCGAAGCCGGCCTCGGCCTGCGTGCCGCTCATGTACAGCGCGGCGCGGGCGACGTGCGCGCCGTCGCGCGGCTCGTTCCACGGCAGCGCGTGCATCTCGTCGTGGACGCCGCGCGCCATCAGCTGGTGCCAGGCGGGGTGGAAGGTGACGCTGTCGAGCCGGTTGCCGTAGCGATCGTGCGTGTGGAGGACGGGCGGGTTCTCGTTGGCCGCGAAGCCCCACTCCTGCGGCTCGCCGCCCCAGAACGCGCCGACCTCGACCGCGCGGTCGTGCGCCCAGCCGCCGCCCTCGCGGGCCAGGCCCTCGACCAGGGCGGTGTGGTCGAGGAAGAGGTTGCGGCCCTCCAGCGGCGGGACCTGGTTGCGGACCTCGTGGGTGGCGGTGGTGGCCGAGGCCTCAGGCCGCGCGACGGTGGACATGCTCAGACAGCTCCCGATCGGTGGTGGAACGCAGGCAGAAGGTGATGAGGTTGCTCACGAGGGCGTCGGCGTCGACGTCGTCGTGCGTGGGGGAGAGCGGGCCGACGAGCGCCTCGCCGATCGCGCCGACCAGCGCGGTGGCGGTGAAGCGCGCGTCCTGGGGCGGCAGCTCGCCGCGCTCCACGCCGTCCTCGATGGCGCGCGCGAAGACGGCGGCGTACGCGCGGCGGAACACGAGGCGCTCGGCCTCGACCGCGGGGTCGACCGGCTCGGCCAGCAGCGCCCAGGCGAGGCGCCGGCCCTGCAGCGCGCGCCGGGCGAAGGTGTCGGCGGCGGCCGCGATGCGGTCGGCGGCGCCATCACCCGCGGCAGCCGTCGCGGCAGCGACCGCGTCGACCTCGTGCTGCGACGCCGTGCGGAAGACCTCGGTCAGCAGGTCGGCCTTCGACGGGAAGTGCCGGTAGACCGTGCCCGTCGCGACCCCCGCCCGCTGGGCGACCGCGGCGATCTGCGCCTCGCGATAGCCACCGAGGGCGATCAGCTCCACCGCGGCACGCACGATCCGGCCCCGCGCCTCGGTACGGCGTGCCTCGGTGCGCTCGGTGGGGCGGTAGGCCACACCAAGGAGTGAACCAGGGTTCAGGGTTTGGCGCAACTCCAAACCGACTCCCAAAAGTTCTTTGGAGTAGCTTCGAAGTTCGTCAGACGGACGGCAGCGCCCAGTAAGCGCGAGGGTCCCGCGGCGAGTGGCCCACCCACGTGATGAGGCCCTCGGCCTCCATGGCGCGCAGGCGCTTCAACGCGGTGGGAGGTGAGGTCCGGAGCAGCTCTGCCACCTCACCGGTGCTCATGCGGTCCGCTGACCGGAGAGCGGAGACCACCGCCCGAGCATTGGCGTTGAGCTGCGCGTCGAGGGCGCGATGCACCGGGTCGGCGGAGAGCGAGACGATGACGCTGCCGGCCGTCTGGCGGTAGGCGGGATCGTGCAGCCCGGCGTCGCGCATCTCCTGGAACATCCGGCGCACGCCCTCGCCTAGCTCCTGGCCGAGCCGAAGGTCGGCGCACACGCGGGCGATCCTGGGATTCCGGGCAAACCGGGCGATGTTGAGCGGATCGTGGAGATCGGCGAGCCCCGGGAAGCGCCCCGGGCTTGAGACCTCGATGCGGTCGTCGAAGATCTCCACCCTGATGTGGTCGCCGGCGAGGCTGTAGGACCGATGCACCGCCGCGTTGACCACGGCCTCGAGCCACACGGGCTCCGGGATGAGTGGGATGGCGCCGAAGCGGCCGTCAGGCCCGAGGGCCTGGCGGACCGGCTGAAGGGTCGCGATGGTGCGCCGAACGGTCCGGAGCATCAGCGGGATCGGACCCTCGACGCGCTCGTCGGCGATCAGCTGCTGCTTGTCGCCGGCGCCTCGCTCGCGTCCCCGGTAGCGCAGGACCCGAACGTAGGCTTCGGGCAGCCACTCTTGGGGATGCTGGGCGAACAGCAGGCAGCCGGCGACGGTGGCCTGGCCCTTCACCACGAGGCCGCGAGCTTGAAGGACCCGGTCGCTGTCGGAGGCCCTGAGCGCCTCTGCGTATTGCGCGACAAGCGTGCGATTCAGCGCCGCGACGTCGACGGCGGGGAGTGGCCGGGTCTCGTAGCTCGCCTGCCCCTTGTCATAGCTCAACTCCTGCCGCTGCGCGAACGTCAGCTTCCGGCTTGCGTCGCCGGTGCGCAGGAAGACCTCGTCCTTGGTCGTCGTGTGGAGGGCTTCGTCAGGCTCGATGTCGAGGATGAGCAAGTGGTTGGTGTTGCCGCCTTCGTCGACGCAGGGCACCAGTCGGTGCCGCAGCCGGACTGGCGGCACCGTCAGGTCGATGGCGGCTTGGATCTGGCTGTTGCGCCGGCGAGGGTCGGCATCGGTTCCCTCGACGCGCCCCTCGGAGAGGCCGATGACCAGCGTCCCGCCCTCGGCGTTGCTCATGGCCACGAGGTGCTCGGCCAGTGTCCGTGGCTGGATCCGCGTGGACTTGCGGTCGAACCACTGATCCTCCGGCAGTTCGAGCAGCAGCCCTCCGACGTCTGCCGGTGACGCGGCGAGCGCGCGCTCTACGAGACCCGTGGGCATCCAAGTACTCCCAACATTTGGGAGTAGATGATAGCCCTATGAAGCGCGCCGCGCCGCCCGCCGCCGCCGCGCCGCGACGATCGCCATCCCCGTGAAGCCGAGCGAGGTGGAGATGAAGGACGCGCCCGCGGTCGCGCGGTAGACCGGGTGCTTGTCGATCTCCGGCGCGAAGGCCAGCGGCAGGAAGGACATGGCGTTGGTCCAGGCGCCCACGCCCAGCGGCACCGACGCCCACTTCGGCGCGTCCGGCACCGCCGTCCCGACCGCCACCGTCAGCCCGCCGAGCATCGCGAGATCGAGGTGCCACTGGCGGATCCGGGCGCCCGACTTGATGCCCAGCAGCCGCCGCGCGGCGTCGGGGTCCTGGCGCACGAGCGTGTACGGCCAGCCGGCGAGCGCGCCGGTGGCGACCTCGATCAGGCCGGAGAGGACGAGCGCAGACGGGACCGGGGTCCGGCGATGGGGCGGGGCCATCGCAGGATCCTGCCAGGTCCTCAGGCCGCGGCCGCCGCCTCGGCCACGACGTCGCGCAGCGGGCGCGGCGCCCGGCCGGTGAGGTCGAGGACCGCGGTGCTCAGCTGGTCGAGCTGCCCCTCGCGGATCGCCGCGCCAAAGGTGGCCAGGAACGGCGCGGCCTCGGCGGGGACGCCCGCGGCGACCAGGCCGGCGGCGAACGTCGCGTCGTCGACGGCCTCGGCCACGACCGGCACGCCGCCGACCGCGGCGTAGATCTCCGCGAGCTCGGTGGCTCCGAGCAGCGCGGGCCCGGTGATGTCGTACACCTTGTTCGCATGCTCGTCGCCGCCGGCCAGCACGGCGGCGGCCGCGGCGGCGCAGTCCTCGCGGGAGACGAAGGCGCTGCGGCCGTCGCCGAGGTTGTGCTGGAACTTGCCCGTCGCCACCGCGCCCTGCGCCTCGGGGATCCGGTACTCGGCGTAGAGCGCGTTGCGCAGGAGCGTCCACGCGACGCCGGAGTCGCGCAGCGCCTGCTCGGTCTCGCGGTGCTCGGTCGCCACGCCGGCCGGGTTCTCCTCCGACGGGTTGGGGATCGAGGTGTAGGCGATGAGCGAGACGCCCGCGTCGCGGGCCGCCTCGATCGCCGCGCGGTGCTGGGCGACGCGGCGGCCGACGCCGTCGGTGCTCACCAGCAGCAGGCGGTTGCCGCCGGCGAAGGCGGCGGGGAGCGTCGACGGGTCGTCGAAGTCGCCCGCGCGGACGGTCACGCCGCGGGCGGCCAGTGCCGCCAGCCGGTCGGGGTTGCGCGTCACGAGGACGACGTCGGCGGGTTCGACGCCGTCGTGCTCCAGCAGCAGCTCGGCGGCGCGGGCGCCGAGATGGCCGGAGGCGCCGGTGATGACGAGGGACATGGGATCTCCAAACGTGCTCAAGGTGGTTACGAATTGCTGTGGCAAACCGTAGCAGAGCCGGTTGCGGATTCATCTACCATGGTGCGCGTGAGCCGGCCGACCAACACCCAGTTTGCGCTCGGCGTGCACCTGCTCACCCTGCTCGGCGACGCCTGCGGCGCCGTGCTCAGCTCCGAGACCATGGCCGACAGCGCCGGGGCCAGCCCCGTCCACGTCCGCCGCCTGCTGGGCCGGCTGCGCGTCGCCGGCCTCGTCGGCTCGCGCTCCGGCGTGCACGGCGGCTGGCAGCTCCTGCGCGATCCCGAGGCCATCACGCTGGCCGACGTCTGGCGCGCGCTGAACGGCGACGATCCGGTGCTCGGCCTGCGCAGCGCCAACCCCGATTGCCCCGTCGGCCGCTCGATCCAGATCTCCCTGGCCGCGATCGACCGCCGGGCGGCCACCGCGATCGAGTCCGAGCTCGGCACGACGACGATCGCCCAGCTCGTCGCCGAGGCCGCCGCCCGCGCCGAGGACCGCACCGCAGCGGGCCGATAGCGTTCGCGCCGCCTTCCCCACTGCGAACAGGATCCCCATGAAGATCATCTACACCCACACCGACGAGGCGCCGGCGCTCGCCACGAAGTCGCTGCTGCCCATCGTCGAGGCCTTCGGCGCCGCGGCCGGCGTCGAGTTCGAGCTGCGTGACATCTCCTTGTCGGGGCGCATCCTGGCGCAGTTCCCCGACCTCCTCGCCCCCGAGCAGCAGGTCGCCGACGCGCTCGCCGAGCTCGGCGCGCTGGCCCAGACGCCCGACGCCAACATCATCAAGCTGCCGAACATCAGCGCCTCGGTGCC
>DASYBY010000620.1:0-11769 GCA_036500525.1 Baekduia sp. | reverse complement strand
ATCGCCCTCTGGGCGATCTACCAGCCACCCGTCCAGCGGCGCTCGCCGCCGGCGGACTTGACGGCCTGCTTGCGGGCTTCCTTGCGCTTCTCCAGGCGCCACTGCAGCAGCGACATCAGGAGGATGAAGAGCGGGAAGGCGGCGATGAGGATGAAGCCGGCGTCCGTGACGTCCTTGTCGTTGGTCTCGCCGAAGGCGCCCTCGCCCGAGTTCTGGGCCAGTGCGACCGGGACCATGAGGGCCAGGAGCCACATCGTGAGCAGCAGGGTCTTCGTCAGGCGGCGCATCGCCAGGGCATCGTATTGAATGCGGCGCCATGGGTGCACTCACGCGCGAGCGGCTGGACGACGGGATCGAGGTCGTGCGGCTGGACCGACCCGAGGTCCGCAACGCGATGGACACGGCGATGCTCGAGGAACTGGACGGCGTGCTCGCCGAGCTGGCCGCCGACGGCGACCTGCGGGCGCTCGTCATCTCGACGACCAACGAGCGCGCGCTGTGCGCCGGGGCCGACGTCTCCGAGCAGCTCGACCACGCCGGCGGCGTCGCCCGGATGGAGCTGTTCGCCCGGCTCTACGCGGCGATCGAGGCGTTCCCGGCGCCGACGATCGCGGTGTGCGTCGGCAACGTGGTCGGCGCGGGCGCCGAGCTGGCCGCGGGCTGCGACCTGCGCGTCGGCGGCGACAACCTCAAGCTCCTGTTCCCCGGCGCCCGCCTCGGCGTGCCGGTCGGCCCCGCGCGGCTCGTGCCGCTGGTCGGCCTGTCGAAGGCCAAGGAGCTGATCTTCACCGGCCGCGTCGTCGGTCCCGACGAGGCCGACGCCCTCGGGCTGCTGGCCCGCCGCGCACCGGCCGCCGACGCCGAGGCCGCCGCGATCCTGCTGGCGCGCGAGCTGGCCGTCCACCCGCCGGCCGGGCTGCGCCACCTCAAGGAGCTGTTCCGCGACTACGAGGGGACGAGCGACCGCGTGGCGCGCGAGAACGCCGAGATCGTCGAGTTCCAGCGAGCCGGCAGCGGCCTGCCGTACGGCGGCGTCAAGCGCGGGTGAGAGGTCCGCGCGCCGACCTCGACCGCGTGGCGCGCCGCCGTAGGATCCGCGGCCGATGACGATCGCCCGCCGTGCCCTGACCATCGCCGTCGCGCTCGCGGCGGCGCTCGTGGGCAGCGCGCCCGCGGCCCTCGCGGCCGACGCGCACCTCACCGCCGACCTCACGCACCTCTCGGCCCACGCCGGCGGCGACGGCAGCTTCGTCGTCCTCGACGGCTCCTCCGGCAAGACCCTCGCCGCCGCGCACCCCGACCGCGTCCAGCCGCTCGGCTCGACCGCGAAACTCGTGAGCACCGGCGCCGCGCTCGACGCCCTCGGGACCAACGCCGCGCTGAGAACGACCGTCCTGACGAGCGCCGCCATCGATCCCTCCGGCACGCTCGTCGGCGACCTCTTCCTCCACGGCGGCGGCGACCCGCTGCTCGACGAGCAACAGCTGGCCAAGCTCGCCGACGCCGTCCAGGCCCACGGCATCCGCGCCATCGCCGGCTCGGTCGTCGGCGACGAGACCGCGTTCGACGCGCTGCGCGGCGGCCCGGCCACCGGCGGCGCCTTCGATCTGAACCTGCAGGGCACGCTCGGCGCCCTGACCTACGCCCGCGGCCGCGAGGCGCCCGGCGGGCCGCTGCAGCCCGACCCGGCGCGCGCCGCCGCCTTCCGCTTCGACGACGTCCTGGAGGCGCGCGGCATCACCATCCGCGGCACGCCGCGGGCCGGCGCCGCGCCCGCCGCCGGGACGGTCACGCTCGGCACGGCGACCGATCGCCTCGCGGCCGTCGTCAAGATCATCGACAAGCAGTCCGACGACTTCGGCGCCGAGATCGTCGCCAAGGACCTCGGCGTGGCGACCGGCCGCGGCGGCACGACCGCCGCCGGCGCGGCCGCCGCGACGAAGTACGCCAAGCGCCTCGGCGCGACGCTCACGCTGGTCGACGGCTCCGGCGTCGACCGCCAGACCCGCGGGGCGGCCCGCCAGCTCGCGCGCTACGTGCGCCGGATCCGCACGCGCCCGGCGCTCGCCGCCGCGCTGCCGATCGCCGGCGTCGACGGCACGCTCAAGGACCGCATGACGACCGGCCGCGCCCACCGCGTCTGCCGCGCCAAGACCGGCTCGCTGCCGCAGACCCGCGTGAGCGCCCTGGCCGGCTGGTGCCGCACCGGCGGCCGGACGCTCGTCTTCGCCTTCCTGCGCGAGCGCGTCAGCAGCCAGGACGCGGCGAAGGCCGCCGAGGACGCGATGGTGCAGCGCCTCGTCACCCCGCCGCGCCGCTGAGCCTCAGCGCTTCACCATCCCCTTCAGCCACGGCACGACCGTCTTGAGGTAGATGTTGGTCTTCGGCGCCGCGATCAGCGGGTCGAGGTGGCTCATGGTGGCCGACGCGTCGACCAGCTTGTCGTCCTTGGTCGGCGAGTGCGACAGCTTGATGAAGGACTTGGCGCCCTTCAGCACGCCACCGTTGCTCAGCGACGTCTGGACGGCGTAGAGCGGCAGGCGCGCCTGCTTGGCCCACTTCAGGCGCAGCCCGAGGTACTTCGCGGCGCTGTTCTCCGCCAGCGGCGACGCCGCGTCGACGTCGAGGTTCAGCCGCGACGGGTAGAACCACTCGACCGCGTTGCCCGGCTCCTGCCCGAACGTCTGCGCGACCCGCTCGATCGGCGTGACCTCGCCGTCGACCCAGTCGCCGTCGGCGCCGAGCGTTCCGGCGCGCACCTGGATCAGGCCGAGCGCCTTGGGCGACGTCGTCGCGTCGAACGCGTAGCCGAGCTGCCCGCGGTTGGTCGCCGGGACGGGCGGCTTGAACTGCGGCGGCAGCAGGCTGAACGCCTGGCCGATCGACGGGCCGAGCGGATCCTTCAGCGCCGAGACCGCCGCGGTCTCCGACAGGATCCCGGTGACCCACGGCAGCCCGAGGCCGAGCAGGTCGAGGAACGGCTGCTTGCGGATCGCCGCCAGGCGCTGCTTGGCGGCGGCCAGATCGGCGCTGTCGAAGCTGCCGCGCAGGCCGCCGTCGATCAGCACGAGGCCGTCGACGTCCTTGTAGCCCGGCTGGCCGGCGAAGTCCCAGGACGCGTAGGCCACGGCGACCGACGCGCCGAGCGAGTGGCCGCCGAGCAGCACGTGGCGCCCGCCGGCGTGCGCCTTCTGGATCACGCGGCGCACGTCCTCCAGCTGCACGCGCAGGCCCCAGTCGGCCGCGAAGCCGAGCTTCGAAGCATCCGGCGGCTGGTAGTGCGGCGTGATCGACTGGTCCGCGAGCCAGCCGGCGTAGTAGTTGAACATGTCGGTCAGCGAGACCTTCCCGGCGATCGCCTGGGTGAACACGCTCGTGTCCTCCAGCTTCTGCGACCGGCGGTCGACGGCCCACACCGCCAGGCCCGGCACGTCCTTGACCAGCTCGCGGGCGCTGAGCGTGAAGTCGCCCCGGCCGCCGTTGGTCCCCGGGACCAGCACCAGCACGGTCTTCGCCTTCGCCGGACCGAACTTCGTGACCGGCAGCTGGTCGTAGGTCCGAGGCCCGGGAGCCTTGGTCCAGCCCGTGATCGTGGTGTTCGTCTCGGCGGCTCCGGCGGACCCGGCGGCGGCAGCGAGCGACGCGGCCGCGAGCGCGACGGCGAGGGAGAAGCGGTGGGACACGGCGCATACCTACCATGGAGGTGTGGCCGTTGTCATCGCATCCGACCTCTCCAAGGACATGGCGGGGGAACCCCTCATGCAGGGGGTGTCGTTCAAACTCGAACGTCGTGACCGGCTGACCATCGCCGGGCGCAACGGCGCGGGCAAGACGACGCTCCTGCGGATGCTGTCCGGGGAGACCGGGATCGACGGTGGCGAGCTGGTCTTCCAGCGCGGCGTCCGCGTCGCCCTGCACGACCAGCGCCCGCCGCGCGATCGCGACATCACGCTGCGCGACTACGTGCTCTCGGCCTGCAAGGAGCAGCTCGACCTGGAGGCCGAGCTGGGCCGCCTGGAGCAGCAGATGGCCGACGGCGACGAGGCCGCGATGGCCCGCTACTCGGTCGTCTACGCACGCTTCGAGGCCGCCGGCGGCTACGGCTGGCGCGAGCGGGCCAACAACTACCTCCACGGCCTGGGCTTCACCGACGACGCCCTCGACCGCCGGCTCGACACCTTCTCCGGCGGGCAGCTGACGCGCGCCTCGCTGGCCCGCGCGCTGGCCGTCGAGGCCGACCTGCTGCTCCTCGACGAGCCGACCAACCACCTCGACATCGAGTCGCTGGAGTGGCTGGAGCAGACGCTGACGACGCTGGACTGCGCGATCGTCCTCGTCGCGCACGACCGCTGGTTCCTGGAGTCCGTCGGCACCGCGGTGCTGGAGCTCGAAGCCGGTCGCTCGCGCTTCTTCAAGGGCACGTGGCACAACTGGCGCAAGGAGCAGGCCGCCCGCGAGCTGGCGCTGGGCAAGGCCATCGAGAAGCAGACCGCCGAGATCGCCCGCATGGAGGGCTTCATCGAACGCTTCCGCGCGAAGGCCAGCAAGGCCAAGCAGGCGCAGTCGCGGGTCAAGGCGTTGGACAAGGTCGAGCGGATCACCCGCGATCCGCGCGACACGCGCGAGCTGGGGTTCCAGTTCGCCAAGCCCGAGCGCACCGGCCGCGTGATCTTCGAGCTGGAGGAGGGGCGCCTGGAGGTCGGCGACGAGCCGCACCGCAAGCTCCTGCTCGACGGCGCCGAGATCTGGCTGGAGCGCGGCGAGCACGTCTCGCTCGTCGGCCCCAACGGCACCGGCAAGACCACGCTGATCGAGGCGCTCGCCGGCCAGCGCGCGCTCGACGGCGGCAAGCTGCGCACGGGCCACAACCTCAAGGTCGGCTACCTCAGCCAGCACGACTCCGAGCTGGAGGGCCTCGGCTCGGCGCGCACGGTGGTCGAGGCGGTCGGCAAGAAGACGGGGCTCAACCCCAACCAGACGCGGTCGCTGCTGGGCAAGTTCCTGTTCAGCGGGACCGAGGCCGAGAAGCCGCTGGACGGCCTGAGCGGTGGCGAGCGCAAGCGGCTGGCGCTGGCGATCCTGCTCAGCCAGGGCGCGAACGTCCTGATCCTCGACGAGCCGACCAACCACCTGGACTTGGAGTCGCGCGAGGCGCTGGAGGACGCGCTGAAGTCGTTCGAGGGCTCGCTGCTGCTGGTGACGCACGATCGCGCGCTGCTCGACGCCGTCGGCACGCGCACCGTGGCGCTGGAGCACAAGACGCTGCGCTCCTACCTCGGCGGCTGGGCCGAGTACGCCCGCATCCGCGAGGACCGCAAGGCCGCCGGCGAGGACCCGATGGGCCCGCCGCCGAAGGCCAAGGCCAAGGCGGCCGCGCCCAAGGCCACCAAGAACGGGAACGGCAACGGCAACGGGAAGGCCAACGGGGCGAGGACCGCGGCGCCGCCCGCGCCCGCCGCCGCCAAGGCCGCGCCCAACGGCGCCGCGCTCTCCAAGAACGCGGCCCGCCAGACCAGCAAGCTGGAGAAGGCGGTCGAGACCGCCGAGGAGGCGCTGGCCGCGCTGGAGATCGAGCTGGCCGGGCCCGAGTGCTGGGCGACGCAGTACGAGTCGGCGAAGTCCACGGCGCGCCACACCGCCGGCAAGCGCGCGGTCGACGACGCCTACGCGGCCCTCGAAGCGCACCTGGAGAAGGTCGAAGCGCCGACGGTGTAGACCCGCGTGGCGCGCTACGGCCGCGCCACGCTCATCCGGACCCGGTGCCCGCGCGCCCAGGCGATCGCGACGTACCGGCCGGCGGTCGCGACGTCGCGGTTGGTCGCGTTGGTGTGCGCCGCCGTCGGCGGTGGTCCGGGCGCCGTGGGGAACGGCGCGAAGCGCCCGTCGGGTCCGGCCAGCGCGGCGCCCCAGCCGCGCGTCCCGGCCCAGATCGCCAGCACGCGGCTGCCCGACAGCGGCAGCGCCACGGGCTCGGAGGCCGCGCCGCCGGTCAGCGTCTGCAGCGGTCCGGCGGTGCCGTCGGCCGCCAGTGCGACCGCGCGCACCGGTGCCTGCGTCGCGAAGGGGAGCGGGCCGTCCTTGAGCCCGAAGACGAGCGCGGCGCCGCGGCCACCAATCGGCGCGACGCTCGGACGCAGCGCGCGCCCCGGCTGGTCGAGCGCGACCGCGCCGAGGGGCTCGAGCGCGCCGCTGCCGTCGACGCGCCACGCCTCGGGCGTGCCGGTGCAACCGGCGTCGCCGCAGCGCGCGGTCCGCAGGCTCGCGACGAGGCCGCCGCTGCCGGCGAAGAGCGTGCCGTGTCCGGCCCCGTCGGTGGGGGAGACCGGCGCCCCGAACGGGCCGCCGACCGGCGCGTGGGCGACGAGCATCGTCGCGGGCACCGCGCCGGGGCTCGCCGACGTGTACACGAGCGTCGCGCGCCCGCCGGGGCTGACGGTCAGCGCGCGGGCGACCCGCGCGTCGAGGCCGAAGCTCCCCAGTCCCAGGTCCTGGACGTCGCCGATCCGGCGCCCGTCCGGATCCAGCCAGAGCGCCCGGACGCGGTAGGGCACGCCCGAGCCGTGGGCCGGGAACTGCCGCTCGGCGACGATCCAGCCCCGATCGCGCCCCACGCGGGCGACCTCGACGCCGTTGATCGCCGAGCCGGTCGAGGGCGCCGCCAGCCGCGTCGTCCAGCGCGCCCCGGCCTTCGCGCGCACCCGGACCCGGATCCCCGTGCCGTCCTCCCAGGCCACGAGAGCCTGCCCGCCCGGCCCGGCCGCGACCGCCGGCGCGGCCGCCCGCCAGCGCCCGGCGATCGCCGCCCGCGTGAAGCGCCCGTGGCCGCCGCCGGTGCTCACCGCGACGTCGCGGCCCCGGATCCACGCGGCGACCGACGTGCCGTCGGCGGCGATCGCGATGCGCGGCGCGGCCGAGTCGGCGTCGATGGTGCCGGCCGTCGGGAACGACGCGGGGGCCGACCATGGCGACGCGGCGGCGGCGCCGGCGGGCAGCGCCACGGCGGCGGCGAGGAGCACAGGGAGCGCGGCGGCGCGGACGGTCATGGTCTGACAACGCGGCGCCGCCGGGGAAGGTTGCGGTTGCCCGCCCGTAGGATGCGTCCGGATGGCCGGGGAAGACTTCGATCTGCTGGCGGCGGCGCTCCGTGCCGATGCGCGTGACGTCGACGTGTTCTTCGACGTGTTGGTGGGCAAGCTGGCGGAGGTGCTCCCCGAACAGGTCGAGATCGAACGCGGCGGCTTCCGCGGGCGCGGCGACCCCAAGGCCGTCACCGTCACGCTCGGCGACCGCCGCTACGAGGCCGAGCGCGACCGCAAGCGCGTCGCCTGCCGCCGGCGCACCGTCGTGCGCGGCATCGCGCTGAAGACCGAGGAGCTCGACCTCGGCGCCTGGATCGACGGCCTCTCGGCCGACCTCGTCGACGAGGCCGCGCGCAACGAGCGCGCCCGCACCGCGCTCGAAGGCCTGCTCGGCGCGTGAGCGACGACGCCGGCCTCCCGCCCGCGGCCCGCGAGCGCCTGGAGCGCCTGCGCGAGGCCGGCGGCCCGGCGTTCACCTCCGCGCTCAGCGTCGGCGAGACGCTCACCGTCCGCCAGGCCGGCCTGCGCCCGCTCAGCCAGGTGATGGGCACGTCCTATTACAAGATCGGCTGGCAGCAGATGCCGTGGGGCAGCGGCCGCAGCGGCTGGTTCGCGCAGGGCCGCGACGGCGAGACGCAGGAGCTGTCCAACCAGACCGACGCCTACAACGAGGCGCGGCGCCTGGCCGTCGGCCGGCTGCGCGAGGAGGCGATCGCCGTCGGCGCCGACGCGGTCGTCGGTGTGCACGTGCGGCGCACGCTGCGCGACTGGTCGACCGACCTGGTGGAGTTCGTCGCCATCGGCACCGCGGTCCGCTCCGAGCGCTACGACTTGGGGCCCGAGCCGCTGCTGTGCAACCTCTCCGGCCAGGACGTCGCCAAGCTCGTGAGCCACGGCTTCTGGCCGGTCGGCATCGTCGGCGGCTCGACCGTCGCCTACGTCGTGACCGGCACGCGCCAGCAGCGCAGCACGACCTCGTTCTTCGGCAGCGGCCTCTCCAACCAGGAGCTGCCCGACTACACGCAGGGCCTCTACGACGCCCGCGCCCTCGCGATGGAGCGCGTGACCCGCGGCGCGCACGAGCTGCACGCGCACGGCGTCGTCGGCGTGGACGTCGAGCGCGACATGAAGCCCTACGAGCGGGAGGTCAACAACGTGTCCTACCGCGACCTGATCATCACCATGCACATCCTCGGCACGGCGATCGTCGAGATGCAGGACGGCCCGCCGCCGCCCGAGAAGTACATCGCCTTGCCCCTCACCTGAAGGAGTCCCCGACGATGGCCGACGACGAGCAGGAGTACGACCCCACGAGCACGGCGGGGATCCCCGAGGCGGGCCGTGAGCGGCTGGCCCGGATGCGGGACAAGAGCCTGTTCACCAGCGACCTGTCGGTCAACGAGTTCCTGCTCGTCCGCGCCGCCGGCTTCGAGCCGCTGGGCCTCGTCGTCGGCTCGTCGATCTACCACATCGGGTTCCAGGCGAGCGCGTGGAACAAGAACCAGGAGATGGGCGTCCTGACGCAGGCGATGTACCACGCCCGCGAGCTGGCGATGACGCGCATGGAGGAGGAGGCCGAGCAGCTCGGCGCCGACGGCGTCGTCGCGGTCCGCCTCGAGGTCAGCCGCCGCGAGTGGGGAAACGACCTCGCCGAGTTCGTCGCGATCGGGACCGCCGTGCGCCACCGCGAGGGCGTGCTGCACCGCGCACCCAGCGGCCGGCCGTTCACCAGCGACCTCAGCGGCCAGGACTTCTACACCCTGCTCTCGGCCGGCTACCGACCGGTCGGCATGGTGATGGGGACGTGCGTCTACCACGTCGCCCACCAGGGCTTCGGCAGTTGGATGAAGCGCGTCGGGCGCAACACCGAGATGCCGAACTTCACCCAGGCGCTCTACGACGCGCGGGAGCTGGCGATGGAGCGGATGCAGGCCGAGGCCGAGTCCGCCGAGGCGGAGGGGATCGTCGGCGTGCAGCTCGTCGAGGGCAACCACGGGTGGAGCTCGCACGTGTTGGAGTACTTCGCCGTCGGGACGGCCGTCGTGCCGACCTCCGCCGAGCACGAGATCGCACCGCCGTCGCTGGTGCTGAACCTCAACGACACGCGCCAGAGCGGGTTCCGCGGGTTCTGAGGGCGCGCCGGGTTCACGCCCTGTTCACGGCCACATCACCGACCGATCACATCCGTGGATCGGTGGAGGGGCAACATGATGGACGTGATGACCGAGCTCGGCGCCCGCCTCGGCCTCAACGTCCATCGTGACCAATGGCCCACGACACCGCTCCTCGCCTCGTATGAGGCGGCGGGCTTCGCCTGGGTCCAGGTCCACACACCGCCGCGCCCGATGCTGGCCGACCGGGAGCGCTGCCGCCGCCACGCCCGTGCGCTGCGCGCCGCCCTCTCGTCGTGCGGCCTGCGGCTGCTCGTTCACGGACCCGACGACCTCAGCGCCGGGACCATCGAGCACGACCGGGCCTTCGACGGGTTGATGGACTACGCGGCGGAGGCGGGCGCGGAGCTGGTCGTCTACCACGGGCTGAACTTCGCGGTCGCCGAGGGCTCCAGCGCCGCCGCGGCGCTCGACGAGCGGATGGCCGCCGAGGAGCGCTCGCTGCAGCGCTTCGCCGCGCGCGCCGAGGTGCTCGGGCTGACGTTCGCCATCGAGAACCTCGCGCCGATGTACCCCGTGCCGCCGATCCCGCCGCGGGTCTGCCACGACCCGCTGACCGTCCGCGACCTCGTCCGCCGCCTCGACTCGCCGTCGATGGGCATGTTGATGGACCTGGGCCACGCGCACATCACCGCGAGCATGCGCCGCGAGAGCCCCGAGACCGCGGTGCGCGCGGTCCTCGACGACGTGGTGCTCTTCCACGTGCACGACAACCTCGGCGCCCGGCGCCACGACCTCGGCGCCCCCGGGGTCGACCCGCTCAAGCTGGACCTCCACCTGCCGCCCGGCGCCGGCTGCCTGCCCTGGGATCGGCTCGGCCCGCTGGTCGCCGACCACGGCGCGCCGCTCATGCTCGAGGTGGAGCGCTCCCACGGCGCGTCGCCCGCGTGGCTGGCGACCGGCACCGCGGCGCTGCTGGGGCGCGCCGCGACGTCGGCGCCCGCCGCCGCCGCGTAAGTACTGTGCAGGGCCATGAAGGTGGCCACCCATCCCGGCAACTTCCACGCCGACGACGTCTTCGCGCTCGCCGTGCTCGGCCTCGCGGCCGGCGCTCCGCTGGAGATCGTGCGCACGCGCGACGAGGAGGCGCACGTGGCGGCCGACGTCCGCGTGGACGTCGGCGGGCGCTCCGACCCGCAGACCGGCGACTTCGACCACCATCAGAAGGGTGGAGCGGGCGAGCGCCCCAACGGCATCCGCTACGCGAGCTTCGGGCTGGTCTGGCGCGCCTACGGCGAGCAGCTGGCCGGCGACGCCCGTGCGGCCACCTCGATCGACGAGCGCCTCGTGCAGGGCGTCGACGCCAACGACACGGGGCAGACGATCGTCGAGTCGCTGGTCGACGGCGTGCGGCCGATGACCGTCAGCGGCGTGATCGCGGCCATGAACCCCTCATGGGACGAGTCGCCGGCGCCGGAGCAGGAGGACGCGCGCTTCGCCGAGGCCGTCGCGGTCGCGACCACGATCCTGGAGAACGAGCTCAAGGGCGCCGCCGCGTTCCGCCGCGCGCACGAGCTCGTCCACGCGGCGATCGGCCGCGCCGGCGATCCGCGCATCATCGAGCTGGATCGCAACATGCCGTGGCGCGAGGCGGTCGTGACGACGGCGCCCGAGGCGTTGTTCGTGGTCTACCCGAAGAGCGACGGCTGGGGGATGCAGGCCGTGCCGAAGGCGCTGGGCGCGTTCGACAACCGCAAGGACCTGCCGGCGGCGTGGGCGGGGCTGAGCGGCGACGAGCTGAGCGCGGCCACCGGCGTCGACGGCGCGGTGTTCTGCCACACGGCGCGCTTCTACGCGTCGGCGCAGACGCGCGAGGGGATCACCGCGCTGGCGGAGCTGGCGCTGGCCGACGCGGACTGAGGCCGGCCCGGCGTTCAGCGCACGACGGAGCGCACGGCCCAGCCCAGGGCGCCCGCGGCCACGGCGATCACGGCCAGCGGCACCCACAGGTCGGTCTTGAGCAGCAGCGCGCCGGCCAGCGCCCCGACGAGCATCGCCACCACGGCGCCGATCCGGCGCGGCTGCGCGGCGTGGCGCAGCCCGTCGGCCGCCAGCCCGGTGATCGTCATCGTCAGCACGGTCGTCGTCAGCTCCGCCACGGCCAGCTTGCGGACGACCGCGTTGCGCAGGCCCATCGCCGCCGCCAGCACCGCGATCACGACGCCCGCCACGACCGTCCCGGCGTGGATCGTCGTGCTCACCGCCAGCAGCGCGGCGACCGCGGCCAGCGCGCCCTCGATCAGCAGCGCCCCGCCGAGCAGCCGCGGGCTCGCCCCGCCCGCGCGCCGGACCGCGGCGCCGCCGACCGCCGCGCCGCCCAAGAACCCCGCCAGCGACACCAGCGGCGCGAGCACCGGCAGCCCCTCGCTGCCGGCGAGGCCGAAGCCGAGCAGCACGATGTTGCCGGTCATGTTCGCCGTGAAGACGTGGCCGAGGCCGAGGTAGCTGACGGCGTCGATCAGGCCGGTCGTGAAGGTCAGCGCGAGCAGCACGCCGACCAGCCGGCGCGGCTCGGGACG
>DASYBY010000619.1:0-2638 GCA_036500525.1 Baekduia sp. | reverse complement strand
ACGAACCCCAGCTTGTTGGCGGCCTGCTCGCAGCGCTCGCGGAAGTCGCGCTCGTTGAAGGTGAACCGGAGTTCGCCATATTCGAGGACGAAGTCCTCACCGCTGTCGTAGTTGCCTCGGCGTGCGTCGTTCATGGGGGTGAGTCAGTCAAGTCGCGCCGAGGAAGGACGGCGGCTCTCGGAGTCGTCGGCATCGTATGCCCGATCCCTTCGTCTCCGCAGGTGATGGGATGGATCTTGCAGTCCGTCCGCTCCCCGTGCGGCCCACCGTCGGGATGAGGTTCGGTGTCGTGGGACCGGACCCTTCCGCCGCGTCGAGGGGGGCGAGTTCTGCAACGCGGCGCCCTAGTCGAGGCATGACCCACGACACGCCCGCGACCATCCTCGTGGCCGAAGACGACGCGCTGCAGCGGACGTTCCTGGCCGACGAGTTGACCGCCGACGGCTACGACCTGCTCGTGGCCGAGAGCGCCGCCGACGCCCTGCGCCTGCTGGAGACGAAGTTCCCGGACCTGGCGATCGTGGACGTCGGGCTCGGGGAGGCCTCCGGCCTGGAGATCCTGCGGCGCGTGCGCGCGGCCGACGGCGCCGTGAGCCGCATCGACCCGGACCTGCCCGTGCTCGTCCTGAGCGGGCGCTGCTCGGAGGTCGACCGGGTGCGGGCGTTCGAGTGCGGGGCCGACGACTTCCTCGCCAAGCCCTACTTCTACGCCGAGCTGCGGGGCCGGATCGGCGCGCTGCTGCGCCGGACCGAGCGCCGCCGTCGCCCCGGCCGCGTCCGCGTCGGCACCCTGGAGATCGACCCGGCCTCCCGCGCCGTGCGGTTGGCGGGCCGGTCGATCGACCTGACGCAGAAGGAGTTCGCGCTGCTGCGCGTGCTCGCGGCGGCGCCGACGACGGTGCACACGAAGCAGGCGCTGCTGCGCAGCGTGTGGGGCTTCCGGTCGCAGTCGACGACGCGGACGTTGGACAGCCACGCGTGTCGGCTGAGGGCGAAGCTGGGGGCGGGCGGGGACCGGTTCGTCGTGAACGTGTGGGGCGTCGGCTATCGGCTCGTCGACGATCCCGGGGCCAGTGGCGTGGCGGGGCTGGAGGTGGCGGCGTGAGCGGCGCGGCGTCGGTCGCGGCGACGGCGCCCTGGCTGGTCGCCTGCGTCTTCGCTCTGGCGGCCGTCTGGGCGTGCGCGCAGGCCCGTGCCCTCCGCGAGCGGGCCGCTCGCACCGCCCACGAGGTGCGCGGGCCGCTCTCGGCGGCGCAGCTGGCGCTGCACGGCGCGGCGCGGCGGGGCGAGATCGGGCCGGTCCTCGTCGCGGCGCTGGAGCTGGAGCTGCGCCGCGCCGCCCTCGCGCTCGACGATCCGTGCCGGGGCGCGGTCAGCGCCGACGTCGACCTCCACGCCCTGTTGCGCTGCCAGGTGCAGACATGGGAGGAGGTCGCGGCGGCGCACGGTGCCCGAGTCGTGCTGGCGCCCGGGCCGGGGACGGCGATCGTCCACGCCGACGCGCTGCGCGTCGCGCAAGCGACCGGCAACGTCGTCGCCAACGCGATCGAGCACGGCGGCGGCACGATCGAGATCCGGACCCGCGTGGTCGGCGACCGCGTGCGGGTCGAGGTCGCCGACGGCGGCCCGGGCCTGCCCGCATCCGTCGCGGAGCTGGCCCGCCGGCCCCGCGGCACGCGTGGCCGCGGCCTGGCGATCAGCACGTCGGTGTTGATGCACTGCGGCGGGCGCGTTGCGGCGTTGCCGTCGGCCCGTGGAGGCCGGGTCGCCATCGAGCTGCCGGCCGCGCCGGCGCGATCGTGACCCGGCGGCGCCGCGCGGCCCTCCTGCTCGGCCTGGCGCTGCTGCTGGGGACGCTGGCCGCCTCGGACGTCGCGGGGCGCGAGGCGGCCCTCCAGCGCTCGGTGGGGCCGGCCGTGCCGGTCGTGGTGGTGCGTACGCGGCTGGCCGCCGGGGCGCGCCTCGACGCCGAGCACCTGGCGGTCCGCCACGTGCCGGCGCGCTTCGCGCCGGCGTCGGCCTACGCGTCGGTCGCGGCGCTGGCGGGCACCCGTGCCGCGGTGGCGCTCGAACCCGGCCAGGACGTCGCGCCCGCCGTCGTCGACGACGGCACGCGCGCCGCCGGCGCGCCGGTACGCCCGGGCGAGCGCGTGGCCGATCTCGTCGCCCAGGGATCGGCCGAGCTCGTTCGCCCCGGCGGCCGGGTCGACGTCCTCGTCACGCGGGAGGCGGGCGACGGCGGCGGCTCGACGTCGGTGGCGCTGGAGGACGCCGAGGTGCTCGCCGCGCATCCGGCGCCTGCCGGCGATCAGGGCGACGACGGACCGCGGGTTGCGGTGTCGCTGCGGGTCACCGTGCGGCAGGCGGTGTTCCTGGCCGCGGCGCAGTCCTTCGCCCGCGAGCTGCGCCTCCTGCCGCGGGCCGCCGGCGACCGCCGGCACGGCCTTGCGGGCACGACGGTGGGGGCAGATCTCCGATGAGCAGGTGTCCGCCGATGCCTCGGTCACCCGTCCAGCGCGGACTCCCCACCTCAAGGCTGCTCACCGGCAACCGATATCCGGGGCCGAGGTCTCTCATGCACCGAACCCTTCGTTCCCTTCCTCTCGTCATCGCGGCTGCCAGTCTCCTGGCCCCCGCG
>DASYBY010000618.1:0-3989 GCA_036500525.1 Baekduia sp. | reverse complement strand
GCTGCTGCTGCTCGATCAGCCGGCGCAGGTGCGGGAGCGCGATCCCGCCGACGATCAGCAGGAGTGCGCTCGACGTGACGGCGAGGTCCCAGTTACGGGCGATGTTGCGGCTCATGGTCCGAAGCAAACCGCTCCGCCCTTGGAGCCTCCTTGGGCCTACCTTGGGCGCGGCTCGGCGCGCCAGTGCTCCGGGATGTCCGGGTGCTCGACGAACACGATGTGGTCGTCGGTGCCCGACGCGGCGACGGCGTTCCACACGCGCATGAGCGCCGCTTCGCGGTCCTCGGCATCGAGCACGACCTCGAACTCGCCGACGTCGTCGGGCTCGGTCACCTGCACGCCCGCGAGCGCGCCGGCGAGCGCCTCGCGCGCCTGCTCGTCGCGCGGGCCCTGTCCGTAGTGCAGCAGCAGCATGGAGACGCGTTGCTCGGCCATGGCCAGCAAGCCTAGCCCGCGCCGACCGCCGACAGCCTCGGGGCCAGCTCGGGTGCGCGCAGGCGCGTCGCGACGGAGCCGAGCGCGTAGCCGAGGCCCGCGGCGGCGACGCCCGCGACGATGTCGAACACGAAGTGGTTGCCGGTGGCGAGCACGGCGAGGGCGATGACGGGGCCCCAGAGCAGCGCGAGCGCCTTGAGCACGCGGTTCGAGACGGCCGCCGCGACGGCGACGCCGATCGCGACCGCGAACCCGACGTGCAGGCTCGGCACCGCCGCGAGCTCGTTGTAGAAGCTCGTCGTCAGCTTGCCGTCGAGCGCGAAGCCGGTCTGCGCCGTGATCGTGTCGACCATCCCGATGTCGGCGAGCCGCGGCGGCGCGACCGGGAACGCGGCGTAGATCGGGACCGAGATCAGCCAGGTGGCAAGGATCGTGTTGCGCAGCTTCTCGTACAGCGGCCGCGAGCGGCCGTAGAGGAAGACGAGCGCGCCGGGGAGCACGATCAGCTGCGCCGCGAGGTACAGGTGATTGAGCAGCCACAGCGCCCAGGTTCCGCGCAGCGCGTGCTGCACGGAGGCCTCGGAGGCGACCCCGAGGTGATGCTCGAGGTTCACGATCCACTCGGCGTTGGCCTTGGCGACCCCGAGGTCGCCGACGGTGACCCAGCGGGCGGCGCTGTAGAGCAGATAGGCGAGGAGGAAGAGGCCCAGCTGCGCGCGCGCCGCGGCTGAGGGGGAGAGGCGGCGGAGGGCGGGCATGCACCGACGGTACGGACGACCGATCCGCGCTACAGCGGTGGAGCCACCCGGTCCGTGGTGGGGGAACCGTGAGGCCCTGGTACGGCTTCCCTTACGGCGATGCGGGAGTCTCCACGTGCACGCCGAGCCGCTTGACGAAGCGGCCGGCGCCGTCGTCGAAGCCCGCTTGGCGCAAGAAGCGGCGGCCGCCGGGCAGCGCCGCGCCCGCCTCGAGCTCCAGGCACCCGCGCGCGCTCGCGACCGCCTCGGCCGCGGCGAGCAGGATCCGGCCGGCGCCCTGCCGGCGGCGCGGCTTGCTGACTATGAGTGCCTCCAGCCGCCCGGTCCTGGGTGCCAGCGCGAGCGCGGCGAGCCCGATCAGCTCGTCGCCTTCGGTGACCGCGATCACCTGCGCGTCGTCGGCGCGGGTCGCGCGCTCGAGCCCCACGCGCAGTGCGCACGGGTCGACGCGATAGCCGAGTTGGGCCAGCAGCCTGCTGGTCGCCGGGGCGTCTTCGGATCTGGCCGGGCGCAGGGTGAACCTCATCCCGCTGGCTGACGATGCCGGAGCGACCTTGGAGCAAGCCTGGCGAAAGCTTGGCGCGCGCGGGGGCGCCGGCCGGAGCCGGCGCCCCAGGGGCGAACTACGGTGCGGTGGTGGACAGGGTGAACGTCAGCGTCTTGCTGTACGTGCCCGTCCGCAGCGCGTCGTTGGCGCCGATGTGCTGCTTGAACGAGAGCGCCACCGTCGCGTTCGAGACCGGGCCGGTCCAGGACGCGGGGGACATCTCGACGACCAGCGCCGACGGCAGCGAGAACGCGCCGTTGGTCAGGTGGCCGGGGTCGGACACGGTCAGCGCCGCGTCGGCCGCCGTCGAGATCACGTTGGCGGTCGTCGCCGCGGTGTAGTCATTGGCGATGCCGGCGGTGAACGAGCCGAACGTGGCCGGCGCGCCCAGCGTCAGCGACAGCGTCGGGGTGACGGTGCCGCCGACGGTCGAGTCGACCGGCACGAGCCGCTTGACGACGACCTTGAACGTCTTCGGCGGCGATGCGTTGCCGTTGGCGTCCTTGGCGACGCAGGTCACCGTCGTGCTGCCGATCGCGAACGTCGAGCCCGAGGCCGGGTCGCACGTCACGACCGGGTTCGGATCCTCGTTGTCGGTCGCCGTGGGCAGCGTGTATGTGACCGCGGTCCCGCCGGCGTTCGTCGTCTCGGCCGCGATGTCGGCCGGGACGGCGCCCAGCTCCGGCGCGACCGTCTCGGCGTCGGTGCCGCCGGCCGACGCCAGCGCCGCGTAGCCGCCCTTGACCGGCAGGACGACCTTGCTGAGCTTCGTGTCGAGCGTGATCGGCTGCGCCGGGCTGGCCGAGGTCGGAGTGCCGCTCTGCGCGGTGCCGCCGAACAGGTTGCCCACGATCACGATGCCGATCCGGTGGCCGGCCTTGAACGTGTGCTCGGTCGCGAACGTGGGGAACGTGAAGCGGCCCTTCTCTCCCAGCGTCAGCGGCGTTGCGTCCTGGAACCAGAGCGAGTTGCGGTTGGACGAGTCCAGGGTGCCGCGTGTGACGCGCCACTGCGTGACGTCCTGGATCGGCTTGGTGACCTCGAGGTAGCACGCGGTGTCGATCTCCTGCGCCGACGCGGTGCACTCCTGACCGAGCGTGCAGTCCGGGCCGCCCGCGCTCGTGTCGCCCCAGCAGGTCCGCTTGGCCGGCACGCCCGACTGAGCGGTGCCGGTGTTCGCGATGCCCTCGCCCGAGCGCGTGACCATCGGGAACGTCTGGCCCGCGGGGCCGTAGTCGACGATCAGGGCGCCCAGGTTGCTCTGCGTCGTGCCCAGCGTCGCCTGGATGTCGATCGTCGGCGTGCCGGAGATGCGCACGTCCTTGGTCAGCGCGCCCGAGAGGAACACCCGGCGGTTGGCCTGCGAGCCCTCCGGCGTGTTGATGTAGCTCGTCTCGCTGGGGTAGCTCGTCGTGCCGGTGTAGGCGCCGGTGAAGCCGAGCGTGTCGGTTGCGCCGCCGCTGAGGGCGCCGAGCGTGCCGGCCGCGGCCTCGCTCGCGCCGCGCAGGAACACGTCGACGTTCTGCGTGCCCGGGATGGGCCAGTCGGCGTAGTCGTTCCAGACGTCCTTCTCGTCCTCGATCGTGACGGCGGGCTCGGAGTCGATCCCGTTGTTCACGCCGTAGAGATAGTGGTCGAACCAGCGGTGCAGCGTGTTGACCCACTCGGCGCGGCGCGACTCGAACGGGTCGGTGTGGCCGGCGCGCAGCAGCCACAGCTTGCGCGGCACGTTGTTGGCCTTCAGCGCGTTCCACCAGACCCACTCGTGGTCCATGCGGACGTTGTCGTCCTGGAATCCGTGGGTGGCAAAGACCGCCGCCTTGATCTTGCCCGCGTCCTTGACGTAGTCGCGGTCGCGCCAGAACGTGTTGACGTCGCCGTGGGAGTCGCCGTCGCCGGTGTCGACGTTGGCGTCGTTGTTGATGTCGTTGTTGACCGGCTGGCAGATCGGCCGCCGGTCCGGCAGGCTGACGCCGGGCTTGGCACCGCTGTAGGTGATCCCCGGGTTGAGGCTGCTGCCCGGGTAGTTCGTGTTGTTGCGGATGCCGCCGGTGCGCGAGTAGAGGTACCACTGCGAGATCGCCGAGACCGGCACGATCGTCTTCAGACCCTCGACGCCCGTCGCGGCGACGCCGTTGGAGAGCGTCCCGTCGTAGGACTTGCCGATCATCGCCGACGAGCCGTTGTGCCAGTCGGCGACGACCTCCGGGGAGCTCAGGTCGGCGGCCTTGTACGCCTTCACGCGCCCG
>DASYBY010000617.1:0-20730 GCA_036500525.1 Baekduia sp. | reverse complement strand
AGGCGCTCGCGGCCGCCGACGGCGCCGCCGCCGGCGCCCGCTCACCCACGCCGGGTGACTCGCGCTCACCCGCCTGAGGGCGACCGTTGGCCGGCATGCAGAGCGTCTCGGCCCCGGCGATCAAAGACATGGTGTCGCTCCCGCGCGCCACGTTCGCCATGGGCAGCGAGGAGTTCTACGCGGAGGAGGGCCCGATCCACGAGACCACGGTCGGGCCCTTCTCGATCGACCGCCACCCGGTCACCGTCGCGCAGTTCCGCCGCTTCGTCACCGAGACCGGCTACGTCACCGAGGCCGAGCGCCCGCTGGACCCGGCCCAGTACCCCGACGCCGACCCGCAGCTGCTCGTGCCGGGCTCGCTGATCTTCCACCGCACCGACGGCCCGGTGAGCCTGCGCGACGTCCGCGCCTGGTGGCGCTACGTCCCAGGGGCGAGCTGGCGCGCCCCCGAGGGCCCGCGCTCGTCGGTGCGCGGGCGCCACCGCCATCCGGTCACCCACATCGCCTACGGCGACGCGCTGGCCTACGCGCGCTGGATCGGCCGGGAGCTCCCGACCGAGGCCGAGTGGGAGTACGCCGCGCGCGGCGGCCTGGAGGGCGCGCGCTTCGCCTGGGGCGACGAGATCGCGCCCGGCGGCAGGATGATGGCCAACTGGTGGCAGGGCCGCTTCCCATGGGAGAACCTCTGCCTCGACGGCTACGCCGGCACGTCGCCGGTCGGCGCCTACGCGCCCAACGGCTTCGGGTTGTACGACATGTGCGGCAACGTGTGGGAGTGGACGCGCGACCGCTTCGCGATCCACGGCGAGGGCACGTCGTGCTGCGCGCCGGCGTCCGCGGCGCTGCCGGCCGGCGAGCAGTTCCCGCGCAACGCGATCAAGGGCGGCTCGCACCTGTGCGCGCCCTCCTACTGCCTGCGCTTCCGGCCCGCCGCGCGTCAGGGCGAGGCGATCGACACCTCCACCGGCCACCTGGGCTTCCGCTGCGTCGTCCGGGCCGGGGCGCCCGCCGCGCATGGGTGAGGCGATCGGGCAGGTCCTGTCCTTCGGCGTCGGCGTCTCGCTCAGCCCGGTCCCGATCATCGCCGTCGTGCTGATGCTCGCCACGCCCCGCGGGCGCACCAACGGCCCCGCGTTCCTGGCCGCGTGGGTCGCGGGGCTCGCCGTCGCGGGCACCGCGATCCTGCTGATCTCCTCCGGCGCCGGCGCGAGCGACCAGGGCGATCCCGCGACGTGGACGAGCATCCTCAAGCTCGTCCTCGGCCTGCTGCTGCTCGCGCTGGCCGTCAAGCAGTGGCGCGGGCGACCGCACGGCGACGCCGCCCCCACGCTGCCGACCTGGATGGCGAGCATCGACCGCTTCACCCCGGGCCGCTCGGTGGCGATGGGCGTGGCGCTCTCGGCGATCAACCCCAAGAACCTGATCCTGATCGCGGGCGCGGCGGCGGCCATCGCCCAGACCGGCGCGAGCACCGGCGACCAGGCGATCGCGCTGGCCGTGTTCGTGGTCGTCGGCACGCTCGGCCCGGGCGCCCCGGTGGCGATCTACTTCGCGATGGGCGACCGCGCCAAGGAGATCCTCGACCACCTGCGCGGCTGGATGGCGCGCGAGAACACCACCATCATGGCCCTGATCTGCCTGCTGATCGGCGCCAAGCTGATCGGCGACGCGATCAGCGGGCTCGCGGGCTGACCGGCGCGCTGCCCTCCAGCGCCGCGTCGAGCGTCGGCCACGCCCTGACGCCGGGCGTGACGCCCGCGCGCCGCAGGATCCGCGCCGCGGGCTCGTGCACCGCGGCGAGCCGCAGCGTGGTGCCGCCGGCCTGCAGCTCCTGCGCCAGGTCGGCCAGCGCGTCGGCCGACTGGACGTCCAGCTCGACCGACCGCGACAGGTCGAGCAGGACCACGGCGGGCCGCGGGTCGGCGGCGGCGACCTCCTCGACCACGCGCCGGCGAACGGCGTCCACGTTGGGGTAGAACAGCGGCCCGTCGCTGCCGACCGCCAGCACGCCGGCCGGCGCCGCCCAGCCGGGATGGCGGTCCAGCCGGCCCCACACGCCGCCGGCCGGATCGCGGCCGAGCACGCCGACCGACGGGCGGCTCAGCCGCTGCACGACGTAGAGCAGCGACAGCCCTGCGGCGACCACGAGCCCCTGCAGCACGCCGAGCACCAGCACACCGATCAGGGCGATCGACGCGAACACGGTCGCCGAGCGGCGGATGGTCGCGAACCGCCGCAGCGCGGCCACGTCGTAGAACCCGGCCACGGCGACGACCACGATCGCCGCCAGCGTCGCCTGCGGCAGGTCGGTGAACAGCGGCGCGAGGAAGGCGCCGGTCGCCAGGACCAGCACGGCGCAGACGATCGACGCCATCTGGCTGCGCCCGCCCGCGCCGTCGGCCGCCGCGGTCTGGCTCGCGCCGCCCGACTGGACGAACCCCGACGACAGCCCCGCCACGAGGTTGCCGGTCCCCAACGCCACCAGGTCGCGGTTGGCGTCGACGCGGTAGCCGTGCTTGAGCGCGAGCTGGCGCGCGACCCCGACCGCCTCAGCGCTCAGGATCAGCACGCCGAACGCGGGCGTGATCAAGGCCACGATGTCGCTCGCGTTCACGTCGGGCACCGCCGGGTCGGGCAGCGCGTGCGGGATGTGGCCGACCACGTCGACCCCGTGGTCGTCGAGGCTCAGCACGGCGGAGACGGCGATCCCCAGCGCCAGCACGAGCAGCGTCGACGGGATCGCGGGCGCCAGGCGGCGGCCGCCGAGCAGCACGGCCAGCGAGCCGGCGCCGACCGCCACGGTCGCGCCGTCGACGTCGTCCAGCTCGCCCAGGAGATCCCAGAGCCGCGGGAAGAAGTTGCCGTCCGAGGCCGGCACGCCGAGCAGGCTCGGCAGCTGGGCGATCGTCACCGTCATGCCCAGGCCGAACAAGAACCCCACCATGACCGGCTTGGACACCAGGTCGGCGATCGCGCCCAGCCGCAGCGCGCCGGCGACGATCAGCACGACGGCCACCGTCACCGCCAGCGCGGCCGACAGCGCGGCGAAGCGCGCCACGTCGCCGTGCGCCAGCGGGCCGACCGTCGCGGCCGAGACCGCGGAGGTCGCGGTCGTCGCGCTGACGACCAGCTGCCGCGAGGTCCCGACCAAGGCATAGGCGATGAGCGCGCCCGGCGCCGCCATGAGCCCGGCCGCCGGCGGCAGGCCCGCGATCTGCGCGTAGGCCACCGCCTGGGGCGTGACCACCGACCAGATCACGACGCCCGCGATCAGGTCGGGGCGCAGCCAGGCCCGGTGGTACCCGGCGAGCCATCCGGGGGCGATGCGGCGCAGCGACGGCAAGCGAGGCCCTTTCGGCGGAGTCCGTCGGGCGATGGTCGGGCGCCGCCGGGTGGGCGCGGCTCACCCGGCGCGAGTGGTCGCGACCCCGACACGCCGTCCTATGGACGCCGCCCGCCGGTCGGAGATCTCGACCCGTCCGCGGTTGCCCGTTGACTTTATTTCGGACGTCTGAGATAAAACGCAACCGAGAGATCGCCGGACCACCCGGCGGCTGAGTGAGGAGAGCATGAGCACAGTTCCGGTCACCCCCCGAGGGAGGGTCGACGCCGGCCTCAGGCAGCGCGCAGCGAAGGTCGTTCCCGGTGGCATGTACGGGCACCTCAACGCCGCTCGCCTGCCTGCCGACCACCCCCAGTTCTGGTCCCGCGGCGACGGCGCCCGCGTCTGGGACGTCGACGGCCGCGAGTTCGTCGACCTCATGTGCTCGTGGGGCCCGATCCTGCTCGGGCACTGCCATCCGACGGTCGACGCCGCCGCCGTGAAGGCCATGTCCCGCGGCGACGTGCTCGACGGCCCCGGCCCCGAGATGGTCGAGCTGGCCGAGCGCTGGGTCGATCAGGTCCCCCACGCCGACTGGGCGATGTTCGCCAAGAACGGCAGCGACGCCACGATGCTCGCGCTCGTCATCGCCCGCGCCTCGACCGGCCGCTCCAAGGTGCTGGTCGCCCACGGCTCCTACCACGGCATCGCCGGCTGGTCGCTCGGCCCCGACGCCCAGGGCATGACGCCCCAGGACCACGCCAACACGATCTTCTTCGACTACAACGACCTGGCCTCGGTCGAGTCGGCGGTGGCACTCGCCGGCGACGACCTCGCCGCCATCGTCGCCACGCCGATCCGCCACGACGTCTTCCGCGACCTGGAGCTCCCCGACCCCGAGTTCGCCCGCGGGATCCGCGCCATCTGCGACCGCACGGGCGCCGCGCTGATCATCGACGACGTCCGCTGCGGCCTGCGCCTCGACACGCGCGGCAGCTGGGAGTCGCTCGGCGTGCGCCCCGACCTCAGCGCCTGGAGCAAGTCCTTGGCCAACGGCCATCCGCTCGCCCTGCTGCTGGGCAGCGACGCCCGCCGCGAGGCCGCCACGCGCGTCACCGCCACCGGCTCGTTCTGGATGGCCGGCGCGCCGATGGCCGCCGCGCTGGCGACCCTCGACGTGCTGAAGGAGACCGACGGCATCGCCACGATGGCCGCCTCCGGCCGCCGCCTGCAGGAGGGGCTGCGCGCCCAGGCCACCGCCCACGGGCTGCAGGTCACCGTCAGCGGCCCGCCGCAGCTGCCGTTCATGACGTTCGCCGACGACCCCGAGTTCGAGCGCGCCGCGCTCTGGGCCGGCGCCTGCGCCCGCAACGGCGTCTACCTCCACCCCGTCCACAACTGGTTCCTCTCCACCGCCCACGACGCCGAGACGATCGACCGCGCGCTCGCGGGCACCGACGAGGCCTTCACCGCCGTCCGCAGCGCCTACGGAGCCGACTGACCATGACCGCTGACCCCTTCACTCCCCAGGACCGCCAAGCGCTGGTCGACGCCTCCCGGGCCGTCGCCGACAGCGGGCTGATCGTCGGCTCGTCGGGCAACCTGAGCCTGCGCTCCGGCGACCACGTGCTGATCACGCCGCGCCGCGCGCGCCTCGGCCGCGTCGATCCCGCCGACTGCGTCTGCGTCACGCTGGCCGACGGCACGATCGCCGACGACCACGCCACCGACTCCGACCCGTCGTCGGAGACCGCGCTTCACCGCGCCGCCTACGCGGCGACCGGCGCCGGCGCCGTCATCCACACGCACTCGCACTTCGCGACGATCCTCTCGACGCTCGTCGACGAGCTGCCCGGCATCCACTACGTCGCCGTCGGCTTCGGCGGGCCCGTGCGCGTCGTGCCGTACTCGACCTTCGGCTCGCTGGAGCTGGCCGAGGGCGTGGCCACCGCGCTGAAGGACCGCTCGGCCGCGCTCATGGCCAACCACGGCGCCGTCGTCACCGCGCCGACCATCGAGCTGGCCGTCGAGCAGGCCATGCAGCTCGAGTGGCTCGCCTCGGTCTACTGGCACGCCCGCGTCTTCGGCGAGCCCGCGATCCTGACCGAGGCGCAGCTCAACGCCGTCGAGGAGCAGAGCCGCTCGCTGCGCTACTCGCTGACCGAGGACCAGGCATGAGCACCGCGGACCTCGACGCGGCCCTCCGCGCCTCCCGGCCCCGCATCGCCTGCGTCGGCGTCTACATCGTCGACGTCCTCGGGCGCCCGGTCTCCGCGCTGCCGGTCGGCCAGAGCGCCGTGATCCTGGAGGAGATCCGCATGACCGCCGCGGGCACCGGCGGCGGGACCGCGGTCGACCTCGTGCGCCTCGGCGCCGACGTGCTGGCCGTCGGCGCGGTCGGCACCGACCACGTCGGGAACTTCCTGGTGTCGATGCTCGACGGCGAGCGGGTCGACACCTCCCACCTGGCCCGCCGCACCGACGTGCAGACCAGCGCGACGATGCTGCCGATCCACCCCGACGGCAGCCGGCCCGCGTTCCACGTCCCCGGCGCCAACGCCACGTTCAACGCCGACGACCTCCCGTGGGCGGCCATCGAGGGCTGCGACGTCCTGCACCTCGGCGGCATCGGCGCGCTGCCCGCCCTCGACGGCGAGCCCGCCGCCGCGATGCTGCGCCGCGCCCGCGAGCACGGCCTGCTGACCACCGGCGACTGCCTCGGCGTCAAGCGCGCCGACATCATGGACTTGCTCGCCGTCTGCCTGCCCCACGTCGACGTGTTCATGCCCAACGACGGCGAGGCGCTGACGATGACCGGCCTCGCCGACGTCCCGGCCGCCGCCCGGCGCTTCCGCGAGCTGGGCGCCGCCACGGTCATCGTCAAGTGCGGCGGCGACGGCTGCTTCGTCGTCGACGAGAGCGGCGAGCGCCGGCTGACGGCCTTCGACGCGCCGGTCGTCGACACCACCGGCTGCGGCGACGCGTTCTGCGCCGGCACGATCGTCGCGCTGCAGGCCGGCTGGCCGATCGACCGCGCCGCGCTGCTGGGCTGCGCGACCGGCGCGCTGAACATGCGCGCCCTCGGCTCCGATGCGGGAGCGCGCGACGTCGACGAGGCGTTGGCCTTCATGTCGACCACGCCACGCCACCCGGCCGCCGCCGCCGCCGAGACGGCCGGCGCCTGAGCCATGCCGAAGAACGTCGACCACGACGAGCGTCGCGAGGAGCTGCTGAGCGCCGTGTGGCGGGTCATCGTCCGCGACGGTCTGGAGCGCACGACGATCCGGTCGATCGCCAAGGAGACCGGCTGGTCGTCGGGCGTCCTGGCGCACTACTTCGCCGACAAGGACGACATCCTGGTCTCGGCGCTGCGGCTGGCGCACGACCGCATCGCGGCCCGCTGGGAGCAGAAGCTCACCGGCCTGACCGGGATGGCCGCGCTGCGCGAGCTGGTCCTCGACAACCTCCCGCTCGACGACGAGCGGGAGCGCGAGACGCGGTTCCTCATGAACTACTGGAGCCGCGAGATCCGCAGCACCGCCGGCGACAAGGACGCTCGCGAGCCGGAGTCCTGGCGCCGCGGGCCGCTGCTCGTCGACCGGCTCGCCGGGCTCGTGCAGGACGCCAAGGAGGCAGGCGAGATCGCGGACGACCGCGAGGCCGACGAGGTCGCCGAGGTGCTCCTCGGCCTCATCGACGGGTTCAGCCTGCGCGCCCTGCTCGACCCACACCGCTTCACCCGCGAGCGCCAGGTGGCGCTCGTCCAACAGGAACTTGACCGTCTGACGGTCGCACAAGGAGAGAAGCATGCGTAGAAGTCCGATCGCCATCGCCGGGGCCCTCAGCCTCGCGTTCGGCATCAGCGCCTGCGGCGGTGGATCCGGTGGATCGAACGTCAGCACGGCCTCATTGAAGGACACCTCCGGCGGGGCCGTCGCGGCCGACTGCCAGGGGACGCCGGTCAAGGGCGGCACGCTCGTCTACGAGCGCCAGGCCGAGACCCAGTCGCTCGACCCGATCACGCTGCGCAACGGCAACGGCGACATCTTCGCCACCGAGCTCGTCTACAACGGCCTGGTCCGCTCCGACCCGACGGGCAAGACCGACAACCTGGAGCCCGGCATCGCCGACAAGTGGGAGGTGTCGAAGGACGGCAAGACCTACACCTTCCACATCCGCCCCGGCATCAAGTTCTCCAACGGCCAGCCGGTCACGGCCGCCGACGTCAAGTTCAGCCTCGACCGCTTCGGCGATCCCAAGATCAACGAGGTCATGGGCAGCGTGTCCACGGGCTACGACACGACGACCGTCGTCGACGACTCGACCGTCAAGGTCACGCTCAAGGAGCCGGTCGCCGCGTTCCTCTACAACATCAGCATCTTCCCGGCGTTCATCGTCCCGAAGAACCTGGTGGAGAAGGAGGGTGCCGCGTTCTTCAAGCACCCGGTCGGCACCGGCCCGTACATGGTGAAGGAGTTCGTCCGCGGCTCGCACATCACCTTCGAGCGCAACCCCAACTACTGGGAGGCCGGCAAGCCCTACCTGGACTCCGTGCGCTTCAACTTCGCCGCCGACTCCAACAGCCGCATGCTCGCCGTCAAGAACGGCGACGCGCAGATCGCCGACGGCGTGCCGTTCTCGCAGATCAACTCGCTCAACGCCGACACCAGCCTGAAGGTCCAGTCGGCCAAGGTGCCGCTGTTCCTCGGGATGTGGCTCAACCACGCCCGCGCCCCGCTGGCCGACCAGAACGTCCGCCAGGCGATGCAGTACGCGCTCAACCGCGACGAGATCAACAAGGGCATCTTCCGCGGCGTCGGCACGATCCCCAACAGCGTGCTGCCGGGCCTGAAGTACGACTCCACCAACGCGGAGCTGCCGCCGTACGCCTACGACCTGGCCAAGGCCAAGGCCTTGATGGCCAAGTCGAAGTTCCCCGACGGCTTCTCGACGACGCTGCAGTACCCGGCCGGCTACGACTACTACAAGCAGCTCGGCCTGCTCATGCAGCAGCAGTACGCGGCGATCGGGATCAAGGTCAAGCTCATCGAGGAGGACGGCGCCGAGGGCACCGACCGCTTCGACAGCCGTGACTACGACATGACGTTCCCCTACGCCCAGTTCACCAGCGACGTGGTCGTGCCCGACGAGTACGCGCAGTTCATCGCCGACACGCGCAACGGGCTGCACGGCTTCTTCTCCAACTGGTCCGATCCCAAGATCACCAAGATGGTCCAGGAGTTCGCCGCGACGCCCGACGAGACCCAGCGGGCGCAGATGTGGCCCGAGATCCAGAAGGCGATGCTCGAGGTGACGCCCGTCATCAACGTGATGGACGTGCCCTACGTCAGCGTCCACGGCAAGTCGGTCTGCGACACGGCGATCAACGCGCTCGGGGCCGACCACCTCGAGGACACCTGGATCTCGGCCACGCCGAAGAACTAAGGAGCACCTGTGCTGGTCTACTTCCTCCGCCGCCTCGCCCTCGCAGTCATCGTGCTGCTCGGGCTGACGGTGGTGACCTTCCTGATGATCCATCTGGTGCCGGGCGATCCGGTCCAGCAGACCCTCGGGAACCGCGCGACGCCGCAGGCGATCGCCGCGGTGCGTGAACAGCTCGGGCTCAACCGATCGCTGCCGGCCCAGTTCTGGACGTTCTTGTCCAACACGGTCACCGGCAACCTCGGCCACTCGCTCACGCTCAACGCGCCGGTCGGGGAGATCGTGGGCCAGCGCATCGCCCCCAGCGCCCTGCTGATCGGCTACGGCCTGCTCGTCTCGATGGTGGTCGGCGTCCCGCTGGCCATCATCGCGGCGCTGCGGCCCAACGGGATCGTCGACAACGGCATCCGCCTGCTGACGACGTTCGCCTTCGCGATGCCGTCCTTCTGGCTCGGCTTGATGTTGGCGTTGATCTTCGGCCTGTGGCTGAAGTGGTTCCCGGTGTCGGGCTACGAGACCGGGATCGGGGGGATCCTCCGGACGCTCACGCTGCCGGCGATCACCCTCGGGCTCTCGCTGGCGACGATCGTCGTCCGCACGCTGCGCTCCAGCCTGCTGGAGGTGCTGCAGACGGAGTACATCGAGGCCGCGCGCTCGCGCGGCCTCTCGGAGCGGCGCGTGGTCATCAAGCACGCGCTGCGCAACGCCGGCATGGCCACCGTCACGGTCATGTCGGTCAACGTGGGGTTCCTGATCGGCGGCACCGTCGTCGTCGAGGCGGTGTTCCAGGTCCCCGGCGTCGGCTCGCTGCTGCTGCAGTCGGTCCAGCGCCGGGACTACGAGCTGGTGCAGGCGCTCGCGCTGCTGGCCGGGGCCGCCGTGGTCCTGATCAGCCTCGCGACCGACCTGATCCAGGCCGCCATCGACCCGCGCGTCAGGCTGGCCGGCCGATGAGCACGACCGTCCCGCTCACCCCCGCCGCGCCGGTCGCCGAGGCGACCGCCGGCCACCGCCGGCTGCACCGCCTGCGCGGGCTGCCGACCTCGGCGAAGATCGGCTTCGCGATGCTGGCGATCCTCGTGCTCGCCGCCGCGCTGGCGCCGCTGATCGCGCCCTACGGGCAGAACCAGCTCGACTTCGCCCAGCAGCTCGCCTCGCCGTCGTCGTCCCACCTGTTCGGCACCGACGACACCGGGCGCGACGTGTTCACCCGCACGCTCTACGGCCTGCGCGTGGACCTGCTGATCGTCCTCTTCGTCACCTACATCGCGGTCCCGATCGGCGTGCTGGCCGGCGCCGCCGCGGGCTACTTCGGCGGCTGGGTCGACGCCGTGATCTCCCGCGTCGTCGACGTCGTCGTCGCGTTCCCGTTCTTCGTGCTGGTGATCGCCATCGTCGCGATCGTCGGCCCCGGCGTGAAGGGCGTCATCATCGGCGTGCCGCTCGCCGGCTGGGCGCTCTACGCGCGGCTGGCGCGCTCGGAGATGCTCGTCATGCGCGAGCAGCCGTTCATGCTCGCCACCACCGCGCTCGGCTACACGCGGCGCCGGGCGATCTTCCGGCACGCGATCCCCAACCTGATCCGGTCGTCGCTGATCTACTCGACGGTCGACCTGGTGGTCAACATGCTGCTGCTCGCCAGCCTCTCCTACCTCGGCCTCGGCGCCCAGCCGCCCAACGCCGAGCTGGGCACGGTCATCGCCCAAGGCCAGTCCACCCTGCTGGACGCGTGGTGGGTCGCGACCCTCCCGGGCCTCGTGCTCGTCGCCTTCGGCGTCGCGGTCGGGCTGATCGGCGACGGGCTGTCGGACGGCAAGCTGCGCGGAGGTCGGTCATGAGCACCAACTCGCTCCTCTCGATCGCCGGCGTGCGGATCGAGTTCGGCTCGGAGGACGAGCCGCTGGTCGCGGTGCGCGACGTCAGCCTGGACATCGCGCCCGGCGAGGTCGTCGGCCTGGTCGGCGAGTCGGGCTCGGGCAAGAGCCTGACCTGCCGCTCGGTGATGCGCCTGGTCGCCGCGCCCGGCCGGGTGGCGGACGGACGGGTGACCTTCGACGGTCGCGACGTGCTGGCCATGGAGTCGCGCGAGCTGCGCGCCTTCCGCGCCAACGACGTGGGGATGATCTTCCAGGACCCGTTCAGCTCGCTGAACCCGGTCTTCCGGATCGGCGACCAGCTGATGGAGACGCTGCGCGCCAACCGCGGGCTGGACAAGGCGGAGGCCAAGGCCGAGGCCATCGCCCTGCTGGAGCGCGTCGGCATCCCGGACCCGCCGCGGCGGCTGCTGGCCTACCCGCACGAGCTGAGCGGCGGCATGCGCCAGCGCATCATGATCGCGCTGGCCACCGCGTCGGAGCCGCGCCTGCTGATCGCCGACGAGCCGACGACCGCGCTCGACGTCACCACCCAGGCGCAGATCCTCGCCCTGCTGCTGAAGATGCGCGACGACCTCGGTATGGCGGTGTTGTTGGTGTCCCATGACTTCGGCGTCATCGCGCAGGTCTGCGATCGCGTCGCCGTGATGTACGGCGGCCACATCGTCGAGACGGGGCCGGTCGAGGCGATCTACGACAACCCGCAGCACCCGTACACGCGCGCGCTGCTCGAATCGGTCCCCGAGCTGGAGTCGGCGGGGCGCGCGCAGCCGCGCGCGGGCATCCCCGGCCAGCCGCCCGAGCTGGGCGAGGTGCTGCCCGGCTGCGTCTTCGCCCCACGCTGCGCCTTCGCGCAACCCGAGTGCCTGACCATCTCCATGGACTTGGCGCCGGTCGGCCCGGCCCACGCGTGCGCCTGCCCGGTGCGGCCGTTCGCGCCGGTGGGCGCGGTCCCCGCCGCCGCCGTCCCGAGGAGCACCGAGGCATGAGCACCGAGCGACCCGGCTTCGGCCCAACCGTCCCCGACGTCGTGCACGTGACGCCGCCGAAGCCCAATGTCCTCGAGGTCGAGAACGTCACCAAGGAGTTCGCCCTGCGCCGCTCGCTGGGCGAGATCGTGTCGCGGACCGACCCCGAGGTCCACCGCGCCGTCGACGACGTGTCGTTCACGCTGCGCCAGGGCGAGATCCTCGGCCTGGCCGGCGGCTCGGGCAGCGGCAAGACGACGCTCGCCCGCTGCCTGATCCGGCTCGTCGAGCCCGATGCGGGCAAGGTCCGCCTCGGCGGCGCCGACATGCTCGCCGCCCAGGGCGACGAGCTGCGCGAGCTGCGCCGGCGCATGCAGATGGTCTTCCAGGATCCCTACGCGTCGCTGAACCCGCGGATGACCGTGGGCCAGGCGCTGCACGAGGCCGGCCGCGCGCACCACCGGCCGGGCGCGGAGGACGGCCCGGCGTTCGTCGCGCGGGCGCTGGAGCGCGTGCACCTCTCGGCGCGCTTCGCCGACCGCAAGCCCAAGGAGCTCAGCGGCGGCCAGCGCCAGCGCGTCGCCGTGGCGCGGGCGCTCGCGGTCGACCCCGAGGTGCTCATCGCCGACGAGGCGGTCAGCGCGCTCGACGTCTCGGTCCAGGCGCAGTTGTTGAAGCTGTTCGTCGACCTGCGCGACGAGCTGGGCGTGGCGATCGTCTTCGTCGCCCACCAGCTGGCGGTGATCGCCGAGGTCGCCGACCGCGTCGCGATCATGCAGACCGGGCGCATCGTCGAGATCGGCGAGACCGCCGCCGTGTTCGGCGCGCCGCAGCACGAGTACACCCAGGCCCTGCTCGGCGCCCACCCGCGCCCCAACCCGCGGCTGCGCAAGGGCGCCGCCGCGGCGACCACGACGACGGCCGAGGTGGCCACATGACCGCCCCGTTCGTGCAGACCGTCGCGGGCCCGGTCGACCCGGCGACGCTCGGGGTGACGCTGACCCACGAGCACGTCTTCCTCGACATGTGGTCGACCGACGGCGTCACGCACGTCGGCCAGCTGCCCGACGCCGACCTCCTCGCGCGCGAGCTCGGGGCCTTCCGCGCGGCCGGCGGCGGCTCCCTCGTCGACCAGACGCCGGGCGGCGCCGGCCGCGATCCGCTCGGGCTGGTGGCGATGGCGGAGCGCACCGGCCTGCAGATCGTCACCGGCTGCGGCTGGTACACCGAGCCGTTCTATCCCCCGCGCGACGACCTCGCGCGCCGCAGTGTCGGCGACATCGCCGACGAGCTGATCGGCGAGATCGAGGTGGGCCTCGACGGCACCGGCGTGCGGCCGGGGATCATCGGCGAGATCGGCGCCAGCCAGGGCTGGGTCACGCCGCTGGAGGAGCGCGTGCACCGCGCGTCGGCCCGGGCGCAGATCGCGACCGGCCTCCCGCTGTCGACGCACACGCTGCACCACGGCGCGGGCCGCCAGCAGATGCAGATCTTCGACGACGAGGGCGTCGACCCCGCGCGCGTCTGCGTCAGCCACTGCGACACGTGGCCGAGCCTCGCCTACTGCCTGGAGGTCGCCCGCTGGGGCGGCTACGTGTCGATCGACAACATCGGGTTCCAGCTCGGCGAGCACGAGGCCGACGTGCGCCGGCTCGTGCTCGACCTGGTCGAGCACGGCATGGCCGACCACCTCCTGTTCTCCCAGGACGTCGGCCAGATGCCCGAGCTGCGCTCCCGCGCCGGGCGCGGCTACACCTACATCGCCGAGACGTTCCTGCCGGCGCTGGTGGCCGACGGCCTCGACGCGGCGACCGTGCAGACCATCACGGTGGACAACCCGCGGCGCTGGCTGACGATCGGCGGCTGAACGGACGCCGATCGGGCACCATGCGGCGCATGCCCCAGGAGACGATCCGCCGTGCCATGCCCGTGGTGACCACCGACGACCCCGCGGGCACGCGGGCGTTCTACGTCGACCTGCTCGGGTTCCGGGTCGGGATGGAGCAGGACGGGTTGTTGATGCTCGTGTCGCCCAGCGAGCCGACGACGCAGGTCCTCGTCACCTGGGCCAGCGAGACGGCGATGGATCCGGCCGCCGCGGGGCTCGCGATGTCGATCGAGGTCGCCGACGTCGACGCCGCCTACGCCGAGGCGCAGTCCCGCGGCCTGGAGATCATCCGCCCCCTCACCGACGAGCCCTGGGGCATCCGCCGCTTCTTCGTCCGCGAGCCCTCGGGCAACACCATCAACATCGCGCAGCACCTCACCCCCTGAGGGGTCAGACCCCTTTTCGCAGTCCCCCTGCGCAAAGGGGTCAGACCCCTTTTCGCAGTCGGTGTGCGCAAAGGGGTCAGACCCCTGGGGGGCGGCGGCGTGGCCGTCAGCCGATCGCCGGCGCCGCGATCTGCTGGGCGTCGCCCAGGTGCGAGTAGTCGAGGCGGGTGGTGAGGGTGGCCGAGGTCAGCGTCGGGTGGGTCCACGGCGTGTGGCGGGTGAAGGTGAGCGTGCTCAGGGCGCCGTCGGGGCCGAGCGCGATGTGGACGGCGATCGGCGTCAGGTCGTGCTCGAGGTTCGCGGTCACCAGCTCGACGGTCATCGGGTCGGCGGCGCCGTAGGCCGCGCGCAGGGCGGCGGGCGCCACGGTGCCGTCGAACGTCCGCCCGTCGTCGCCGCGGCGGACGCCGGTCAGCGCCGACGCCAGCGCGGTGGCCGCCGACGCGCTCGCCGCCGCGTGGACGTGGTCGGGCAGCTGCTGGGCCTGCGCGGTCGCCTCGGCCAGCGTCTGGGTGGTGGCGTCCGCGCCCGCCGGCGGGGTCGCCCGCCGCCACGGCCGCTCGCCGTCCTTGACGTACATCGCGCCGCCCACGACGCGCAGCCCACCGAGCGGCTCGGTCACGAGCCGCCCGTCGGACGCCTGGAGCACGGTGCCCGTGCCGCCGACGTCGACGTCCGGACCGGAGAACCGCAGCTCCTCGTGAACGGCGTTCAGCACGCTCCCGTCGGCATCGCTCGTCGCGCGCGTGTCGAGGACCATCCGCCCGCTGCTCGCGTCCGGCAGCGCCTGGGCGGCGCGGATGACCGCGGCGCGCGCGTCGGACGCGGTCGAGCCGCCGGCGACGACGAGCGCCACCACCGCGACGGCGACGGCGGTCGCGCCCGCGCCCAGGCCGGCGGCCAGCACGCGACGCCGCCGGCGGCGGGGGACGGCCGACGCGCCCTCGGCGTCGACGGCGTCCAGCAGGGCCTGCCGGACCTCGGCGAGGTCGCGGTCGCCGTCGCGGTCAAGCAAGTTGTTCATGTCGTGCTCCCAGGCAGGTCGTGGCGGGCGGCCGCGCGCGCGCTCCGGGTCGTCGCGGGGAACGCGTCGGTCATGTCAGGCTCCCAGGGGCGAAGTGGACGGCGGCGGCGGGCGAGAGCTGCGGGTCATCGCGCAGCGCCCGGAGGCCGCGGGAGACGCGCATCCGCGCGGTGGCCGGCGAGCAGCCCCGCAGCTGCGCGATCTCGCCGTAGGTGCGGTGGTGGACGACGCGCAGCAGGACGGCGTCGCGGACCAGCTCCGACAGGTCGGCCAGCGCGCCGCGCAGCAGCACGCCGAGCGCCTCGGCGTCGAGGCGCTCCTCCACGTCGTCGTCGTGGTGATCGCGCGCCGGCAGGTGCACACCGAGGCGACGGCGCCCGCGGTCCTCGACCACGTGGCGCCGCCAGTAGCTCAGCAGCAGGTGCCGGGCGATCCCGAACAGCCAGGCCTCGGGCGCACCGCGCGCGCTGTCGAACGCCGCCCGCCCCGCCCACGCCCGCGAGAACGTCTCGGCCAGCAGCTCGCGCGCGACGTCGGGCTCGACCTGCCGCCGCAACCACCCCAACAGCTCGGGCGCGGCACGGTCGTACAGCTCGGCGAACGCGTCGCGGGTGAGCGCCGGGGATCGGTGGGCGGGGTGGAGCATCGGTGCGGCGTCGGCCCGCGCCTAGCGGTGGTAGCGGACGCGCTTCACCTTGACGTGCTTGGCGGCCTTGCGCGCGCGGGCCGAGCTCGCACCCGCGGCCGGCGTGCTCCACGCATCCTGCGTGCACCGCGCCGCGAACTCGGCCTCGGACCCGATCGGCCCGCCGCTGCAGTCGACGATGACGTGCAGCACGGTGCCGCTCGCGTCGAGCTGCTGGGTCAGCGTGGTGTGCGTCGCGCCGGTTGCCGGGTCGCGCGTGCGGTGCGCCTCCAGGCGGCCGGGCGCCAGCTGCTCGACGGTGTCGATCGCCACCGCGCCCGGCCCGTAGGCCAGCCAGATGTCGCCGGAGGCACCGCGCGCCGGGGTGTAGCTCGCCGGCGCCGAGCCGGTTTCCGTGTGGCCGTCGGCGTAGGTCACCGTCTCGGTGCTGCCGGCCAGGGCGCCGACCTTCTCGGTGTGCGGCCCGTCGTCGCCGAAGGCCACCGCGACCGATCCGGCCAGCAGAGCCCCGGTCACCACCGCCACCAGCACGCCGCGTGAAGCGTTGATCATCCTCGTCGTCCTCTCAGGGTCCGGGGCCGCCCCGACGGCAGCCCCTGTCCCCTCTTCGCGCGACGCGCCCCAAACGCAACACGCCCAGGGGTCAGACCCCTTTTCGCAGTCGGTGTGCGAAAAGGGGTCTGACCCCCTGGGGGAGCTAAGCGGCCGTCGCGCTCGCCGCCAGCTCCTTGCGCAGCACCGGCAGCACGTCGCTGCCGATGAGGTCGAGCTGCTCGTGGACGGTGTGCTCGGGGATCCCGGCCATGTCGACGGCGAACAGCTGGCGCTGGAAGTCCCCGAAGAACTCGCGCTGGGCGAGCACCTGCTCGACGATCTCCGCCGGGCTGCCGACGTTCAGGCCCGTCGTGGCGACCGCGTCCTCCAGGCTCCCCGAGCTGCTCATGATCGGGTGCGCGTCGTAGGTCGGGCGGAACTCGCGCCACGCGTCCTGGGAGCGCGGGCGCACGTAGATCGCGCCGCCCGCGCCGACGATCCCACCCTCCGGCCCGCCGTGGCGCCCCGCCTCGCGGTAGTGGGCGAAGCGGTCGCGGTAGAAGTCGACGTACTGCTTGAAGTACGCGTGCGTCATGAACAGGTTGTTGACGAAGAACCCGTCGCCGAAGTAGGCGGCCTGCTCGGCGATCTCGGGGCTGCGGATCGAGCCGTGCCACACGAACGGGGGCTCGCCGTGCAGCGGGCGCGGCGTCGAGACGAAGCGCGTCAGCGGTGCGCGGAAGCGGCCCTCCCACGTCACCTCCTCCTCGTCCCACAGCCGCCGCAGCAAGGCGTAGTGCTCGATCGCCAGCGGGATGCCGTCGCGGATGTCGTAGCCGAACCACGGATAGACCTCGGCCGTGTTGCCGCGGCCGAGCATGAGGTCGACGCGCCCGCCGGCGAGGTGCTGCAGCGTCGCGTAGTCCTCGGCGATCTTCACCGGGTCGTTGGTGGTGATGAGCGTCGTCGAGGTCGACAGCGTGATCCGCTCGGTCTTGGCCGCGACGTAGCCGAGGATCGTCGTCGGCGAGCTGGGGATGAACGGCGGGTTGTGGTGCTCGCCCATCGCGTACACGTCGAAGCCGACGTCCTCGGCGTGCTTGGCGATGCGGGCGACGCCCATGATCCGGTCGTGCTCGGTGGGCGTGTGACCGGTGTGCGCGTCGGGGTGCAGGTCGCCGACGCCGAAGATTCCGAGTTCCATGATGCGACCCAGTCTAGCGAAACCGGACCACGGTCCGGTTGACCCACCCGCGGCTCAGCGCACCAACGCGAAGAACGCCCGCAGCTCGTCGACGAACACCGCCGGCTGCTCGAACGCGGCGAAGTGCCCGCCCCGCTCCAGCTCGTTCCAGTACCGCAGGTCCTTGAAGCGGTACTCGGCCCAGCGGCGCGAGATGGGGAAGATCTCCTTGGGGAAGATCGAGCAGCCGACGGGCACTTCGATGGTCCGCTCGTCGCGCTCGGCGAAGCTCTCCCAGTACAGCCGCGCCGACGACGCGCCGGTCCCCGGCAGCCAGTAGAGCATCACGTTGTCGAGCAGCTCGTCGCGCGTGACGACGTTCTCGGGATGGCCGTCGCAGTCCATCCACGCCCAGAACTTCTCGACGATCCACGCGCACTGCGCCGCCGGCGAGTCGACCAGGCCGTAGCCGAGCGTCTGCGGCCGGGTCGACTGCTGCGTCGAGTAGCCCGTGCCGTGGCGGCGATGCTCGACGTAGGCGTCCAGCGACGCCTGCTCCGTCGCCGTCGGCGCGCCCGCCTCGGCGACCGCCGCGCGGGCGATCGTCGGCATGTTGAGGTGGATGCCGACCAGGTGCGGTTGGTCGATCTGCGCCAGCGCCATCGTGACCATCGCGCCCCAGTCGCCGCCCTGGGCGCCGTAGCGGTCGTAGCCGAGGCGGGCCATCAGCTGCGCCCACGCGCCCGCGATGTGCGGGATCCCCCAGCCCGTCGCCGTCGGCTTGTCGCTGAACCCGTAGCCCGGCAGCGACGGGCAGACCACGTGGAACGCGTCGCGCGCGTCGCCGCCGTGGGCGACCGGGTCGGTCAGCGGCTCGACGACCTTCAGGAACTCGACCACCGAGCCCGGCCAGCCGTGGGTCATCAGCAGCGGCAGCGCGTCCGGGTGCGGCGAGCGCGCGTGCAGGAAGTGGATGCCGAGCCCGTCGATCTCGGTCCGGAACTGCCCGACGGCGTCCAACCGCCGCTGCACGCGATGGCCGTCGTACTCCTGCGCCCAGTAGCGGCACAGCTCCTGGACGTAGGTCAGCGGGATCCCCTGCGACCAGTCGTCGACGGTCTCCGCCTCGGGCCAGCGCGTGCGGGCCAGCCGCTCGCGCAGGTCGTCCAGCTGCGCCTCGTCGACCACCGGGCCGAACGGCTCGATCGCGTCGCTCACGGCAACGGCCCTTCAGGCCGGGATCGGCTCGAGGAGGTTGGCGGCGACCGCGGCGATCGTCGCCTCGCTCACCCCGATGCTCTGCAGGTAGCCGGCGGTCGACCCGTGCTCCTCGCGGATCAACGCCAGGAACAACTCCATCGCCTCCGCCGGCGCGGCCATGAACTGGGGCGGCTGGGACACCATCGCGCTCAGCAGGTCCTCGCTGTCGGCGCGCGCGACGGCTCGGGCGCGGATGCGCTCCACCCGCTCCTTGCTGAGGTGGTAGTCGGCGACGATGTGCTCGTCCTCGACGCCGATCGCGTCCAGCACGAGCGCCGCGAGCACGCCGGTGCGGTCCTTGCCGGCGGCGCAGTAGAAGACCGCGGGCAGATCGTCGGGGCGGGCGAGGATCGCCATCGTCTCGACGATCGCGGCCGCGCCCTCGCGCAACATGTCGTGGTAGCGCGCCAGCAGGAAGCGCTCGGCCGCCTCGTCGGGACCGGGATCGGGCAGCTCCCAGATGGTCGAGAGCATCGGCAGGTGGTGGACCGTCGCCGGCAGCACCTCGACCGGGTAGCCGCCGGAGTTGGTCAGCTCGTCGGCCGTGCGCAGGTCGATCGCCGTCAGCAGCCCCAGCTCGCGCACCGTCTCGGCGTCGGCGCCCGACAGGCGCTGCAGGCTCGCGCCGCGAAACAGCGTGCGCCAGCGGACACGGCGGCCGTCGGCCGTGGGATAGCCCCCGAGATCGCGCAGGTTGTAGGTGTCGACGAGCGCGATGTCGCGAGGAGGATCGTCGGGATCGATCGGGCGCGCGAGCATGGGCCCGAGCCTAGGGCACGTCCCCGCCGTGCGCCCCCGCGGTGCCGCGCGCCGTTTGTCGATTGCTCCGGCGGGCGCGCGCGGCGCTCAGTAGCCCGGCGGGTGGCGGACCGTGAAGCCCGCCAGCGAGCGCGGCGCGGTCTGCCAGCGCGTGCCGAACGTGCCGGCTCGGCCGCTGGTGTCGAAGCGCAGGCCGTCGACGTACATGAAGGTGTGGCCGGCGTTGGCGAAGATCGTGATCCACTTGCCCGGGCCGGGCGCGCCCCACTGCGCGAGCTGCCCGGAGGTCAGCGGCGCGTCGAGCAGGCCGGCCGCCGCCAGCGCGTAGCTGACCGAGGCCGAGCAGTCGTACGCGGTGTCGACGAACGAGGCGTGCCCGCCGCCGTAGACGTAGGGGAACTTGGCGATCGCGTTGCCGCCGGCGAAGACGCGGGCGACGAGGTCCGGCACGCCCGAGGGCACCTCGACGCGCCCGCCGTGGGAGATCGCCGGCTTGCGCGCGGTGGCCTTGCGGTGCGCGCTGAGGACGCGGTCCATCTCGTGCAGCTCGCGGCGGATCTGCTCGTCGGACGGCGCGCCCGGCGAGATGCGCGAGGTCTTCGCGCTGACACTGGTCTGCTTCGGCGCCGCGGGCGCCGCGCCGGGGCTCGGCGCCTGGCGCGTGCCGTTGACGCCCTTCGGCAGCGGGAAGCCCTGGGCCGCCTCGGCGTCGACCGGGCCGGCGACGCGCTTGGGGTGCAGCAGGTGCTGAGCGACCGGTGTGGGCGACGCCACGGGGTCTGAGCCGCCGCAGCCGGCGCCGATCAGCAGCGCCAGCGCCGCGGTGGCGGCGAGGGCGAGGTGGCGCGCGCGAGGGCGTGGGATGGCGCTCATCGAAGGAGATGGTCGGACGCTGAGGCGGGTTCCTTGACCCCACCTGTCAGGCCAAACCGACGCCCGACCCTAAAGCTTCGCTGTCAAGATGCCGTTGCACCTATCAATGCGCCGAGTCTCGTCGACGATCTTCACCGCCGCCCTGGCGCTTCTGGCCCTCGCGGCGCCGGCGAGCGCACACCAGCGCACCGCGCATCACCCGCGCGCGCAGGCGAGCGTGGTCGGCGGCGCGCCGGCGTCCCTCAATGCCGTCCCGTGGCAGGCGCTCGTGCTGCCCGACGGCTACCTCTGCGGCGGCTCGATCGTCGATGCGACGCACGTGCTGACCGCCGCCCACTGCGTGACGCCCGACATGGTCGATCCGGCGCACGTCGGCGATCAGCTCCAGGTCTTCGCGGGCCTGCAGTCCCTCTCGTCGCTGGAGAGCTCGGGCCCGCTGCCGGCGCCGATCCAGTACCCGGGCGTCGCGAGCCTGACCGTCGACCCGCAGTACAACGCCGACACCGGCGCGCACGACGAGGCGATCCTGACGCTCGCCACCCCGCTGGACTTCAGCGGCCCGGCCGTGCAG
>DASYBY010000616.1:0-1976 GCA_036500525.1 Baekduia sp. | reverse complement strand
GATCTGCCGATGGAGGAGTCCGGCGAGCTGCTGACCGCCTGCGACGCCGCCGGGGTCGCCCTGGTCCCGCTCGTCGCCCCGACGACGCCCGACGCGCGGCTGGCCGCGATCGGCGCCCGGGCGCGCGGCTTCGTCTACAGCGTCTCGGTCGTCGGCACGACGGGCGAGCGCGCCGCGCTGTCGGACCAGTTCGGCGCCGCGATCGGCCGGGCCAAGGCCCACACCGACGTCCCGGTCGCGCTCGGGTTCGGGATCGGCTCGCCCGCGCAGGCGCTCCAGGCCGCCGAGGCCGGGGCCGACGGCGTGATCGTGGGCAGCCGCCTGGTGCGCGCGGCGGCGGAGTCCGAGGACCCCGCGGCGGCCGTGCGCACGCTGGTCGAGGGTTTCTCGGCCGCGCTGGCGTGAGCCGCGCGGGCCGCGACGGCTCGTCCAGCGGCCCGCCGCGGTAGGATTCCGGCCCTCATGGGACTCGCTTACTCCATCGTCGCCGCACTCGGCATCTGGATCGTCGGCTGGGCACTGGGTGCGAAGGCCCTCGATTCGTTCCTGGTCGCCGCGCTCATCATCATCGTCGCCGTGACGATCACCATGATCAGCCAGAACGCACCCGGCAAGCGCCGGCCGTAAGGCGGCGCCGGCACTGCCGCTGGTCGCTGTCCGCGCGGGAACGAGGCGTCGGGTGCGTTGCGCCGTGTCGCTGACCCGTTCTAGACTCGCCCTCTCCCCGGAACCGATCCCTTGTTGAGGAGGGGGACACGTTTGCGCGTACACCTTGTGGCAGCCGCAGGCTGCTTGTCGGCCGCGCTGGCGTTCGGAGTGGCCGGCTGTGGCAGCGGCTCCTCGAAGGACGGAGACGACGGCGGCAACCAGGTCGGCTCCACCGCGCTGACGATCTACTCCAGCGTGCCGATGCACGGCGACTCGCACGGCACCTCGGTGGCGATCGTCAACGGTGAGAAGATGGCGCTGGCCCGCCAGCACGCCAAGGTCGGGAAGTTCACGATCAACTTCGTGAACCTGGACGACTCCAGCTCGGACGCCGGCAAGTGGGAGCCCAACGCCACCTCGGTCGACGCGCGCAAGGCCGCGCAGGACCAGAGCACGATCGGCTACCTCGGCGACTCGAACTCGGGCGCCTCGGCGATCTCGATCCCGATCCTCAACGAGGCCGGCATCCTGCAGGTGTCGCCGTCGAACACCACGGTCGGCCTGACGCGCTCCCAGGACGCCGACAAGGGCGAGCCCGACAAGTACTACCCGTCGGCCAAGCGCACCTACGGCCGCGTGGTGCCCGCCGACCAGATCCAGTCGGCCGCGCAGGTGACCTACCAGAAGGACAACGGCTGCACCAAGACCTACGTCCTCAACGACAAAGAGGTCTACGGCGCCAGCCTGGCGCGCAACGTCCTGACCGCGGCCAAGGCGCAGGGGCTGACGGTGCTCGGCAACGTGGGCATCGATCCCAAGGCCGCCAACTACCGCTCGCTGGCGACGACGATCAAGGACGCCGGCGCCGACTGCGTGTTCTTCAGCGGCGTCACCGACGACAACGCGATCCAGCTCTTCAAGGACCTCCACACGGCGATGCCCACGGCGAAGCTGTTCGGGCCCGACGGCGTCGCCGAGACGGCGTTCACGTCGCGGCTCGGCGCCGACCTGGAGCGGTCGGTCTACATCACCAGCCCGACGCTGGCCCCGCGGCTCTACCCGGCCTCCGGTCAGGCGTTCTTCAAGGACTACCGGGCCAAGTACGGGATCGACCCCGAGCCGTACGCGATCTTCGGCTACGAGGCCATGGCCGTGATGCTGCAGGCCATCAAGAACGCGGGCGACAGGGGCAACGACCGCGCGGCGGTGATCGCGGCGTTCTTCAAGACCAAGAACCGCAACTCGCCGCTGGGCACCTACTCGATCGACGAGAACGGCGACACCACGCTGGCCGACTACGGCGGCAACCGCGTGTCCCGGGGCAAGCT
>DASYBY010000615.1:0-1525 GCA_036500525.1 Baekduia sp. | reverse complement strand
GGATTCGCGTGCGGGCTTTTGTTGTAATACGTCGCGCCATACCAGTCCGCGCACCACTCCCAGACGTTTCCGGCCATGTCCGAGAGTCCGTAGTCGTTCGTCCGAAAGTGTGCCACGGGTGCCAGCCCGGTAAAACCGTCTTCCGCCGTATTCTCAACCGGGAATCGCCCCTGCCACACATTCCCCTCCCAGCGCCCTCCCGGCTTCAAGACCTTGCCCCAGGTGAAGGGATTGTGCATCGCACCGCCGCGGGCCGCGTACTCCCACTCGGCCTCGGTCGGGAGGTCCTTGCCCGCCCAGCGCGCGTAGGCCAGCGCGTCGCCGTACGCGACGTGCGTGACCGGATGGCGGTGGCGGCCGCGCACGCTCGAGCCGGGCCCGGCGGGCGCGTGCCAGCAGGCGCCGGGGACGTAGCGCCACCAGGCGCGGACGTCGCGCAGGCTCACCGGCCCGTCGGTGCGGTGGAAGACGAGCGAGCCCGGGACGAGCAGCTGCGGATCGGCGTCGGGGTAGTGCTCGGGGTCGAGGGGGCGCTCGGCCTCGGTGACGTACCCGGTCTCGCTGGCGAAGCGCCGGAACTGGGCGACGGTGACCGGATGGCGGTCGATCGAGAAGGGTCCGACCGTGGCCTCGTGGATCGGACCCTCCTCGGCGTAGAACTCCTCGCTGCCCATGGCGAACGTGCCGCCCGGGAGCGACACCATCTCCTTGATCGCCGGGGCCGAGACGCTCTGCATGCACGGGCGAGCGTCGCGCTCACGCGGGTGACCGCGACTCACCCGCCGTGGGTGAGTGGCCGGCGGCGCCGACGGCGGCCAGCGCGTCCGCGATCGTGGGGTAGACGGTCTGCAGCTCCGCGTCCTCGCCGACGACGGCGCGCAGGACGTCGCGGACCTGGCCGACGTCGTGGACGAGCATCAGCGCGACGCCGCGTCCGCGCAGCTCGGCGGCGGCGTCGCTGAGCATCCGCGCGGCGCTGATGTCGACGAAGGGGATCGACTCGGCGTCCAGGATGATGGCCTCGACGTGGTCGTCGGCGGCGTGGGTGCGCAGCGCGTCGCGGACGACGTCGGCGTTGGCGAAGAAGAGCCCGCTCTCGACCCGGAGGATCGTGGCGTGGTCGGGCAGCCGGTTCTCGGGGCGGCCGCGGACGTCGGCGTACTGGTCGTCGGTGTCCGGCACGAGCCCGAGCACCGCCACGCGCGGCCGCGAGGCGCGGTAGAGCAGCAGCGTCAGCGACACCGCGATCCCGATGAACAGGCCGGGCAGCGTGTCGAAGACCAGGACGCCGAGCATCGCGGCGACCGCGGCGAGGAAGTCGGGCCGCGCCGCCGCGCCGTAGGCCTCGCCCAGCCGCGCCGACCAGACGCGGTGCAGCGCGACGAGCGCGCCGATGTCCACCAACTCGATCACCGCGGCGATCACCACGGCCGCCAGCGTCGCCTCGGGCAGCTGCTCGAAGAGGCCGGTGAGGAAGAGCAGCGTGACGACGGCGAGCACCGCGACGAACAGCCCGGAGATCTGG
>DASYBY010000614.1:0-8967 GCA_036500525.1 Baekduia sp. | reverse complement strand
GCGACCCACTTGTCGACGTTGCCCTCGCCCGCGTTGTAGGCGGCGAGCACGAGCGACACGTCGTTGCCGTAGCGCTTCATCAGGTAGGCCAGGTAGAACGTGCCGTAGGCGATGTTGACCTGCGCCGTGCCGAGGTCGGAGACCCGGAACGCGGTCCCGCCCGACTTGTTGGCGATGTACTGCGCCGTCGCGGGCGTGAGCTGCATGAGCCCCTGCGCGCCGGCCGACGACGTGCGGCCGTCGATGAAGTGCGACTCCGCGTAGATCACGGCGGCGACCAGGGCGGGATCGATGCCCTTGTCGCGCGCCTGCTGGCGGATGATGTCCTCGTGGCGCAGCGGGAGCCCGATCTCGCTCACCGCGTGGTGCAGCAGCGGCCGCAGCACGAGCGCGCCGCCGATGGCCAGCAGGACCACCATCACGAGCGCGCCGATGCGACGGCGGCGATGGCTGGCGCGGCGCCGGGCCGTCGCGGCGGACGCGCGGCGGGCCGCCGACGGCCGAGGCCGCGCGGCGGGCGTGGCGGTGCGGGTGCTCATGCGGGTGCCCGCATGACGATGCTGACGTCCGCCGTCCGGGTTTTGCGCGTCATGCGGCCGACAGCTTCGCAAGGACACCCGACAGCATGCGCTCGAGGTCCGACTCCGAACCGTCGTTGCGCACGACGAAGGTCGCACGTTGCGCCTTCTCGTCCTGGGTGAGCTGGGCCGCGGCGCGTTCGTCGACGGCCTCGTGCCCGCGGGCGGCCGCGCGGGCGGCGCGCACGGACTCGTCGGCGACGATCGCGATCGTCGCGTCGTACATGCCGTCCAGGCCGGCCTCGAAGAGCAGCGGGGTCTCCACCACCGCCGCCTTCGCCGCCGGCACCGCGACCTCCTGCTCAGCGCGGAACGCGGCGACCCGCTGACCGACCAGCGGCCACAGCAGCTCCTCGAGCCACTTGCGCTCCGCGGGCGCCGTGAAGACGTGGCGGGCGATGGCGCCGCGGTCGACGGTCCCGCCCGGCGCGACCTCCTCGCCCCAGCGGGCGACCACGGCGTCGCGCACCGCGTCGGAGGCGTACAGCTCGTGCACGACGGCGTCGGTCGACAGCGTCGCGGCGCCCAGGCGCTCCAGGGCCGCGCACGCGGTCGACTTGCCCGAGCCCAGCCCGCCGGTCAGGCCGACGAACGGGACGCGGGGACGCTGCTCGCCGTCGGGCGAACGACCAGCGGCCGCACCGGAATCGGTGCGGCCGCTGGTCTCAACGTCCTGCTCAGGGCGTGCGGCCACCGGCCGCCGCTCCTCTAGGCCTCGGGCTCGGCGTCGCCTTCGGGCGCGGCCTCGGCCTCGGGGGCCGGGTCCGGGCTCGGGGCGGCCTCGGCGGCGGCCTCGACCTCGTCGGCGGTCGGCGTGGCCTCGGCCTCCTCGGCGGGGGCCTCGACCTCGGCGACCTCAGCCTCGGGCGCCTCGACGGCGGCCTCGGCCTCGGGGGCGTCAGCCTCGGGGGCGTCAGCGACCTCGCCGGCCTCGGCCTCAGGGGCCTCGACCTCGGCGTCGGCGGCGGCCTCGACGGGCAGGCCCGCCTCCTCGGCCGCGGCGTCGTCGATGGCGATCTCGCCGTCGGCACCCTCGCCGGCGAACACGTCCTCGCTCAGGCCGAGCTCGGGCACGTCGTCCAGGTCACCGGGGCCGGCACCCTCGCCGGGCAGCGGCAGGCCGGCCTCGCGGGCCCGGACCTCGCTCGGGAGGATCTGGCCCTCCACGCGCTTGATGGACAGCGAGAGGCGGCGACGCTCGGAGTCGATCTCGAGGATCTTCACGCGCACGACGTCGCCCGGCTGGACGACCTCACGCGGGTTCTCCACGTGATGCGCGGCCAGCTCGGAGATGTGCACGAGGCCTTCGACGCCGTCGAGGATCTCGACGAACGCGCCGAACGTGACGACCTTCGTGACGGTGCCCTCGAGCTCGTCACCCACGTTGTAGGTGTCGACGACGCGCTGCCACGGATCTTCCTGGGTCTGCTTGAGACCCAGCGAGATGCGCTGGCGGTCGCGATCGATGTCCAGGACCTTGACCTGGACGGTGTCGCCGATGTTCAGGATCTCGCTCGGGTGGTTGACGTGCGACCACGAGAGCTCGGAGATGTGGATGAGACCGTCGATGCCGTTCAGATCCACGAACGCGCCGAAGTCGACGATGTTCGAGATGACGCCCTCGACGACAAGACCCGGCTGCAGGCGATCCAGGATCTCCTGACGCTGTTCCTTGCGCTCCTCTTCCAGCACGGCCCGTCGCGACAGGACCACGTTGTTTCGCGACCGGTTAAGCTCTATAACTTTGCACTCGATCGGCTGGCCCATGTACTCATCGAGGTTGGGCACCCGCCGAATGTCGACCAGCGACGCGGGCAGGAAGCCGCGGACACCGAGGTCCACGATCAAGCCACCCTTGACGACTTCGATGACCGTGCCGGTGACGGGCGTGCCCGACTCGGCGGCGGCCTCGATGTTGCGCCAGGCCTTCTCGAAGCGCGCGCGCTTCTTGGAGACGATCAGGCGGCCGTCCTGATCCTCCTTGGTGAGGACGAGAGCGTCGACTTCCTCGCCGAGCTCCACCTCATCGTGCGGATCCACGTTCTTGCGGATCGAAAGCTCGTTGGAGGGGATGACCCCCTCGCTCTTGTAGCCGATGTCGACGAGGACTTCGTCGTTATCGATGCGAACGACGCGGCCACTGACAACGTCACCCTCCTCGAAGGGTGAGAACGTGGCGTCGTAATTCGGGACGATCTGACCGTCGATCTCAAGCAGCAAGCCATCGCTGCCTTCGACGATCTTCGCCTCGGGAGTTGGTGAAATGGTCTGGGTCATGTGCGACCGCGAAGGGTAGCGCGAATACGCACGAGACAGGCGGGCGCCCAGGCATGGAGGACCGCGGCTACGATCGCCCGGTATGCCCGTTCGCGCGACGAAGAGAGGCGCTGAGCGTACCCCGCTCAGCGGCGACTACGACGTGGTGGTCTGTGGGGCCTCCTTCGCGGGCCTCTCGGTCGCCCGTGAGCTGCGCGGCAGCGGCGCGCGGGTGCTGGTCGTGGACCGCTACGAGATCGGCGAGCGGCAGACCTCGGCCTGCGCCGCGCCGACCGAGTGGCTGGTCAACCTCGGGCTCGAACCCTCCATCAAGCAGACCTTCCGCGACCTCGTCGTGCACCGCCCGGCCAAGACCTACCGGTGGTCGCTGCCGTGGACGTTCTCCACCTTCGACTACCGGCTGCTCTGCGAGCTGCTGGCCGAGCAGGGCGACTTCACCTTCGACACCGCGAAGGTCGACGGCATCACGCGCGGCACCGTCCACACGGTGCACACCGACCGCGGCGACCTGCGGGCGCCCCTGGTCGTCGACGCGCTCGGCTGGCGCCGCGTCCTCTCGTCGAGCCCCGACGCGATCCAGCCGCCCGACGCGCGCCTCTCGCGCGGCCTGGAGGTCCATCCGCCCGGCACCGGCGACGACCTCGAGCTGTGGCTCGACCCCAAGTACATCGGTCCCGGCTACTCGTGGGCGTTCCCCGCGGGCGACGAGGTCCGTGTCGGCGTCGGGTCCTTCGATCCGCACCTCAAGGTCAAGGAGCCGACCGTGCAGCTGTCGGCCGACCTCGACATCGAGCCGCTGGGCTACCAGGGCAACTGGATCCCCCATCGCCTGCGCGACGCCACCGGCGACGGCGTCTTCTACACCGGCGACAGCGCCGGCCACTGCCTGCCGACGACCGCCGAGGGCATCCGCACCGCCTTCTACTTCGGCCTGGCCTGCGGCCGCGAGCTGCGCCGCGTCATCGACGGGCGCCAGACCCGCGCCCAGGCGCTGGCCCGCTACCACGCGTTCAACGAGGACCACCGCTTCGCCTTCGACTGGCTGTGGCGGGTGCAGACGATCTTCAGCGGCGTCAACAAGTACCCCGCGATGGACACGACGCTGGACATCATGAGCCGCCCGCGCCTGATCCGCTGGGCGTTCACGCACTACCTCAACATCGCGCCGCCGTCGTTCGCGCTCGACGGCTCGACGCCGTGGGCCGTCGCGCCCTGGACCGCGGAGCCGGTCGCCGCCGTCTAGAAGCCGCGGCGCTCACGGTCGTGGACGATCCGCGGGTCGCGGTCGCCGGGGCCGCCGCGGCCCAGCACCGCCCGCACGATCCACAGCGCCACGAGGACGCCGACGGCGATCGTGACCCCGAGCACGTCGCCCGGCGAGAACGCGCCGAGGGCGGCGAAGAACGCGTAGGCGGCGATCACGCCGATCGCCAGCACCCAGAACGCGTCGACCGCGGTGCGGCCGGCCTCGGGATGGTCGCGGATCGGGTGCGGCATGTGCACGGCAGCCATGAGGAGCACCTCCGAGGGATGACGAGCGATTCGTGCCGATCGTAACGAGCCTCGTCCCCGGCCTCAAGGCCGCGCGTCGCCGGCGCTACTTGGCCTCCATCCACGTGTGCCCGACGCCGACGTCGATGGCCAGCGGCGGCGTGCGATCGCCCCAGGGCGCGAGCATCTCGCGCTCCAGCAGCGCGCTGACCGCCTCGGTCTCCTCCGGCGGGCCCTCGAGCAGCAGCTCGTCGTGGATGGTGAGGATCTGCCGCGTGGTCAGCGACTCCTGCGCCAGCCCGCGGTGCACGCCGATCATCGCCAGCTTCATGATGTCGGCGGCGGTGCCCTGGATGACGGTGTTGACCGCGAGGCGCTCGCCCAGCGTGCGCACCTGGTAGTTGCGGGCCCGCAGCTCGGGGATCTGGCGGCGGCGGCCGAAGAGCGTCTGCACGTAGCCCTGCTCCTTGGCCTGCTCGATCGTCGAGGCCATGAACTCGGCGACCTTCGAGAAGCGCTCCAGGTAGGCGTCGATGAACGCCTTGGCCTCGTCGCGGCCGATGTTGAGCCGGTCGGCCAGGCCGTAGTCGCTCAACCCGTACACGATCCCGTAGTTGATCATCTTGGCCTTGGAGCGGTCCATCGGCGTGAGGTCCTCGGCGGCGCGGCCGAAGACCTGCGAGGCGGTCGCGGTGTGCACGTCCTCGCCGCGGACGAAGATCTCCTCCAGCACCGGCTCGCCGGCGATGAAGGCCATCACGCGCAGCTCGACCTGTGAGTAGTCGGCGCTGATGAGAACATTGCCGGGCGCCGCCTCGAAGCACGCGCGGATCTCGCGGCCCAGCTCGGTCCGCACCGGCACGTTTTGCAAGTTGGGGTTGATCGAGGCCAGGCGGCCGGTCGTGGCGTTGGCCTGGACGAAGGTGGTGTGGATCCGTGACTCGGCGTCGGCCAGCTGCGGCAGCACGTCGAGGTAGGTCTTCATGAGCTGGTTGAGCTCCCGCCAGCGCTCGATCTTCGGGATGATCTCGTGCTCGTCGCGGATGGCCTGCAGCACCCGCGCATCGGTCGAGAACCCCGTCTTGCCGCGGCGCTTGCGCGAGAGGCCGAGCTTGTCGAAGAGGATCGCGCCGAGCTGCTGGGGCGAGCCGATCGTGAACTCCTCGTCGGCCAGCGTCCAGATCTCGCGCTCCAGCGTGGCGATCTCGTCCTGCACGCGCCCGCGGATGGTCGCCAGGCGCTCCTGGTCGAGCCGGACGCCCGCCAGCTCCATGGCGCGCAGCACCTCGACCAGCGGCAGCTCGACGTTGTCCAGCAGCGACGTGAGGCCGCGCTCGTCGAGCTGCTCGCGCTGCCAGGCGGCGAGGGCCTGGCCGAGCGCCGCGTCGGCGCCGAGCGGCTCGGTGGCGTCGACCTTGAAGCCCCGCTCCTCGCAGATCTCGGCGAACGGGAAGCCGCGGCGGGCGGGCTCCAGGAGGTAGGCGGCCAGCAGCGTGTCGTGCGACAGGTTGGCCGGGACCGAGCCCCAGGACTTGGCGTCGTGGGCGATGACCGGCCGGTCGCCGAGCGCCGCGACCAGCTCGGCCGGGTCGTCGAGGTTGCCGACGACGGCCTCCTCCCCCACCGCGGCGCCGAAGCGCCAGTGCGGCTCCTCGGCCAGCAGCTGGCCCTCGGGGATCAGCGGTGCCTCCAGCGCGACGGTGATCTCCGAGCCGGCCGCGCCGAGCGATCGCACGTCGGCGAGGCCGCCCTCGCGGACCCGGATGCGCACGGTCGCCGCCTCGGCCGGCATCGCGGCGGGAACACCGTTGTCGTCGTCGGCGGCCAGCGCGTCCTCCAGGCGGGCCAGCGGCGCGCGCAGCTCGAACTGGCGGAAGACCTCGCGGAGCTTGGAGCGGTCGGGCGCCTGCGCGGCCTCGTGCACGGGGTCAACGTCGACCGGCACGTCGCGCATGATCGTCGCCAGCTGCTTGGAGATCCGCGCGTCGTCCGCGTGGTTGACGAGGTTCTCCTTGCGCTTGGCGCCGGAGATCTGGTCGACGGAGGCGAGGATCGTCTCGAGGTCGCCGAACTTCTGCAGCAGGTCCGCCGCGGTCTTGTCGCCGATGCCCGGGACGCCGGGGATGTTGTCGGAGGTGTCGCCCTTGAGGCCGTAGAAGTCGGGGATCGACGCGGGCGGGATCCCGTAGCGGTCGATGACGGCCTGGTGGTCGTAGAGCTTGGTGTCGGTGATCCCGCGGCCGGTGGCCATGACGCGCACGGTCGAGTCGGGATCGATCAGCTGGAAGATGTCGCGGTCGCCGGTGACGACGACGACCGGCACCGGCGGCTCGGCGTTGCGCGCCTTCTCGGCGATCGAGGCGATGACGTCGTCGGCCTCGTAGCCGGCCACCGACACGTTGCGGTAGCCGAACGCGTCGACCAGCGGCGCGAGGTGCGGCCACTGCTCCTTGAGCAGGTCGGGGCGCGACTGGCGCGTGGACTTGTAGTCGGCCGAGACCTCCTTGCGCCCGGAGTGGCCGGCGTCCCAGACGACGATCGTCGGCTTCTGGCCGTGCTCGGTGAGCAGCTTGACCAGCATCGAGGCGAACCCGAAGATCGCGTTGGTCGGCATCCCCGTGGACGTCGCGATCGACTCCGGGAGCGCGAAGAACGCCCGGTAAGCCAGGGAGCTTCCGTCGATGAGGTACAGCTCGTCGTGGTGGCCCGCCGACCCGTTTTCCGCCATGCCGTGGACCCTAGCGGGGGCGGTCTAGGGCAGCGGGGCGGCGCGGATCTGGGGCAGGCCGGCGATCTGCGGGGGCGCGATCCAGGCGACGGTGTCGCCGGCGACCGCCAGCGCGTCCACGTCGCCGGCCACCGGCGTGGGCGAACCGATCGGGCGACCTGTCGCGTCGAGCCGGACGGCCGTCGTCGAGCGCCGGCCGGCGGCGGCCTGGCGGGTCGCGGCGAGCGTCCAGCCGCCGTCGCGCGCCGCGGCCAACGCGACGATCCCCGTCTGCGGCCACTTGCCGTCGGGCGCGGCGGGCGCGGTCGCGACGCGGACCGGCGTGCCGGAGCCGACCGAGGAGGGATCCACTGCCCACGCGCGGATGGACGCCCGCCGATGGTCGTCGCTCTGCTCCCAGGCGACGAGCACCCGGCCGTCGTCGCCGACCGCCACCGCCGGGCGGCTCAGCATGTCGGGGACGGGACGGACCGCGGCGGCGCCGATCCGGCGTCCGTCCGGCCCGAGGTGGCTCACGGTGATCTGCCGGTTGACGGCGTCCACGAGGAGCAGCCCTCCGTTGGGCAGCGCCGCCGCCGCGATCTGGTCCCCCGTGTATCCGACGTCGCTCACCGGCACCTTCGGGCCGGCCGGGGTGCCCTCGGGCGTCAACCGGGCCAGCAGCGTCAGGGGCTCGTCGGGATCGTCGTAGGTCTGCAGCAGCACCGCGGCGGTCGTGGCCTGCGGCGGCGTCGCGGCGACGAAGGCGGTCGCACCGTCTCCCCCGTCGACGCTGAACCGCTCGATGGTCTGCGCAGGGCCGCGCACCGCGCCGCGGGCGTCCAGCGGGATCGCGCGCAGGCCGGTTCCCGCCTGCGCGTGCTCGAAGAGCAGCGCCCCGCGCACGGTCGCGACGAGACCGTCGTCGACGAGGCTCCACTCGTCGACGGGGTCGCCCGGCCCGTGGGCGTCGAGGAGCGCTCCCACGCCGGCGCCGGCCGTCAGCGGTCGTGTGAGGACCTGCACCGGGGTCCCGTCCCTCGTCTGCGTCGTCCACGCCGACACCGCACCGCCGTCTGCGCCCTCGGCGAGGTCCAGGGTCGTGATGGTCGGGCAGACGGCCGAGGGCGCCAGCGGCGGCGGGACGCGGCAGGGCGCGAGCAGCGGCTGCTCGCTCACCGACGGCTGGTGCTCGTCGGGCACCGGCCACGTCGCGGTCGGCGCGGCGGCGGCCAGGTCGCTCGGCGCCGGCGCGCCGACCATCAGGTAGAAGAGGCCGGAGGGCTTGGCGAGCCTCCACGCGCCACCGGTGCGCACGGCCCGGAGGACGTCGTGGACGGTGTGCGTCGTGAGCCGTCCCCGACGCTTGGTGACCTGCGCCGCGGTCGCCTTGATGTCCAGGCGGGCGTACGTGGCGCCGGACACCCGGATCGTGATCGCGCGGAGGCGCAGCTTCGTCGGCAGGTCGTCGCGGTCGTCCTGGGCGGGGATGCGCGAGCACGGCGGCTGCCCGCCGTGCTTCATCGGCGCGTCGGGGGCCAGGATGCGGCACATGAGGTGCGCGTCGCCGCGCGAGAGCGCGCTCAGCTCGTCGGTGGCGAGCTGCCGGAGCGCCGCGGTGCGGCCGGTGGCCGCCCCCGCCGGCGCCGTCGCCGTGCTCGCCAGCGTCGCGACCGCCGCGACGAGTCCCATCCACTTGGCTGTGCTCACTGGATGGGCAATCTACTGAGGGATCGGCGGGTTGGTGACTGCCATACAAGTACCCCAAGTCGGGGCGGTGTCCGGGTGTTCTCCTGCCCTAGAGTCCGGCGGGATGTCGCCCTCTCTCTCCGCCCAGTACAGCCTGATCATCCGCGTCGAGATCGCCGATCGCCCCGGCATGCTCGGCCTCGTAACGAGCGCGATCGGGCAGGC